>JAMOSO010000050.1 GCA_027063065.1 Planctomycetota bacterium | reverse complement strand
AAAGTTGTAAAGTTTAAAAATGTTGATGCTGTAGAGGCCTTAAATGAAGGTGATGGTTATAAAATGCCTAAAAATATATCTATATGGAAACCCGCACAAGGCGAGTCTTTAATTTTGCCTTTTGATGAAAAATTAGTACCTAAAAAGATGATTAATCCTATTGATATATGCTTACCTTCAGGATCACAATGGAAATATTTTGATAAAGGAATATTGCCAGATACTAATTGGGCTAGCATAAATTTTGATGACTCTGGTTGGTTAGAGGGTAAGGCTCCCTTAGGTTATGGTGAGTCTTATTTAAACACGGTAATAAGTTATGGTGAACGCAAATCGCACAAATATATTACTGCTTGGTTTAGAAAAACATTCAATTTAGAAAATTTAAATCAGTATAAGTCTATAAATATTTCTTTGCGTGCCGATGATGGGGCAGTGGTATATATTAATGGCACAGAAGTGCTTCGTAAGAATATGCCCAATGGAGAAATTTTAGATTCGACACAGACAATTAAGGCCATTGCGGGTAACAATGAATTGATATTTATTGATTACGATATTGATATATCAGATTTTCATGAAGGTAAAAATATAGTTGCTGTTGAAGTTCATCAGTTTAAAGGTACAAGTTCTGATGTTGTTTTTGATTTACAAATTAAAGCTGTGAAATAACAGTGTTATATTTTAAACCTTAATGTGTCTTTTTGCTGTATGCCAAAGTTATTTTGTCCATAAACTAAGGGAAATATTTTGCAATGGAGGCTCATATGATCAAAAATAAAAACACAGAATTAAAAATTGTAAATTTTACATTAATAGAACTTTTAGTAGTTATATCTATTATTGCCATATTGGCATCTATGTTGTTGCCGGCTCTTGGTAAAGCTAAAGAGAAGGCTATGGTGGTTAAGTGTACAAGTCGTTTACGCAATTTGGGAACGGCTTTCCAAAATTATTCTAATGACTTTAGGGGTTGTTTTCCTTGGGCTGACACGGTTTATGATAGTCCTTACAATGATTCCTATGGTCATAATAAGGATCAGATACCAGAATACACAGGGGAGGTTGTTAGCTCTTCTAATCCGCGTGATGATGGTTATAATTGTCCTTTCTCAGACAGTTCAAAAGGTGGTAGTTGGTATTATAGTTATGGCTACAACTGCTATATTGGTCAAAATAAAACTTCTGTAGAGACTCAATATAAGGCGTCAAGGGTTTTGTTTCATACAACTCCAGCTGAAACTATGCTGTTAATGGATAGTGGTGATGGTGATAAAAACGGAGGAAGTGGCACTCCGTATTATCCTTCTGCATGGGTAGGAAGTGGCACAGCTGCTGATCAAACTTTGTTAGATGCTTTGGAAAGACACGGTACTAGTGGTGTTAATATTAATTATATTGATGGTCATGTGGCGAAGGTTAAAGAATTTTATATTGCCACTGATAGCAATGTGACAGAGGGATATCGTTTTTGGGATAGGTATAGAGTACGCTAATTACTATTGTGTATAAGAAGATATTATGACTAAGTTTATTAAAATTGTTCAATTTGATTTAGGTGGAATGGCACCACCATTTAATGTTTTTTTAAAGTTAATACCTATCTTTGCTGAAGCTGGATATAATATGTTAATGCTTGGTTGGGAGGATAAATTTCCGTGGAAAGAAAAATCCTTTAGGGCTCAATCGGCGTTGTCAGAAGCAGATGTGCTAACTATTCAAAAAGTTGCCGTTGACAATGGCATGGGTTTTGTTCCGTCTATGCAAGTTTTAGGTCATTTAGAAAATTTTCTATGTATCGAAAAATATAAAAGTTTACGAGAAGTTCCCGAGCGCAGTGATTGTTTAAATCCACTAGCAAATGGCGCTTTAGAATTTAGTTTGTCTTTAGTTAATGAAGTCTTAGCATTGTCACCCAATATTAAATATTTACATTTAGGTGGTGATGAGGTTTGGTCGTTAGGTCAACATCCTGATACACAGGCCTATATTAAAAAAAATAGTAAAGCAAAGCTTTTTCTAAAACATATGCGTCCTATTATTGATATGTTAAATCATAAAGGTATTCGTCCTCTTTTGTGGCATGATATGATGGTTAAGTGGGATGATGAAGATTTGCTATCAATTAAAGATGATATCGATGTGGTGTTTTGGGGTTATGATGGTTGTATTCAAGATGCTCAACATCATTGTAATATTAATAATGTTGTTAGGTTTAATAGATTAGGTTTTAATTTATGGGGTGCCGCTGCTTTTAAAGGAGCTAGTGGATGTGCTTCAGTTTATCCAGACATTATGGAATTAAGTGTCAATTCCAAATCTTGGTATCAAATAGGATTAGATTTAAATTTTAGAGGATTTATTGTGGCTGGTTGGGGTAGGTATTCGCAATTTCATCCGCCTTGCGATCCGATGTTTGGTGCTTTTGATTCTTTATTTATTATAAGTCAAATTTTTGAAGGTCATATAGATGATGCAAAGGCGTTATCTTTATTAAAATATTCTTTGCAAAAACATGGTTTTGCTGAAGCTTTTGAACAGGTAAAAGTAATGTCTGTAGAATTTACAGACTCTTATAAAAGAGCTTGGGATTGCGTACGCAATTTACACCAACAATATGTGATGGAAGATAAATTTATAAAAGATAATGCGTCGCATTTAGCTAATTTAATGCTCAAAGATTTTATTGCAGAGATGAATATATTGACTGATTTATCAGTTAAATTTAAAAAACTATTAAATCAATTTAGTGATAAAAATGAAGTCGACCAATTTGTAGATACTAAATTAGTAGCTTTACAAAATTTATTAAATCAAGCCAAAAAATAAGTGGAGTTTTGGTATGCTAATTAGTAATAAGCGTGCATATTATAGGTTAAAGAAAGCATTGATAAGTATAAGCTTTGTTACATTAATATTTAATAAAAATTTATATGCTTAAAGTTTTTATAGGGTTTCTGTTGTTGTTTGTTTTGGGAGGATCTTTAATGACCGATCCAATTGGCTTTATCTTTCCTGATAGTATAGTGGTGCAAGTACATACTTTTAAAGATAGCATAATTCATTTTGATAAATTAATTCATATTCTCTGTTATGCTATTTTGTTGTATTTGCTTTCATTGATATTTACTTCAATTAAATTGGTATATTTGTTTTTTGCTATGTTGATGTTTGGTTTTGTTATAGAGGTATTGCAAAGTTTTGCGCCAGAGCGCAATTTTGATTGGGTAGATTTTACTGCGAACTTTGTGGGTTTGACATTGGCGTATTTATTTGTTTTACAAAAACAGGAGAGCAACAACTCTATGGATGAACCTTGTCAATAGTATTATAAAATATAGATATTTTATTGTGTCACAATTATCAATTAAGCGAAAGGAAACGTTATGAAATCACTAGTGCATTCATTATGTGTTTTAGTCTGGTCTGTTTTAATTAGTTTTGATGTGTCTGGAGCATCAAGAGTTGCGCTGGATGAGTCGCTACAGTATACCGAAGGACAAATTAATCAGGCGATGTTGGGTCGATGTAGTTATGCTAATGATGTCATTTCTCCATCCGCTGGTACAATTCAATGCTGGTTATCTTTGACAAAATCTCCTAGTGATATGCAGTATTCACATATCTGGGGGTTGGGACATAATCGCGCGGGTTGGTTTACGACGTTTATTGATAATGGAAAATTATCAGTATTATCTAAAACAGAAAATGGCAATAGTGTGGTCGGTTTAGATGTCAGTAATTGGCAACGTGATAAATGGTATAATATTGCAATATCGTGGGGTACATATAGAAAAAAATCATATATTTTATTGTACGAGGATGGAGTATTAAAAGCCAAATATGACAATGTACATCTACCTCAAAAATTTAATGGTGATGATTTTTGTGTGGGTTTTAATTCTGCCAATAGAAATAAAGACAATTTCTTTGGTAAAATAGATGAGTTGGTGATTACAAAGCAACCTATGTTGCCAGATATAATTGCATTAAATGTAAAAAAAGGGAAACAATCTCAAAATTTATCTGCTCAACCAGATGTAATTTTTTTAGCACATTTTGATTCTAATACAACATTTGATATTGGGAAAAATCGTGATTGGCAAAAAAAAGAATTAAAAAAACATTTAAAAAAAGCATTAAAATTGCCAGTTATCAAAAAGTATGCAGATGAGATAGATGCAACTTATTATTATGATCAGGAAGTAAAAGAAAAAACATTAAATGTTTTGATGGATGGTTCTGACAAGACATTGTTTACTTGGAAACAACACCCTTTAGAGATTGTTATAGATTTACCTTATACGGCTGATTTAAGTTTAATTGAAATATCTGCACCCAAACCAACTATTTGGTATCATTTAGATGAATTAAATATCAGTTTGGATAATGGTAGTGGTGAATTTTTGTCATTTAAAACAATTAAAACCTATGGCGAAGATGCTAAACAAACAAAAAATATTATAGATGACACTTGCAAGGATTATATTTATCAATGGCAATCACCTGGTAAGGCCAGTCGCATCAAAATAGTTCCCAAGGGAATAGGTTATATGGCCTTAGGTGAAATACGAGTTTGCGGTAAACCAGTACAGTAATTATTTATAAATAAAAGGTGATTATATGCAAAAAATAGCATTATTAGTTTTAAATGTTTTATTGATACACAATATGTTTTTTTCAATTAGTGTTATTGGTGCTATTGCAAATCACAAGGAAAAGATATTATTTTTAGAGAATAAGTATTTAAATATTCAAATTGATCAGGGGTCTGGAGGTAGAATTAAAAGTTTAATTTTTAGACCTACTAATATTCAATTGGTTGATAAAGAACAGGGGTGTTTAAGTGATAATTTTTGGAATATCCAAGAGTCGAGATTTTTTTTAAATCATAAGGCATATCGAATGGTTAATATGCCTACGTCTAAATTGTCAGTGGATTTAAAAATTAATGCTCATGGAGGAGGTATAGACTTTTTAGAATTATCTAAAAAAATAAGCATTTATGAGGATAACGCTTCCATAATAGTTGATTATAAATTTTTTAATATGCCAGCGGCAATGGCATCTTTGGATTATGGATTGTGGTTTCATAATAAAATAGGTGTAGTTGGAAAAGATGCAACATATTATTATCCAACTGAGCGTGGAATTGTAAAAGTCCCATTAAAAAATTGGAAAAGTCATGATCGTTGGTTCTATCGTCCAGCTAGAGGTTGGATGGCATCATCTGTAAAAAACAAATCAGGTGTAGCTATTTTAATGGATTACAGTCGCTTACAGTCTTTTTATTCTTGGTTTGGGGATAGTAAAAATTTAACTAGGCCAACAATGGAATGGCGATTTGAAAAGTTGACTCTAAAAGAAAAAGAATCTTTTAAAACTCAAATTCAAATCATTCCATTTTATGGTCTTGCTTCAGTTTCTGGCGCAGGTAAAGATTTTGTAGGGTCTTTAGATTTTGATGACGAAGAGGTTGAGGAGGGCGATGTTATACCCCTAGATATTTCTATATATAGTTCTGTTAAACAGAATTTAAATTTAGAAATAAGAGAAAAGAAAGTAGTTGGCGGTAAATGGAAAGTTTTAGGTAAAAAGACATTAAAATTTAAGAATCCAGCTACAGTACAAAAATGTTCTATGGATTATACGGTTGGTGTTGATGGTGGATATGCTATTGAAATTATAGTACGTAATAAAAATAAGGAAGTAGGTCGCTTAAACGGTTTATTAGTGGCGGGAGATTTAGACGGCAGATATAAATTAAAGCCTTTAAAATCTAAAATTACAACCAAAGCTAAAAAAATTGATTTAACCAAGTATGATTTATCTATTAAAACTCCACATATCAAATGGGCAAAGCCTTACAGTAAGGGTAAAATTAAATTGTTAGTATTGACTGGCTATCAAAATATTCCTGAGGTAGCAGAGTTAAACCAAAGGATAAGCTTAGATGCAAACGTTGTATATTTATCTGTAAATAATAGGCCTATTTATTCTATAGGTGATGATTATGGAAGAACGACTCAGGCAGATATCTATGATAATTTGAACAAAAAATTAAAAGAAAATTATGATGTGATTTTAATAGGTGCTGTACCATGGGATTATTTTCCAACAGACATACAAACTACTTTAGAAAACAAAATCAAAGCAGGAACGGGGTTAGTTTATATAGATCCGACATATAAAAAAACTAGCTTACAATTTATTAGTCCATTGTTTAACGACGGTAAAATTTTGTTAGGTAAACCTAAAGCCGTCAAAAAATCTTTTTTAACCAATGGGATACCTTTTGAGTTGTTTCCAGATAGTTATTGCAGAGTTTTTGAAACAGATGGCAACGTATTAGCTAGCGTTAATAACCATGCTTATTTGGCTAGTAAAGATGTCGGTCAGGGCAAATCTGTTGCTTTAGGTTATAAGGCATTGGGTGGAGTTTATAATACAGGTGCAGGTTTAACCCCAGAGTTTGACAATGTTAATGCTCTTCAAGGTAATTATTGGGAATATTATTTTTCTCTTTTATCTAAGGCAATTATTTATACTGCAAATCGTCAACCTGATTTGTTAATTGATAGCATAGTTGCAAAATACAATAAAAAGATTGAGGTTAAATTAAATGTTAGCAGTCAGATAGATAGTCAAATTGAAATAAATATTGGCAATAGAAATTGTTACTCAAAAGAGTTGTCTAATACTGTGCTGTATAAACAGGTTGTTAAGGGTAATAATCAAATATGTTTTGAAATACCTGCGGTGATATTTAACGGTATGCAAACGTTGGATGTAATTTTAAAAAACAAAAATAAAGAAGTGTTAAATTGGGCATCCACAAGTATCTTAGTAGAAGCCCAATCACGTATTAATGCAATAAAGTTTAATAAACCATACTATATAAATGGTGATGTAGCCGAGGTGAAAGTTGATTTAAAGCATGATAAAAACCAACGGGTAAAAATAATTTGCCAGCTTTATGATTCTTATAATAGATTGCTTTTTGATGAGGCATCTTTACAAGATAATTTAACTTTTGTAATACCATTACAAAACAAATTAATGTCAAGACAGTATAAAGTTAAAATCTTATTATCTATTGAAGGTAAAATAGTAGACCGTCTAGAAAAAACTTTTATTGTGATGCCAACCGAACAACAACTTGTTTGGAACGATTATGAGCCAGGGATTTGGATAACATCGATTGCAGGTCTTGGTATGCGACATTATTTATTGCCAGAATTGGCACATAAATTACACGAGCTAAAGGTGCGAACTATCATAGCTAATGACAGTAGGTTAGATAAAGATTTTGCTGTAAAATTTAATTTTAATCCAACAACATTGCACGGTATTGGATTAGAACGTTGTGAGGAACCTGCTAATTATTTAAAAACAGGTGATAAGATGCAGTTGGTAAGAACGCCTTGTTTGTCGGATTCTAAATTTTTGAACAAGTGCGAGCATGCTTTTGTAAATGTATCAACTAAATTTAAAAAATATGGCCTTCGTTTTTATTGGCTTGGTGATGAATTATCTATAACTGGTTATGATGGTAAGCCAGTTGATTTTTGTTTTTCAAAGGAAGGTCTAGTAAAGTTTAGATCTTATTTAAAAGATAAATATCAAACTCTCGATAATTTAAATAATGAATGGCAAACAACGTTTTCTGATTGGGCAAGCGTTTTGCCTATGACACGTCAGGAGGCGATTTTGCGTTCAAATAAAAATTATGCACCGTGGGCAGATCATCTTAATTTTGTTGATTCGCGCTTGGAGGCAATAGTTAATTTAGCTGCTATAAACGCGCGCAAGGGAGATGCGTATGCTAAAGTCTCGATGTCAGGAACTCAACCTCCCACGGCTTATGGGGGTATGGACTGGTGGCGTATGATGAAGGTTTTCGACGGCGTGATGAGCTACAGTGAAGGTGGCCAAAGAGATTTACAAAGGTCATTCAAACCAAATGGTGATATTGTCAATTGGGCAATGGGGTATTCGATAAAGGGGCATAAGCAGACTGTTGCTTTATGGAAAACTCTTTTTATGGGTGAAAAAGGAGCTATGTCTTTTCATTCTCCATCAGTTATTAATCCAGATATGAGCTTTTCTACGGGAGCAAAAGATTGTATAAAAACTTTAAAAATTTTAACAGGTGGCTTAGGTAAGCATTATATTAATAATTTAAAAGCAGAAGCTAGTGTTGCAATTTTGTATTCGCAAGCATCTATACGAGCCGCTTTTTTAAATAAACAAAAAAAATCCCATCAAGCATTACGCGAAAAATATATAAGCTTATGTCGTAATGTTGGAGTTAATTTTAATTTTATATCTTATGAACAGTTGTCTGATGGTGATTTAAATTCTAGTCAATATAAGGTTTTGGTTTTGTTAAATGCGACTGCACTTTCAAAGGCTGAAATAACACAAATCGAAAAATTTTCTGATGATGGCGGGATAATTATTGCAGAGGGCATGCCTGCATTAATGGATGAAAATTGTAAGCCATTTAGCAAGCCACAATTAAAAAAATTATTTACTAAAGAAACTAACTTTATCGATACAGTGATTGACACTTCTTATAAAGGGGCATTGTTATATCCAAATGCAAATGTAAATAAAAAAATTATTACTAATGTGCAAAATACTTTTATAAATAGGTTGAAAAAAGCAGGCGTAAAAGTTGATGTTGTTTTATTTGCTAATGACGGAGAGTTGGTACGAGATGCAGAAATTTATCTTTATAATGATGCAGCTAAAAACAAATATATTGGAGTTATAACTGATGCATCTAAAATCAAGCAAACAGAATTTAAATTTGATTCTAAATATCATATTTATGAGTTAAGAACACATAAATACTTGGGTTATACTGATTATGTAAAATTGTTTTTTAACAATGCAAATCCGTATGTTTTTGCATTGTTAAAAGATAAGTTATCAACATTTGATGTTGATGTTTCACATAAAGATTTGTTGTTTAATGTTATTGTGTCTTTTTCTAAATCAATAGATAGTGTTGTAGCTATGCGAGTTATTAATCCTAAGGGTCAGAACGTAAGTTTTTATAATCAAAATATTTTATTAAAGAATGGTAAGGGTTATGGATTTATACCTTTTGTGCAAAATGATATTGGAGGTACTTGGACACTAGAATTTAAAGATATTATTACAGGACAAATAGTAATTAAGCAAATAGAGCTTTGCCAGCCGCTGTGCCAGATGCCCATGCCCAATGGAAATTAAACCCGCCTAGTTGACCTGTAACATCGAGAACTTCTCCGATAAAAAACAGGTTTGGTGTAATTTGCGACTCCATTGTTTTAGAGCTGATTTCATTGCAGTTTATGCCACCAATGGTGACTTCTGCTTTATTAAAGCCCGCGGTGCCTTTAGGTGTAATTTTAATGTTGTGAATGGCCTTATCAATTATCTCAATATCGTTGTTAGATAAACTGCCCAACGTAGCATTTTTTTTAATCAAATAATCACATATAAGTTTGGCTAATTTGTCGGGAAAAAATTGTCTTAATTTAGTATGTAATTGTTGTTTTGGTGATTTAGTTCTTGATAAGATTAAGTTTTCTTGAATGTTTATTTCTGGTAATAAATCAATAGTAATGCATGTGTTTGCTTGCCAGTATGAAGATATTTGCAATATTACAGGCCCACTTAAACCTTGATGTGTAAATAATAGCTGATCTAAAAAGCTAATATTTTTATAGCTAATTTTAGCTTTAATAGATATACCGGATAATGTAGTTAAATATTGATAATCATTTTTATTATATAGTAATGGTACTAATGCTGGCAAAGGCTCGATGATGGTGTGTCCAAATTGTTTGGCTATGCGATGTCCAAAATCACTTGCGCCAATTTTAGAAAACGATAACCCACCAGTGGCAATAACTAGTTTTTGACATTCAAAAAAACCTTTGGAAGTTTCTATTGAAAATTTATTATTTTTGTTGGTTATGCATTTAATTGAACGACCTAAAAAAAAATCTGTGTTAGCAGCTTCATTTAAAAGAGCATTGAGTAAATGTGTTGCATTAATATCACAAAACAGTTGTCCGTGTTCTCGTTGGTGCCAATTAATATTGTATGTTTCTAATAATTTAATAATATCCCAAGGACTATAACGTTTTAATGCGGATTTTACAAAATGTGGATTATTGCAAATGTAATTATCTGCATTGATGTTAAGGTTGGTGAAATTAGCCTTACCTCCTCCAGAGATGGTTATTTTTTTGCCGGCTGTTTGGTTGTGATCAATAATAGCTATGCGTTTATTTGTTTTGGTAGCTTCGGCAGCACAAGTTAAGCCTGATGCTCCGGCACCCACAATAATCGCATCATATTTTTGCATAGATGTAACAGGCAGGTATTAACTTTTTACAATTTCGCTATCGTCAAAGAATAGGGCTATTTCTCGTTTGGCAGCTTGTTCAGAGTCGGAGCCGTGCACGGCATTGGCTTGTATGCTTTCGGCGTAAAGATTTCTAATAGTGCCTGTTTCGGCTTCCTGAGGGTTGGTAACTCCCATAATTTTGCGATTTAATTTAATAGCATCTAGGCCTTCTAGTACCATTAATACGATTGGGCCTGATGTGATAAAATCTAATAAATCATTAAAAAATGGTTTGCCATCGTGTTCGGCATAAAATATTTTTGCTTTTTCTCGATTTAAAGTTATTAATTTTATGCCTGCTATGCGTAAGTTATGTTCTTCAAAAATAGCAATGATATGACCAATATGATGATTGCTAACGGCTTTAGGTTTGATGATACTAAATGTTCTTTGCATATTTATCCCCATAAATGATAGGTGTTTATTCTATCAAGTAGTGGCTATGCTTTAAAGTTGATTTTGGTATACTTAAGTTATGCTTGAATGTTCAGATATAAATTTAATAGGGCGATATAAAAAGCCGTTAGAAGAATTGCGTCAACAGGAATTAAGCCAAAAAAAATTATATGCTAGCTTAGCCTTTGGTTTGTTGGCGATAGCAGTTATTTTATTTTTGATATTAAATAAGTATGCAGATTTTTCTATAGCTTTTATTGTTTTTATGATTGTAATTGCGCCTGCAATATGGTTGATGTTATTGTCGGTGTTTTATCAAATAGTTACGAAGCCAACTTTAAAAAGGCGGTTAGACTTTAAAATAGGTGAATTGTTACATTGGCAAGGCTCTCAAGTTTTAGAGATAATAGGAATAGACGAAGATGAAAACTGTAGAGCCTTTGTGTTGGATGATGGCTCAGGCAAGATGCTTTTTGTATGTGGTAAATATTTATGTGAGTTAATTGCAAAAAATAAATTTCCATGTCAGAATGTTGAATTGCTTTGGGGGCCACAACGTAAATTTTTTATAGGTTTATTTACAGATGGTTCTGTATTAGAATATACAACAATACATTATGGCGAGCTTGACACGGACGGTGTTTGGTTGCCAACTAACGGTGATATTATTGAAGGTAGTATAGATAGTTTTGCAATTGATTTTAAAAAACATATTGATGGATATTAAAATGGAAAATTTAACAGACCAAGAGCGTTTTTTTATTGAGATAGAAACAGCCATAAGCAAATACCATCAGGCTGCTCCAGGTAAGGGTCTCAATGGTAGTTTTGAAGCGCGGGAAGATCATATTAATCGTGGTTTTGGCGTGCTAGCAGCCACTTTTGGGCGCTATATGTGCCACAATGCTATGGAGCAAGGCTTTATCCCAGCAAATAGTGATGATAAGATAGTTGAAGCGATGCTCAACGGTTTGATACCTGAGATGAAACGCGCTTTTGCTAGCAAAAAGGCAGATTTGCAAAGCCGTTTATCATCTAGTTAGATTTTAATAGTCTTTCACCAAATTTAGATATTAATACAGATCCAATTGGTGCTGTTATTAATATGCTTAATACGGCTAAGTTTAAAATTAATTCTCCAGTTGCTATTCCATTGCTTAGCTTAATAGTGCCATTAGTAACTAAGGTTAAAGCAACAGCACCGATGGCAGCTTGCACAGTAGCTTTTGGGATATGGGAAATTAAGCAAAATAGTTTTTCTTTGTTGCTTAAATTGGTTTTTAATAATGCAACCCACATACCGATACTGCGTCCCATCAAGCCAATGGCGATTATAGCAATACCTATTAGCCCGCCATTAATGGCAGATGAAATATTAACTTCTGTACCGATAAAGAAAAACAATAAGATTTTAACCCAATTCCAGATAGAGTTTAATGAGTTAGATAATGGTTTGGCATGTGGACTATGCTCGTTGAGGTAAAAACCAATTGCCATAATACCAAGTAAAGACGTCATCGG
This sequence comes from Planctomycetota bacterium, assembly GCA_027063065.1. Lineage (GTDB taxonomy): Bacteria > Planctomycetota > JAMOSO01 > JAMOSO01 > JAMOSO01 > JAMOSO01. The sequence goes on along the minus strand of JAMOSO010000050.1, from coordinate 87,741 downwards.
AAAAAGATGTTGTTTTTCTAGCCAATATAAAAATCCAGAAGCTATTAAACAGCTTATCAGCACAAAGAATTGCTTTGGTATTTTGGCATATATTTTATGAAGTATCCATGCGGTGCCAAGTCCTATAATAATGCCTATTAAGATTTGTGTAGGTATTGAAACTAACATATCACTAAATGAAATATCTTGACCTGTGCTTAATGCATTAATGGTTGCTCCAAAAATTGTCAGGGTAAAAATATCATCTAATGATGCTCCAGCTAAAACTAAATTTGGTATTTGTTTTTTTTGCCCTACTCCTTTTGATGAAAATTCAAGCATAGCCGGCACAATCACGGCAGGGCTAACAGCCGCAATGACAAAGCCCAAGCACATAGCTTCTAAATAATTAATTGGCAACAGATAGGGCGCTATCAGTGTAATGGTAAATCCTTCGGTTAAACATGGTATCGAACCTAATTTAATAGCGGGCCAACCTATTAAACGTATAGTATTGCTGTTCATTCCTAGCCCAGCGCGCAATAAAATTACTATTAATGCAAAAGTTCTAGCAGGAGATGAGATTGCAATATGAGGTAAATACGGCGCGCAGGCTATACCGATGATTAAAATACCTAAAAAATCAGGTAGTCCAAATTTTACGGCTGTACGACCAGCAATCCATGCCACTATTAAAGCGCAACATAAGTACATATATATGAGCATATTATTTTTCTAAATCTATTTTAATATTGTGAATTTTTTCAGTCATTTCCAATAGTCCCAAAAACAAACTAGGGCCAGTTTGATAAATATAATCGTGGTTGATTATATAGACTTTGTTTTGTTTTACTGCATTTATATTGGGACATTTTTTTATCAATTTAGCTAAATTTTCTTTAGCTGTTTTAGATGGTGTTATAATAATATCTGGATTGCATAATTCTAAGTCATTTGCGGTTAATTTTGGGTATGTATAATCCCCGTATCCAATAGCGTTTTTAGCTCCTGCTAAATTTATAAGATTGTCATATAGGGTGTTAGGTCTTGCGGCTATAATTGGATTGATAGATGTGCAAAATAATACTCTAGGTTTTGTTTCGTTTAGAGTTTTATTTTTGATTTTTAAACATATTTTAGCAAGTTTTCTTGATATGTATTTGCCTCTTTCGTCTAAATGACAGGCTTTGCCAACTAAAATTATAGATGCTAAAATATGTTGATAGTTAATTGGGTTAATAACAATTACGTTTATGCCAAATTGGCTGTACAGTCTAATTAATCTTGATGTGTGTATGTTTTTGTTGATAAATACTAAATCTGGTTTTAGTGAAATTATCATTTTAAGATTGGGATTGTTTTTACTGCCAATACAAATTTTTTCTTGGGCTTCTGGCGGAAACACACAAGATTGTGTAACACCAATTAGTCTTTTGCTAGCCCCAATTGCAAAGATTGTTTCTGTTGCACATGGCAGTTGAGATATTATTCTAGTTGGTGGATAATTAAAAAATACTCTGCGTCTTGCTGCATCAGTAACGGTATAGCCAGCTAAAACATCGCTAGCAATAGATAATATCAGTATGAATGTGATATTTGTTATTTTCATTCTTTTTGTAATAAAATCCTGTATAAAAATAATGCAAACCTAACACAAATACAGTATAAATAATGGTTTATGAAGTAAAGGTTTATTTTGAATTGGAGATTTAAGTGAGCGTCCCAAATATTAGTACAATAGGTGTGTTTGATTCTGGGATGGGAGGACTAACAGTTTTAAAATCTTTACGTCAATATATGCCCGATGTTAATTTGATTTATTTAGGAGATACAGCGCGTTTGCCATACGGCACTAAAAGCCCAACAACAGTAATAAATTATGCTTTACAAGCAGTTGAGATTTTGTTGGAGTATAAGATAGATATTATTGTGGTAGCTTGTAATACGGCTTCTTCAGTGGCGATTAATTGCTTAGAGCAAAGATGTAAAAATGTATCTATCTTTGGGGTAATTTTGCCAGGTGCTATCGAGGTGGTTTGTAATAGGTGGTTCATAAAGCCTATAGGCGTCCTAGCTACAGAAGCAACTGTTAGACAAGGAGCGTATGCCGATGCTATTCATACAATGGAACCATCGGCAAAAGTTGTTTCGGCACCTGCACAATTGTTGGTGGCTTTGGCAGAAGAGGGTTGGCACGATGGGGAAATTGTTGAAAAAATCTTAAGTAAATATATTGATTCGTTAATTTATCAGGATATAGAAACCTTAGTCCTTGGATGTACGCATTTTCCTGTTTTTACGAAAACGATTAGACAGCTATACCCTTCATTAAATATTGTTAACTCTGCCGATACAACAGCTTCGCGTATCGCCAATACTTATCGTGGCATCGGAAGTGGCAAAACTACTTTTTTAGTTACTGATAGTTTGGAGCGTTTTAAAAGGGTTGGTGCTTACTTTTGGCATAATTCAATGAATGATATTAAATTGGTAGATTTATAAAAAGCGTTGAAGTAGCATTTGCCTATAGACTTGTAAAATATCAGATTGTTCGTGGTGTTTTTTCCTGTGTGTCTTTGCGAATCATAAATGAGGGGATTTATTTTATATAACTTATCGTCTCTATATTTGTAACTATACATTTAAATCTTTATAATATTTGTTTAACTTGTTTAAATTTCCTTTTATTTTTTTAGGAGTACCATGGGACAGAATTTGTACCATAAGTTATATGATAGCCATGTGGTTGGTCAATTGCCTTCGGGTCAGGATCAATTATTTATTGGTTTACATATGTGTCATGAAGTAACTTCACCTCAGGCTTTTGCCATGTTGCGTGAAAATGGATTAAAAGTTGCTTATCCAGAGCGGACTTTTACAACAGTAGATCATATTATCCCAACGACTATTGAGGCTCGTCAACGCCCTTTGCAAGATAAGATTAGTGAAGAAATGTTTACCCATATCGAAAAAAACTCTGCTGAAAATGGCATAACATTTTTTGGTCCAGAAAAAGGTCAACAGGGTGTAATTCATGTTGTAATGCCAGAGCAGGGCGTTACTCAACCAGGTATGACAATAGCTTGTGGAGACTCTCACACAGCTACTCACGGAGCTTTTGGAGCCATTGCATTTGGTATTGGAACATCACAAGTTGCTGATGTTTTGGCTACCCAAACAATGGCAGCAAGTAAGCTAAAGGTTCGTAAAATTGAATTTACTGGCAAGATGAAAAAAGGTGTTTACGCCAAAGATGTTGCCTTAGCTTATATCAATAAACTTGGTGTACAAGGTGGTGTTGGTTACGCTTATGAATTTTGCGGTGAGATGATTGAGAATATGAGCATGGAAGAGCGTATGACTATTTGCAATATGGCAATAGAAGGCGGTGCTCGTTGTGGTTATATTAATCCAGATCAAACGACCTATGATTATTTAAAAGATTTACCATATAGTCCTAAGGGTGATGCTTGGGATAGGGCAGTAGCCTATTGGAATAGCATAGCAAGTGATGCAGATGCTGAGTTTGACGATATTGTAATTATTGATGGTGCCGATATTGATCCATATGTAACTTGGGGCATTACACCTGCTCAAAGTGTTAAAATTGATGAAAAATTACCAGCAATTACAAGTTTTGATGAAAGTGAACATTTAGTTTTATCCGAAGCTTATGAATATATGGGTTTTAAAGAGGGACAAGACATTAAAGGTGTTGATATTGATGTGTGTTTTATAGGCTCTTGCACTAATGGACGCATCAGTGATTTTGAAATTGCCGCCGACATTTTAAAAGGTAAAAAGATAGCCTCAGGTATTAGGGCTATTGCTGTGCCAGGGTCGCAACAGATGCAAAAAGAAGCCGAGGCAAAAGGTTTAGATAAAATATTTACAGACGCAGGTTTTGAATGGCGTCAAGCTGGATGTTCTATGTGTTTAGCTATGAATCCCGACAAATTAAAAGGTCGTGAGATAGCGGCATCAACTTCTAATCGTAATTTTAAAGGTCGTCAAGGTTCGACAACTGGCCGTACATTATTGATGAGTCCAGCAATGGTGGCAGTAGCTGCCCTAGAAGGCAAAGTAGCAGATATAAGGGAGTACCTATGATAGTTGAAATTAAAACAGTAAAAGGCAGTGGTGTACCTTTGCGAGGTAATGATATTGACACGGATAGGATTATACCCGCCCGTTTTTTAAAATGCGTAACTTTTGATGGCCTTGGTGAAAATGCCTTTGCCGATGATATAGCTGCTTTAAAAGAGAAAGGCGAAGAACACCCATTTAGAATGCCTGTATATCAAAATGGTAGTATTTTGGTGTCTAATTCTAATTTTGGTTGTGGTTCGAGCCGCGAACATGCTCCGCAAGCTTTAGTAAGGTGGGGCATTAAGGCTATTGTGGCAGAAAGTTATTCTGAAATTTTCTTTGGTAACTGTGTGTCTTTAGGTGTGCCTTGTTTTAAAATCGATCATAAGGGTGCTGAGAAACTTTTAACAGCGATAGAGGCAAATCCATCTCAAGAAATAGAACTAAGCATTGAAAATAAAACTTTGACTATGGGTGATTTGAAACTAAATTTAATTTTGGCCGATGGTCCTCGAGGACAGTTTATGGATGGCAGTTGGAACGCTAGAGCAGGTTTATTGGTAAATGCTGACAAGGTTGCCGAAAAAGCCAAATCATTGCCATATATAAATAATTTTGCTGAATAATTTATTAAAAGGGAGTAACTATGAAGAAAAGTGTATTATGTATGTTTTTATCATTGTTGACGGCTGTAGCTTTAGCCGATGGGTTTAATTATTCGGTTAAAGTTCAAGGTGCAAATATTACACCTAGTCAAGCCTTGCAAAAGGTTAAGCAAAATTCTAAGCATACATTTATAATTGATGTAAGAACAAGACCCGAGTATCAAGTGGTTGGTCATTCAGTAGGCGCATACAATATTCCTTATATGTTTTGGACTAATAAGTTTTCAGGTAAAAAATACACTAAGCAATTAAATGCTGATTTTGTAAAAGCTGTTATGTCCCGTTTTGATATTAAAACTGATACTTTAATTGTGATGTGTCGCAGTGGCAAAAGAAGTGCTAAGGCTTATGCTGCATTGCTTAAGACTGGATGGGATAAATCAAAATTGTTTAATATGTTAGGCGGTTTTGAAGGCGGTAAGGTCAAAAACGTAAATAGTATTTTTAACGGTCAACGCAAACTAGGTGGGTGGCGTAATGAAGGTTTGCCTTGGACTTATCATATAAACTCAAAGTTGATATATAAATAATATTAGTTATTTATCTCATTAAAAAAGCCTGCTAAAAGCAGGCTTTTTTAATAGTAATTAATTAAATTAATAATTTTGTGTGTAACCAGTTAAATCTGAAGAACCCATAAGATAAGTATCGCAGGCTTTAGCTACTGCACGTCCTTCATTGATGGCCCATACAACAAGGCTTTGTCCACGTCTTGAGTCTCCAGCGGCAAAAACCCCTGCAACACTTGTGGTAAAAGCACCATAATCCGCTTTAATGTTAGAGCGTTGGTCACGATCTACACCTAGTTTTTCTAAAAGCTGATCTTCTGGACCTAAAAATCCCATTGCCAATAAAGCTAAATCGGCTGGTTTTACTTTTTCAGTGCCAGGTATTGGCTCTGGAGTTGGTCGTCCGCCATTGGCAGGAAAATTCCATTTTACTTGTACAGTGTGAATTTCTTTAAGGTTGCCGTCTTCGTCGCCTACAAATTTTTGAGTCATAGTTTCGTATTCGCGTGGATCAGAACCAAATACGGCTGTAGCTTCTTCCTGTCCATAGTCAACTTTTAATACTTTTGGATATTCTGGCCAAGGGTTATTTTTGCTACGCGTTTTAGGGCTCTCAGGCATAATTTCTAGTTGACGCAACGAACTACATTGATGGCGAATGCTTGTAGCTACGCAATCTGTACCTGTATCGCCACCACCAATTACAACTACATTTTTATCTTTAGCAGATATATAATTGTTATCGTTTAATTCGCTATCTAAAAGGCTTTTTGTATTTTTGGCTAAAAATTCCATAGCGTAGTGTACGCCTTTTAAATCGCGGCCTTCAATTGGTAAATCTCGACCTTTGGTAGAGCCAATAGTTAAAATAATAGCGTCAAATTCTTCTTTTAATTTTTCGACGCTATAGTCAACGCCTACTTCACAATTAGTAATAAATTTAACACCTTCTTGTGCCATTAAGCGTGTGCGGCGTTGCACTACATCACGCTTATCTAATTTCATATTAGGAATGCCATACATTAGCAATCCGCCTGGTCGATCGGAGCGTTCAAAGACGGTTACAATATGGCCTGCTTGATTTAGTTGATCGGCTGCGGCTAATCCCGCAGGACCAGAGCCAACAATTGCTACTTTTTTATTGGTGCGTATTTCTGGAGGATGAGGATGAACTCTTTCTTCTTCCCAAGCTTTATCAGATATTGTTACTTCGTGATTTTTAATAGTAACAGGCGGTAAATTAATACCGACAGTGCATGCGCCTTCGCATGGCGCTGGACATACACGTCCTGTAAATTCAGGAAAGTTATTTGTGCGTCTTAAACGCATATATGCATCTTTCCATTCGTTGCGATAAACTAAATCATTCCAATCAGGTATTAAGTTATTGAGTGGACACCCAGAGGCTGCCCCCGCAATATTCATACCTGTATGACAAAAAGGAATGCCGCAATCCATACAGCGTGCGCCTTGTTTTTGAATCTCTTCATCGCTTAAGTGCAGATGAAATTCTTTCCAGTCTTTGATGCGTTCCTTTGGAGCGCGATCTTCTGGTAATTGACGTTGAAATTCTATAAATCCAGTTGGTTTTCCCATTTCATTCTCCTTATGCGAAACGCTCAAAGGCCACAAGCTCAACATCTTTTTCTGGTACGCCTTCGGCGCGAACAGTTTCAAATGCTTTTAACATACGTTTGTAAGCCATGGGCATTACTTTTATAAATTTGCTTTGATTTGCTTCCCAATTTTCTAAGATTTCAGAAGCAATTTTACTTTTGGTATATTTAATATGTTTTTGAATAATTTCTTTTAATTCTTCAATATCTTTTTCGTCAATAAGTTTTTCTAGGTCTATTAATTCAGTATTGGTTTCGTTAGCAAAAGTTCCGTCTTCATCGTAAATATAAGCATATCCACCACTCATGCCAGCACCAAAATTACGTCCACATGGACCTAGCACAACTACTCGACCTCCTGTCATATATTCGCAACCGTGATCGCCGATACCTTCTACAACGGCAGTAGCACCAGAGTTACGCACACAAAAGCGTTCGCCGGCAATTCCGCTAATATAGGCTTCGCCTGAGGTTGCTCCATATAAAGTAACATTGCCTGTTACAATATTTTTATGGCTAACTAAGTCTGAATCTCTATGAGGATGTACAATTAATTTTGCGCCAGAAAGACCTTTACCTAAGTAATCATTAGTATCTCCCTCAACGCGCATACTCATTCCCTTAGGACAAAAAGCGCCAAAGGACTGTCCTGCATGTCCTTCAAATTTCAGTTTTATAGTGTCTTCTGGCAAGCCTTCAGCACCGTATTTACGTGATATTTCTGCGCCGACTTGGGTTCCTACTACACGATCAGTATTATTGATGTATAGATTGGCCTCAATTGGTTTGCCTTTTTTAATAGCAGGTTGACAAAGCTCAACTAATACTCGGCTGTCTAGCGATTTATCTAAACCGTGGTACTGTTCGCTTTGTTTGTAAGAACCAACCTCATCGCTAACATCTGGTCTATGTAAGATATTACTTATATCTAATCCAGCGGCTTTCCAGTGTTCACTGGCATTGTCAGGATTGATAAGGTCGGAACGTCCAATCATTTCATCGATGGTTCTAAAGCCTAGTTTTGCCATATATTCGCGTACTTCCTGGGCGATAAAATGAAAATAATTAACGACATGATCAGGATTGCCATTAAAACGTTTGCGCAATTCTGGATTTTGAGTTGCAACTCCTACAGGGCAAGTATTTTTATGACATACTCTCATCATTACGCAACCTAGTACAACCATTGGGGCAGTTGCAAAACCAAATTCTTCAGCACCTAAAAGGGCGGCAATTACTACGTCTCGCCCTGTTTTAAGTTGGCCATCTGTTTCAACTGTAATGCGACTGCGTAAATTATTTAACATTAAAGTTTGGTGTGTCTCGGCTAAACCAAGCTCCCAAGGTAGGCCAGCATATTTGATTGAAGTTAAAGGTGAAGAGCCTGTGCCGCCATCACTACCAGAGATTAAGACTACATCAGCTTTACCTTTGGTAACTCCAGCAGCGATTGTTCCTACACCAACTTCTGAAACCAGTTTAACACATATACGCGCTTGATTATTGGCGTTTTTTAAATCGTGGATTAATTCTGCCATGTCTTCAATAGAGTATATATCATGGTGAGGCGGGGGTGAAATCAAGCCTACGCCAGCTGTTGTGCCACGTGTTTTGGCAATCCATGGATAAACTTTAGAGCCGGGTAATTGTCCTCCTTCACCGGGTTTAGCCCCTTGCGCCATTTTAATTTGTATTTCATCGGCATTTACCAAGTAATGACTGCTTACGCCAAAGCGTCCAGATGCAACCTGTTTAATGGCTGAGCGTCTTGAATCTCCATTGGCATCAGGTGTGAATCGTTTAGGATTTTCTCCGCCTTCGCCAGTATTGGATCGTCCACCTAGTTTGTTCATAGCTATAGCTAATGACTCGTGGGTTTCTTCTGATATTGAACCGTAAGACATAGCACCTGTTTTAAAGCGTTTTACAATAGATTCAACGGATTCTACCTCGTCGATTGGTATGCTTTGACTTCGGAATTTAAATTTAAATAAACCACGCAAAGTACACAGTTTTTTATCTTGGTCATTTATAATTGATGCATATTCTTTATAAATATCATAATCACCAGTGCGTGTGGCATATTGTAGTTTGGTGATGGCTGATGGACTAAATAGATGTCTTTCGCCATCTGCACGCCACTTAAATCTGCCACCTGTTTCTAAGGTAGTTCTCCATGCTTGTCTAGGTGCATAAGCTAAGTTGTGGCGTCTGATAACTTCTTCGCTTAAGACAGTTAAACCGGCACCTTCGATACGACTTGCAGTGCCTGTAAAATATCGTTCAATAATATTTGAACTTAGTCCAAGAGCTTCAAATATTTGTGCGCCACGGTAAGACTGTATAGTAGAGATGCCCACTTTAGACATTACTTTAACAATACCATTAGTGGCGGCTTTAATATAGTTTTTGATAGCTGTTTGATGATCGATATCTTTAATGACATTGGTTTCAATCATGTCTTCTAGTGCTTCAAAGGCAAGGTATGGATTAACTAAATCAACGCCAAAACCAATTAAACAAGCAAGGTGATGTATTTCGCGTGGTTCGGCGGATTCGACGACTAAGCCCACGCGAGTTCGTGTGCCATTTTTTACCAAGTGTTGATGTAAGCCAGATGCCGCCAATAATGCAGGTATGCCAGCTCTGTCTTTGGCAAAGCCTCTATCGCTTAAAATTAAAATATTAGTGCCTTTGGCAATTTCTTCATCGGCTTGTTTATATAGTTCTTTGATGGCTGATCGCACTCCGCGTCTACCGTCTGCAGTATTAAATAAAATAGATAATGTGGCACTGCTAAAGTGAGGATGCTTAATGTTGCGTATTTTAGCAATTGCATCATCACTGATAATGGGTGTATTAAATTTTATACGATGGCAATTTGCTTCACTTGGATGTACGGGGTTGGCTTCTGCACCTAAGTAGGTAGTTGTAGATGTTACAATTTCTTCGCGTATTGCATCCAACGGTGGGTTGGTTACTTGAGCAAATAATTGTCTAAAATAGTTGTAAAGCAAAACTGGTTTATCACTTAATACAGCGTGAGGAGTGTCGTCGCCCATTGCGCCAGAGGCTTCTTTACCGTCAGTTGCCATTGGTGCTAGTATGGTGTTGATTAATTCGTAACTAAAACCAAAGGCTTTCATTCTAACTATTGCTTCATCGTGATCGTAGGCTGCTTTTGTAGCTTTGTCTTCTAAAGTATCTACGTCTAAAATGTTTTTTTCTATCCATTCTTTGTAAGGGCGTTGAGAGCAAACTTGTTTTTTTAATTCATCGTCTTGAATTATTTCGCCTTTTTCGGTATCGACCATAAACATACGTCCAGGTTCAAGGCGACCTTTGTAGGCTATGTTGTCTGGCTCAATATCTACAACACCAACTTCTGATGCCATAACTAGCATATCGTCTTTTGTTACATAATAACGGCTTGGGCGTAATCCGTTACGATCTAAAACAGCGCATATTTTTTTACCATCACTTACCGCTATTGAAGCAGGGCCGTCCCAAGGCTCCATTAAACAACTATGGTATTGATAAAAGGCTTTGCGTTCTGGATCCATACTTTTGTGCTTGTCCCAAGGTTCTGGAATCATCATCATTAAGGCGTGTTCTAGCGAATACCCAGCTAGTACAAAAAATTCAAAAGTGTTGTCAAAACGTGCGGAATCAGAGCCTAAATCATCGATGATGGGTAATAATTTTTCTGTATCTTCTTCGTCCCATGCTTCGATGTCTTCCATTAACGATTCACGAGCTTTCATATAATTTACATTGCCGCGAATGGTATTAATTTCACCATTGTGTACGATAAAACGATTTGGATGGGCGCGTTCCCATGAAGGGAATGTGTTGGTTGAAAATCTTGAATGCACCATTGCTAATGCAGATTTAAAATCTTCATCGGATAAATCAGGGTAGTAATTTTTTACTTGTGTACCACCGATTAGTTGCCCTTTGTAGACAATGGTGTTACTTGAGAAGCTAGACATATAAAAGTAAGAGCGTTCTGAGATAGTTGAGTTGCGTATTTCTGTTTCTGCTTGGCGACGGATTAAATATAACGCGCGTTCAAATTCAATTGAATTTTTAATGTTTTTATTTTTTTTAACAAAAACCTGACGCATATACGGTTCATGGCGAGTGGCGCTTTTGCCTAAGTCTTCGTTGTTTGTGGGTACGGTACGCCATCCTAATAGTGATTGGTATTCTTTGCGAATTAAGCGTTCTATAATTTTTTCTACAGCGTCTCTATCCCATGAGTTTTGAGGTAAATACACCATACCTACAGCATATTCTCCCGGTTCAGGCAATTCTATATTATGTTCTGGACAGACTTTTAGAAAGAACTCGTGAGGAATTTGCAGCATGATACCAGCGCCGTCTCCAGAGTTGGATTCACAGCCTGTAGCCCCGCGATGTTCGAGTCTATCCAGTGCTATTAAAGAATTTTTAACTATATCGTGGCTTTTTTTGCCTTTGATATTTACTAAAAAACCAACACCACAATTGTCGTGTTCGTAGCTTGGGTCGTAAAGACCTTGCTTGTTTGGCATGCCGTTGTTTGCCATAAAATATAACTCCTTTAAAAATAAATCTGTTTACACAGATTAAAAATCTTGTTTTTGCATTTGTTGCATTAAATTAATAAGTTGTTTTACACTAGGTAATAATTGTTTGGTTTTGCGATGTATAATAAAAAGTTCTCGATTAAAAGTACGCTCTTGTACAGGGATGATTACAAGTGTGCCAGATTTAATTTCTCTTTTAAGGCATGGTTTAGGTAACAATGCAAATCCTGTGCTGATTTCGACAGCTCGTTTAATTGATTCTACATTGTCAAAATGCATTTCTGTTTTGACCTGAAGATTATGTAGTTTGAAGTATTTTCTGATGCTACGTCGTATACTGAGTTCTGGATCGAAATTAATCAAAGCCGATTTTTGCAAATCTTTAACTGATATCTTTTGTTGTTTTGCAAAGGGATGGTCTGGGGCGACAGCTACAACCATTTCTTCTTCTAGCCATGGTATAAATTCGATATCACGATAATTGCCTTTTGAGGATGAGACTATGCCAATGTCGGTTTTGTTTTCAGAGATAGCAGAGTAAACTTCATTGGGGTGAAAATATTCGACTTGTGTTTTAGTATTACTGTTGTTTGTTTTGTAGGCGTCGATTAACGGGCGCATATATACTAATCCGGCAGAATATATTGTTGCTATGCGGACGGTGGTTGTGTGTTTTTTATGCAGTAGACGCAGTTTGTTCTCTAATTTTGTGTATAATTTAAGTAATTCTTGTGACTGCTCATAACACAGTTCACCTTCGGGTGTAATTTGCCAAGGTCTATGTGATCTGTCTATAAGTGTGGTTTGAAAATGCTTTTCTAGCCTATTAATGGCTTGTGATGCCATGGATTGTGTGATGTTGTTTTCGGTAGCGCCTTTAGAAAAGCTATTAAATCGAATGATATCACAGAATATTTTAAGGGTTTCAATTTTCATAAGTTGTGAAATGGTAATATGATTTAAATTAATGTCAAGCGGTTTGTAGTATAAGCAAATCGAATACTGATTAACAATGTGTGATGTAATCTTATTTATGAAGCTCTGATTGTTATGCGGCGGTTATATTTAAAATAAAAAAAGACTTGTTTATTTTTATGAACTTAATATAATTTCGCGCTCTTGTGGTGGCATAGCTCAGTTGGTTAGAGCGACGGAATCATAATCCGTAGGTCCGGGGTTCGAGTCCCTGTGCCACTACCATTTTAATTTGATGCAATATCAGATATGAAATTGGCCTATGGATGGGTCAATGTTTTTTTTGAGAGCTCCAAGCTCTTTTTCTTTTTTCCCCTTAGGTGTTTATGAACCTTAAAAATTTTAATTTTGACGATGAAAAGCTTTCAGCTGAACTAGAAGAAGTATTTGCTAACACTGAATCTATTGAAGATATTCATGCTGGATCAACTATTGATTTTGAAGTAGATAGTATTGTTAAAGCCAAAGTCGTTACAGTTCTTTCTAATGATGTTGTTGTAGATATCGGCTATAAAAGCGAAGGCTTTGTTTCTTTAGAGGAATGGGAAGGCGACGAAGACGTTAAACCAGGCGACGAATTTGAAGTCGTTTTTGAAGGTCTTTTAGATGAGTTTGGCGTATTGTTACTTTCAAAACGCAAAGCTGATAAAATTAGAGGTTGGGAACGTTTAGTTGATAAAAATAATGAAGGTGATGTTATCACTGGTAAGGTTATTCGTAAAATAAAAGGTGGCTTGCTTGTTGATGTTGGTGTTCCAGTGTTTTTACCAGCTTCTCAAGTAGATATTCGTAAAATTGGCGATATTGCAGAGTATATTGGTAAGACTATCGAAGCCAAAATCATAAAAATAGATGAACAACAAAAAAATGTTGTTATTTCTCGTCGTCAACTTATTGAAGAGCGTAGAGCAGAAGAAAAAACTAAAGTTCTTGATACAATTAATGTTGATGAAATACGTACAGGTGTAGTTAAAAATATTACAGATTTTGGTGCTTTTATTGATTTAGGTGGTATTGACGGCTTGTTGCACATTACAGATATGTCTTGGGGACGAGTTTCTCATCCTTCAGAAGTTGTTACTCTTGATGAAAAAATTGAAGTTAAAGTTTTATCTTTTGATCGTGAGCGCGAAAGAATTTCTTTAGGTCTTAAACAAAAATCTTCTAATCCTTGGGTAGAAGCTGAAGCTAAATATCCAGTTGGCGCTGTTGTTCGTGGCAAAATTGTCAATATTGTTCCTTACGGTGCATTTGTTATGCTTGAAAGTGGTATCGAAGGATTAGTACACGTTTCTGAAATGTCATGGACTAAACAAATCAAACATGCTTCAGAAGTTGTTAGCGTAGGTGATATTGTCGAAGTTGCTGTTTTAGGTGTGAATGTCGAAAAAGAAGAAATTTCTTTGGGAATGAAACAAATTGAAGAAAATCCTTGGGAAAATATAGTAAGCAAATACCCAGAAGGCACTAAAGTAAGTGGTCGAGTTCGTAATTTGACTGGTTATGGTGCGTTTGTTGAAATTGAAGAAGGTATTGATGGTTTATTGCATGTTAGTGATATGTCATGGACTAAAAAAGTCTTTCATCCAGGTGAAGTTCTTAAAAAAGGTGATAATGTTGACGCTGTTGTTTTAGAAGTAGATATTGAGAAAAAACGTATTGCTTTAGGCGTTAAACAATTAGAAGAAGATCCATGGTTAAACGCTATTCCAGAAAAATATCCAATTGGAACAGAAGTAACTGGTGTAGTTAATAAGCTTACAAATTTTGGTGCATTTGTGGAAATTGGTGATGATTTAGAAGCGTTGTTGCATATTTCAGAAATCGGTGGCGATGAATCTGCTTTAAAACCAGGTGATAAAATTAATGCGTATGTTTTGTCAATTGATAGTGAAAATAAAAAGATTTCTCTAGCTATGGGCAAAGATGCTTAAAATTAATAGATATTGTTCCTAGCGAACAAAGTTATATAATAAAAGGCTCTGGGATTATCCTAGAGCCTTTTGTTATTTAAAGAAGAAGATATGAAATATTGTATAATCCTTGCTGATGGAATGGCTGATGAGCCTCTTGAATTATTTGGTGGAGAGACACCTCTTTCTGCTGCGCATACTCCGTATATGGATGCTTTGGCTAAAATGGGGCATGTGGGCTTGGTTGAGACTACTCCTCCAGGGTTTAAAGCAGGTAGTGATACCTGTAATATGCAGGTCTTAGGTTATGATACTACCCAGTGTTATACGGGGCGCGCTCCATTAGAAGCAGCAGCTCAACATATAGATATTGCCGATGATGAAATTGTTTTTCGTTGTAATTTAGTTACTGTAGACGATGGACATATGCTAGATTATTCTGCTGGTTCTATTTCTACTAAAGAGGGTGCTGAGGCTATAGCATTGCTCAATAAAGAATTAGGCGATGACAGGGTTAGATTTTATTCGGGTAAGGGCTATCGACATTTAATGTTTGTTAAAGGAATGCCAGAATTATCTGAGGCACTTACTACTCCGCCTCATGATATCACAGGCCGTCCTATGCAGGATTATTTGCCACAAGGAGAGGGAAGTTATTATTTACAGCAATTAATGGCGCGTAGTCATGACATATTAAAAAATGCAGATTTAAATCATGTTAGATTAGACTTGGGCGAAAATCCTGCCAATATGATGTGGTTGTGGGGGCAGGGTAAGCGTCCAAGTATGCAAAATTTTAAAGATAAATATAATTTGCAAGGTGCTGTTATTTCTGCCGTTGATTTACTTAATGGAATAGGAAATTTGATTGGATTTAAATCAATTGCTGTACCGGGTATTACAGGTTATTACGATACAAATTATAAAGGTAAGGCCGAGTATGCTTTAAAGGCTTTAGAAAAAAATGATTTGGTATTTATACATATAGAGGCTCCTGATGAAGAGGGGCATTCTGGTAATGCATTATTAAAAATGAGGGCTATTGAAAAAATAGATCGCTATATAGTTAAGCCTTTCTATGAACGAGCATTAATAGGAGAAGTTAGGGTTATGGTGTTGCCAGATCATCCAACTCCTGTATTGACTAAAACACATAGTGATAATGCAGTACCTTTTGTTGTGGCTGGCAAAGGTGTAGAAGCTAATTCTGCTAAGGTTTTAACTGAACAGTCGGCAATAGATTCAGTTTATTGTGTTCGCGAAGGTTACAAATTAATGAATATGTTTTTAAAAGGGTCATTTGAGGAATAATACATATGAAGATTTCTGTTTTTGGTACTGGTTATGTGGGTTTAGTTGCAGGTACGTGTTTTGCTGAGTCTGGCAATGATGTGTATTGTATAGATATCGACCAGCAAAAGGTGGATGCCTTAAATAATGGGCAAATCCCTATTTATGAACCAGGTTTGGAAGAATTGGTAAAACGCAACACTAAGGAGTCAAGATTAAAATTTTCTAGTGATGTCAAGCTTGGCGTAGAGCATGGCGATGTTATTTTTATAGCAGTTGGTACCCCGCCAGATGGTGATGGTAAGGCCGATTTGAAGTTTGTGCTTTCTGTTGCGGATACAATAGGTACTTATTTAAATGGTTATAAAGTAATTGTAGACAAATCAACTGTTCCAGTAGGTACTGCGGCTAAGGTTAAACAGGCTATAGCGGCTAAAACAGATGGTGATTTTGATGTTGTGTCAAATCCTGAATTTTTAAAAGAAGGCGCAGCTATTGATGATTTTATGAAACCAGACAGGGTTGTTATAGGTGCTGAATCTGAAAAAGCAGCCGAGATTATGCGTGAGTTATACTCTCCTTTTATGCGTACAAGTTCACGTTTGTTTGTTATGGATGTAGCCAGTGCAGAAATGACTAAATACGCGGCAAATTGTATGCTAGCAGCACGTATTTCTTTTATGAATGAAATTGCTAATATTTGTGATGCTGTGGGTGCTAATGTTGATAATGTCCGTGCTGGTATTGGCAGTGATTCTCGCATAGGAACAAGTTTTTTGTTTTCTGGCATAGGTTATGGCGGTTCTTGTTTTCCTAAAGATGTGCGCGCTTTGTCAGAGACAGCTAAGGAAAACGGTGTTAATGTGCAGTTATTAGATTCAATTCATGAAGTTAACGATAGACAAAAATCAATTCTTTGTCCTCGTATATCTAAATACTTTAATGGTGATTTAAAAGGTAAAACAATCGCTATTTGGGGTTTGGCTTTTAAGCCTAATACTGATGATGTGCGTGAGGCACCAGCTATTGAATTGATTAATTTTTTACTCAATGAAGGTGTTACAGTACAGGTTCATGATCCAGAAGCTATGCAGGAAATGGAACACATTTTCCCAGTAGATAAAATAAAATATTGCGGTATTAATTACGCTGCTTTAGATGGTGCTGATGCTTTGATTATCGCTACAGAATGGAATGAATATCGCCGTCCTGATTTTAATCGTATGAAAGAATTATTAAAAGCTCCAGTAATTTTTGATGGACGAAATTTGTATGATTTGCAAAAAATGCAAGAAATGGGTTGGGATTATTTTTCCATAGGTAGAAATTTATAAAAATTATGTTTAACCCCATTTTGGCAGTTAATAATTTAGGTCGTGTTAGTATCAATGCTATCGGTGGTTTAGGGCATGCTGGCATTTTTATGTTGCGAGGCATAAGTGGTTGCATTTGCTATCCTTGGGGATATACACGCTTTTCAGATCAACTACTATTTATAGGTGCTAAATCTGTTTTTGTAGTTGCGCTTGTTGGATTATTTACTGGCATGGTAATGTCGTTGCAACTTTATAAAACTTTAGTGCAATTTGGGGCAGAGGGTGTTTTGGGTGCAGCTGTGGCAAGATCTTTAATTTTAGAGCTTGCGCCCGTGTTGGCGTCTTTAGTGATTGCGGGACGGGCGGGTTCAGCGATGGCGGCAGAGCTTGGTATTATGCGTATCTCTGAACAGATAGATGCTTTAGACACAATGGATATATCTCCCATTAAATTTTTATTTACACCTAGGTTGTTAGCTTCAATATTATCCTTTCCGTTGCTTACAGCTATTTTTAATGTAGTGGGTATTTTTGGAGCTTATTTGATAGGTGTGTGTTTATTAGGTGCGGATAATGGCATTTTTTGGAATTCAATGATTTCTACGATAGATATGTATGATATTATTTGCGGATTAATTAAGCCTTTATTTTTTGGCTTTGTTACAGCATGGATTTGTTGTTATCGCGGTTATTTTTGCACTACATTGCGCGGAGGTGGGCAAGGGGCAAAAGCGGTTGGTTTTGCTACTACATCTGCGGTTGTGATATCATCGGTGTGGATTTTGATTCTTGACTATATTTTAACTTCTTTTATGTTTTAATTATGCCTGATCCTTTAATTGAATTTTGCAATGTAAGTAAAAAGTTTGGAAATTTAACCATTTTAGATAATATCAATTTTTCTATTCCAAAAGGTCAAATAACTACCATTATTGGCAAAAGTGGCATGGGAAAGACTGTTATTTTAAAGCATTTAATTGGTTTAATGGCACCAGATAGTGGTCATATTTTATTTGAGGGCAAAAAACTATCTGAATTAGGTAGACGAGAACGCTCTTTTATGAAATCGAAATCAGGTTATATGTTTCAAAATGTTGCCTTGTTTGATTCTATGACGGCATTTGACAATATTGCCTTGCCATTGCGCGAAAAAACCAAAATGTCCGAATTTGATATCTACTTAAAGGTCATGGGTAGAATGGAAAAGCTAGAAATTGACCATATAGCAGATAAATATCCTGCTCAAATTTCTGGAGGTATGCAAAAGCGTGTAGGCTTAGCCAGAGTGTTGGTTATGGAGCCAGAGATTATTTTATTTGATGAGCCAACAACTGGTCTTGATCCAGTTAGAAAAAATGCGGTTCATGCTATGATTGCTCAAATGCAAGCCGAGTTGAAATTTACAGCCATTATGGTTTCACATGAAATTCCTGATATATTTTATTTTTCTCATAAGGTTGCAATGTTAGATCAGGGACATATTATTGCCGAAGGTGCACCAGATGATGTACAAACTAATAATAATGAAATAGTACAGCAGTTTATTCAGGGTTCATCATCCTTGCGTGATGCTTTAACTGGCTTAAGTCATAAAGGTACTTTAGCGCATCAATTTGAGCATGAGTTTGATAGGGTAGCACAAGGTAACCCATTTGCAGGTTTGTTAGTATTCAGAGTTAAGAATATAGATAAAATTAATAATTATTTAGGTTTTTCAGTGGGGCAAGAACTCTTTCGTAGATTGGCAGAGCGAGTATCAAGTGCTGTTGGACAAAACCATTATAACGGTAAATATAGTGATGATATTGTAGTTGCTATGATGCCTGGTGTTGATGTTGAAACTGCATCAAAAGTAATAAAAGCAGTTCAGGAAGATATAAACAAACAATCTTTATTGTTATCTGCTGGGCACAAGCCTTTATCTTATTCGATAGAAGCTGGGGTTGTTATGGCGCATAAAGGCAATGATTTTGATAAGTTAATTACAAATGTGTGTGATAAACTTGATAATATAGGTAATTTTGAAACTAATTAGGATAAAGCAATGAAGCGAACAGCTATTGAGTTTTTTGTAGGTATTTTTGTAATAATCGGAATAGTGGCTATAGGTTATTTAAGTATTCGATTAGGTAAAATGGGTTTTAGTTCTAATGATAGTTATAGATTAACTGCTAAGTTTATTTCTGTAACTGGATTGGCAGAGGGCGCACGGGTTGAAATGGCAGGCGTGCAAGTGGGTTGTGTTGAAAAAATAAGTCTTAATCAAGATGAAAATAGAGCTGTTGTAATCTTAAAAATTAATAAAGGTATTGAAGTTGATGAAGAAGTTACAGCATCAGTAAAGACAAGTGGTTTAATTGGGGATAAATATATTCGTTTAAAATTGGGTGCAGGAGATGAACTCTTAGTGGATGGTGATACTATTGAAGAGACAGAATCAACCATTGATATAGAAGAATTGATTAGTAAATATGTATTTGGAGGCGTATGATGCAAAAAGTTATTTTAATTATGGTTTTTTCAGTATTTTTGTTGTCAACTACATTTGCTGGTGAGCCAACAATACAGTTGCAAAAACATATCAAGACCATTGAAAGTATTTTAAAATCTAAAAATAGCAGGCGTAGTGGGCGCGTTAAAGATTCTAGTGTGGAGCAAATACGTCAAATTTTAGAACAATTTTTTTCATGGCAAGAAATGGCACGAAGAGCTGTGGGTTATAAAACCAAAAAATGGGTTGCTGTGCCTAGATCGGACAGAGACGCTTATGTTAAAGCTTTGAAGGCATTGTTAGAAGAAACCTATGTGGGTAGGTTAAATGAGTATAATGGCCAAAGTTTTGTTTTTCCTGAAGGTGGAGAACGTATTTTTAGCAAAGGTCGTAAGGCTGAGGTTAAGTCTTATTTTGAATTGACAGACAAACAAGTGCCAGTGGTCTATAAGATGTTTTTGCATAAAGGTATTTGGTGGGTTTATGATGTTAAAGTGGAAGGGGTTGGTATGGTTATGAATTATAAAAATCAATTTGAGCCCATTGTTGCAAAAGGTGGTATACCAGAAGTTACTAAACGCCTAAAGCGTAAAATGCTTGCTTTGAAGGCAAAAAGAGGCAAAAAGAGGTAAAAAATAGCCTAAATATAAAAAAAATCTAAAGTAGCTCCAGTTGAGAGCCGATAATTAATAGTACGGGTAAGGTTATTTAAGTAACCAAGTGATAAGGATTAATTATGGCAACTGAAGCAGCATTAAGAAGTAGTACAGGTTTAGCATCTGGTTTAGATACCGCTGGCATTATTGATGCTATGGTATCTATTCAAAAAATCCCTATGGGGGATATACAAAAAAAAATAGATAATGCCAAAGTGCAAAAAGAGGCATTTAAAATAGTAACAACCAATTTACTTACAGCTAAATTGGGTTTTTCTACATTGCGACACAGTTATACTTTTAATAATAAGACTGTATCAAGTACAGATGAGTCTATTTTATTAGGTGCATCCACTTCTGCTACTCCAGTTGGTACTTATTCTTTTGAAGTTTCGCAAACGGCTTCTGCAGCAGCTTTTTATAGTTCTGGTTTTACAAGTGACGATACTCCTATAGGCGCAGGCACTATGGAGTTGGCGTTTGGTAGTCGTAATTTAGGTAAAAGTACTATAGTTGATGAATTAAATAATGGACAAGGTATTAGTAGGGGAGAAATTAGTATTACAGATGGGTCAGGCAATACTGAATCTATTGATTTAAGTCGAGCTGTGGATGTTGATTCTGTTTTAGAAGCTATTAATAACTCTGGCTTAGATATTACGGCAAGTATTAGTGATTCAGGTGATAAATTAGTTTTGACTGATGGAACAGGTGGAGATATTACGGTTAATGAGGTTTCAGGTGGTACAACAGCATCAGACTTGGGCATATTAGGTACTGCTACAGGAACGCTAACAGGTTCAGATATACATGGAGTTAATAATTCAACTAGTATAGCAGTTTTAAATGACGGATTAGGTATTACTCTTGGCACTATTAGTGTTGAAGATGGCGATGATAATTCAGCTGATATCACATTAAAAGGCAAAAATATAAATAATGTCGGCGATTTGATATCTGTATTAAATTCTGAACTGTCGGATAATAGTATTAATATTACAGCTTCTTTAAGTGATGATGGTAATAGCATAAAGCTTGAAGATAGTTCCTCAGGTGGTGGAGATATGGTTTTTACCGACAAAACTGCGGGAGGAATACAGTTGGGTACAGTTGCGGAAGGTTTAGGTTTAGACACGGGTGAGGATGGGGTGTCATCAACATCTTTATCTGGGCGCGTGGTTGCAGGATTAAATGATGTTTTGTTACGCAATTTAGCAGGTATTAACAAAACAGGTATTAGAACTGGTGATATTACAATAGAAACACGCGATGGATCTTCAACAACAGTCGATTTGAGTTCTGCAGAGACCTTGCAGGATGTAATAAAAGGTATTAACAATTCTGGAGCAAGCGTACAAGTTAGTATTAATAAAAATGGTAATGGTATACAGTTACGGGATACTACTGGTGATAGCGGAGATTTAAAAATTAGCGGTGATATGGCTGAAGATTTAGGCATTGACAATGACCCAGGAACAGAAGTAGATGAAGTTATTGGTGGTGATTTGGATATGGCGATATTTTCTGGTCAGACTAAAATGGAAAATTTTAATGGAGGAAAGGGTATTAATGAGGGTATTTTTAATATAAAAGATCGTAATGGAACTAAATGGGAAGTAGAAATTAATGTTGCTGATAAAACTTTAGATGATGTTATTGCTAAAATCAATTCTAAAGCAGGTACAGCTGTTACGGCTTCTATTAACGATACGGGTGATGGTATTAAAATTGTAGATACTACAGGTGGATCGGGCTCTTTGCAAATCACAGATGGTACATCTGGAACAGCCAAAAGTTTAAATTTATTAACTTCCCCAATTTCAGATTCAGAAATTAATGGTTCGTATGATTTTCAAATTACTACTAATAGTGAAGACACACTAGAAACTTTACAAACAAAAATAGATGCTAAATCTGATTTGTTAAATGCCAGTATTATTCAAACAGGTGCCGGTTCAACCCCTTATCGTCTTTCTATAAATTCAGAAGTCGCTGGTGAAAGTGCGGCTATTACTATTGATTCGGCTATAGATGGTTTATCTTTTACTCAAACAACTAAGGCTCAAGACGCTTTGGTTTTTATGGGAGTTGATGGCGCTAATGCTAACCCATTATTAATAAAAAGTGGTTCAAATAAGGTTAAAAATATTGTGTCTGGTTTAACTTTAGATATTAAATCGGCATCGGATAAAAAAGTTACATTAAATGTTAAACGTGATACAGATAGTTTAGTGGAAAAGATGCAGTCTTTTGTGGATCAACTTAATCAGGTTTTAGAAGATATTAATACTTTGACTAAGTTTGAAGTAGGTGATGATTTGGCAGATGGTACAGCAGATAAAGAAGGTAAAGAAGAGTCCACAGCCATCACTAAAGGTGTTTTATATGGAAATTCTGCAATACGAAGAGTACAAAATAAAATATTTGATATGCTTTCAAACCCAGTTAAAGGAACTAGTGGTGCCTATACTGGTTTTTATTCGGTTGGGATAAGATTAGATACTGACGGAACGATTAAATATGATGAAAAGCGTTTTAAAAGCGCGCTAGATAATGATATTAGTGCAGTAGAAAAATTGTTTACTTATGAGGCAAATGTTGGTTCGTCTGCTGAGGGTAGTTATATTTCTGCTACTACAGATGATGATTATGATGCTCAAAATGTGATTAATGGTAATGAAGATTCAGCATCCTTTGGCTCTACCAATGGTTGGCAAAATTCAAATTGGAGCTCAGGTGATTATTTAGAGCTTAATTTTGGAAAAGTAAGAAATATTGATTCTTTGACAATGTATCAAATTGACACTCCAAGTATGCCAGCTGCAAAATATGGTTGGAAAGATTTTACTTTACAATATTTTGATAAAAATTTAGGTCAGTGGCAGGATCAGGTCTCAACGACAGATAATGCTTTAGCCACAAACTTTTTTTCTTTTCCGGAGACTTTACATACCGATAGAATTAGATTTAAGATTGATGCATTAGGTGATGACGCTGATGGAGTTGCACGGTTAGTTGAGGTACAAACTTTTGAGAATAGAGGGTTAGGAGATAAAGTTAACGGCAGTTTAGATGATATTGTAAATAGTTTTGATGGATTAACTTTTGCTGAAAGTGATAGGATTGATCAAAATATTAGCGATTATGAGGATAGGTTAAGTACTATTGAAGATCGTGCAATGCAAACTAAATTGCGTTTACAAAGACAGTTTGATGCGATGGAAACCGCTATGAGTCAGTTACAATCACAATCGGCATCATTTCAAGGAATGTTATAAATAATGCCTAAAGTAATAGTTGTTTTTTACCGATATTAAGAATCTATGCAAAAGGGAATTAATAGTTATTTACGTAATCAAGTTGCTAGCGCTAAGAAATCAGAGCTAGTCAATATGTTATATGGCGGTTTAATTCGTTTTGGTAATCAGGCAATTGATAAAATGGATGCGGGATTCGAGTCACGTGAAGATGCCC
The DNA here is from genome assembly GCA_027063065.1 of Planctomycetota bacterium. GTDB lineage: Bacteria > Planctomycetota > JAMOSO01 > JAMOSO01 > JAMOSO01 > JAMOSO01. Next base: position 64,197 of record JAMOSO010000050.1, on the reverse strand, counting down.
ATACTTTACTGATTAAAATGCAAAAGATTTTGGCCGAACTTATGAGTTGTTTAAATTACGATGTTGATGAGGCCTTATGTAAAAATTTATTTTCTTTGTATAACTTTATGTATTTACATTTAGTAGATGCCAATATGGAATATAATACTAAGAAAGTGCAAGACGTTATAGGTTTAGTTGAGGATTTACGTCAGGCTTGGCAAGAAGCTATGAAAAAAGCCAGTACAGAGTCTCTGGATACGGAAACCAAAACAGGTATTACAGTTTCGGGTTAATAATCTAATTTTTTGTATCTAAAAACAAGTTTAGCTTTATTATTGTTTTGTTATAATTAAGCTATGACTATAAAACTATATAATACTGATGGACGTTCTGTACAAGAATTTATCCCTATAAACCCAAATGAAGTAGGTATTTATACCTGTGGCCCCACTGTTTATAATTTTGCTCATATCGGCAATTTACGCACATTTGTCTTTGAAGATATTTTAAAAAAAGTTTTAGAGGCCAATGGCTTTGCTGTAAAGCATGTGATGAATATTACTGATGTTGGGCATTTGGTTAGCGACGGTGATGATGGCGAGGATAAAATGGAAGCAGGTGCTCGTCGTGAAGGTAAAACCGTTTGGGAGATAGCTCAGGGCTATACCGATGCTTTTATGTTGGATTTACAACATTTAAATATAGCACAACCTGGTATTTGGTGTAAGGCTACAGAGCATATTCAAGAACAAATTGATATGGTTAAAGCTATGGAAGTAAAAGGCGTTACATATCAATTAGAAGATGGCATTTATTGTGATACATCTAAAATTAAAGATTATGGGCGTATCGCAAATTTAGATATTGAAGGTATGCAAGCAGGCGCTAGGGTTGAGATGATTGCGGGCAAACGTAACTTTACAGATTTTGCACTTTGGAAATTTAGCCCTAAGAACGAACAGCGTCTAATGGAATGGGATAGTCCTTGGGGGGTTGGTTTTCCAGGGTGGCATATTGAGTGTTCTGCCATGAGTATGAAATATTTGGGTGAGCAGTTTGATATTCACTGTGGAGGTATTGATCATGTATCAATTCATCATACTAATGAAATAGCTCAAAGTGAGGTTGTAACAGGCAAGAAATGGGTTAATTATTGGCTTCATAGTGAATTTTTAGTTTTAGATAAAGGTAAAATGTCTAAATCTGGTGGTGGGTTTATTACTGTTCAAACTTTAATTGACAAAGGTTATAATCCATTGGCATATAGATATTTTTTATTAAATGCCCATTATCGTACTCAATTAACTTTTACTTTTGAGGCACTTGATGGTGCTGCTCAGGGTTATAAAAAATTAAAGGCTCGTACACAAGCATTGTTGTCAATAGAGGCAGAGGAGACAGTGCGTACCCAAGAAGCTATAAATAAGTTTTTAAATTTTTGTAATAATGACTTAAATATGCCACGGGCATTGGCTTCCTTATGGGATGTTTTAAAAAACCCAGAAATTACAGATGGTGAAAAGCATACTGTTGTTAAATTTTGTGATAAAATTTTAGCTTTAAATTTATTGCAAGAGGCAGAAGTGTTAACTTTAGATCAACAGGTTGAAGATTTAATTTTGAAACGTAAAGAAGCCCGTGAAAATAAAAATTGGCAAGAAGCTGATAAAATTCGTGATCAATTATCGTCTATGGGGATTATACTTGTTGATACTGCAGATGGTGTAACTTGGTCTAAGGCTTAAGACAAGCTGATTCTTTTTTAATAGGCTTAAATGCAAAGTAACCGATTATATCAATATGCACCTCATTTAGCTTTTTGTTTGTTGGTTGTTGCAGTGGTAAATCGGTTTTTTATTAGTGGTTCAGTGCCATATCAATTGGCTAATTCGGCTATTAATGCTTTGTGGGTTATTTCATCCATTATTTTGGTTACTAGCACATTACATCTAGGCGGTTTGGTATATAATAGAAAGGGGATAGTACCATTATGTTTGTTTTTGTGCAGTTGTTGGCTCAGTCTTATTTATACTAAAAATTCGGCGCAGACATGGCAACAGTTAATTGATTTTACAATTCCTATTTTGGTTGTTTTATCGTTTTTATTGATAAGCTCTAAAGATTTTATTTTAACAATATTTGCACTCTCATTGGGATGTGCTTTGCCAATAGGCATTTACGGCGTGTATCAATATAAAGTTTCATTGATATTAACTAGACGTATGATTGCAAATAATCCCCAATATTTAGAATCTTTTGGGCAGTTAAAATCAATGTTTTTAGCTAGGATTAATTCTGATGATATTTTTGCATCTTTTATTACTTCAAATGCTTTAGGTATATATATATCAGTGGCATTTATTGCCTGTGTAGTTATTGCATATACTGCATTTAAAAAATCAAAATATCACTTGTGTATCTCAGGAGGATTGATAGCCAGCTTTTTAATTTATATCTTGTACTTAACTAAATCAAAAGGTAGTTATGGAGCTATTGCTTTAGCCTTATTTATTAGTGTTTTTAATAGTGTTAAAAATAAGAAAATACGTTACGGCATTTTGCTAGTGACGGTGTTATTTTCTGTTGTTTATTTTACCACCCAATTAAATTCTTCAATATTAAGTATGAGTGTACGCTGGCAGTATTGGTTGGCTGGTTTGCAAATGTGGATGCATCATTTTTTCTTAGGTACAGGATTAGGCACGTTTGGTGATTATTATGCCACTTATAAAACTATTGATGGGTGGGAGGTGCAAAAAGCACATAATAATTTTTTACAACTTTTTTGTGAATTAGGTCTCATTGGTGGCGGGTCTTTTTTGTATATTTCATTATGTGCACTAAAGCCGATTATAAATGATAAAACAATCATTGATACACAAACAGCCATTGTTAGTAAGTATCCAAAAAGTTTGTATTATATAAGTTTATTGATTGCTGTAGCTTTAGCAGTTTTATTTAGTCGAGCTGATGGCTCTAATTTGTTTAGTTTTACCTTAGAGCATTATGCCGTAGGAATTTTAGTTGTTGCCTTTGCATTAGCTTGTGGATTTTGGTTTTTTTATGAAGGTTTAAACCTGTTGAACAATCAATTAAAAATAAAGTTATTTCAAATATTATTATTAATTTTATCTATTCATTCTTTTATTGATTTTGATTTATATGTACCAGCTTTATATTGGTTAACTCTATTATTAATAATTACAATTTTTGCCCATGATAGTTATTCAGTTATTAATTTGCATAATAACAGGCGTGCAGTTGTGCAAATATTGGTATTTATACTGGGTACAAGCACTTACTTTTTTATTGTATATCCAAGTTTTAATCAGTCTATTCTTTTATCAAAAACTATGAATTTTACTGCTAACTCGCCAGAGGATAATTTACAAAGATGTATTTTTGCAATAGAACAAGGCGTTCATACTGATAAGGTATATTTAAATGCTAGTAAAGCCGCTTTGCAATTAAAGTATAATTACCATCAAGAGTCTTATGATGGCGTTAAAACGTCAAAATTGGCAGAAATGTTTGCGCGCAAAGCTTTACAAGCTAACAGCGTTAAAGCTGGTAATTGGGTGCAACTAGCTAATGTGCTTTGGGCGTTACATGGAAATTCTGCTAGGGAAGAAATAATAAGATTATTGGTTAAAGCGGTTGAATTATATCCTTATAAACCTTTATATAGATTGCGCCTTGCACAACATTACAAAGCAAATAAGCAATATATGTTAGCGTTAAAAAACGCTACAGAGGCAAGACGTGTCAATAATTTAATAAGTGATGAGCGTACATTATTAAATAAGAAGTTATTAAAAACTTTAGATGAGCTGATTACTTCTTTGACTGTCGTCTTGAAAAGTTAGTTAAAAATGTTCTTTCTTCATCGCTTAAGCTAGGCATACCGTATTTAGCAATTTTATCTAATAAGACATCAACTTTGTCTTTTTCAAGAGAGGCATTTTTAAATTCAGAACGTAATTTTTTTTCTGTTAGTTGGCGTTTTAAACTGGTAAATTTTTCTATAAATGGATAATTGTCGTGTGCAAAGCCTGTCTTTTTATCCCACATAATTAACAGATAACCAACAGCCATACCGCCTAAATGCGCCCATACAGCAATACCGCCACCACTACCGCTTGGGTCTGGTAATCCCATAAGTAGATTTAATACAACTAATAATGTAGTCATATGTTTTGCTTTTACGGGTATAATAAAAAATATAAGAAATGTTGCTTGAGGGTTTAATTGAGCAAAAGCAATTAATACTCCTAAAACAGCTGCTGACGCACCAATAGTAACGATGCCACCAGTGCCTAACGCGATGGAAATCAAACTGGTTACAATACCGCCTCCTACTCCACATAAAATATAAAACCAAATAAATTTTTTAAAGCCTAATACGCGTTCGACACCACTTCCGCAAAAGTATAAGGTCATCATATTGAAAATAATATGACCTATGCCGTATGGGTCATGTAAAAAATTATAAGTTAGTAACTGCCAGATATAACCTTTGAGTAATAGATCGGGTACTAAACCAAAAAAAGCTGTAAAGCTTGGACCTGATAATCGCTGTATAAAATATACAACAACTGTAAAAATCATAATTTTTTTTATGGCTGGAGTTATACTTGGTTGTGCAAATCCGCCGTTACAAAATGGGTTTTGGTAATTGTTCATAGTTCCTATATTACTGATAGAGGTTGTGGGTGCAAGTTTAATGATTTGTCATTAGCCCCATGAAATTTTATACATTGCTATAGATGCTGCGATTGCAGCATTTAGACTTTCTACTTGATTATTAATTGGCAATGATGTTTTATAATCAATGGCTGATAAAATGGTCTGGCTTAGTCCTTGACCTTCATTACCAACAATTAATGCCACTTTGCCAGTAGGTTTCTGTTTAAATAAATCGTAATTGCCATTGGCAGCTAAACCAAATGTGGTAAAAAAATTATCTTTAAGATGGGTAAATAATGTTTTTTCAGGCATTTGCAAACAAGTAAATCGCAAGACAGAACCTGTTGATGCCCTTAAGGTTTTTGGATTAAATATATCTGCACTACCTGGCGTAGTGATAATACAATCAAAATTTGCTGCGTGAGCTGATCTAATTAAACTACCTAAATTATCAGGGTTTTGAAGTCGATCGCATACTAAAATTTTTGAATATGTTTGCCATTTAATTTCGTTTCTTGGTAAATTTACAATAGCCATTATTTCTACAGAGTTAAGCTTGCTTATTTTTTTAAAACAATGTTCACTCAAAATTTCAGTATTAATATTAAAATTATTAAGTAATTTTGAATTTTCTTTTATAAGTATAGTTGTGACTAAATTTAGTTTAATCGCCTCGCGCACCATAGTTTCGCCTTCAATGATGCAACTTTTAGTTTTGCGTCTATATTGGCTATTATTGACCAATTTAACCCAGCTTTTAATATTGTTGTTTGTTACAGATGTTATCATTGAAGCATTTATTAATCGTCATCAACGGATAAAAAACTGTCGTCATCGTCTGTCTTTGTTGGTGATTCATTGGCAATAACTCTCATTTTGTCGGCATCGCTACTAAAGACAGGCTCTTCAGCGGGTGTTTCTTCTGTGTTGGTGTTTTCAACAGGTGTAGAAGGGTTATTTAAAATTTCCCATTCTTCTAGTGTAATCAAAATATCACGGGCTTTTGAGCCTTTGTATTCGCCTAAAATGCCATCTTCTGCCATCATATCTACTAATCTAGCTGCACGTGTATAACCAATGCCTAATTTACGTTGTAATAGTGAGACAGAACCTCGTTGATGAGTTAATATAATTTCAACGGCTTGATTAAATAATTCATCATTATTAACACCAGAGTTGCCAGTGGTTGGCTCTGAAGATTCTTCAGGAGCTGATTTTTCATCTAATTCTTTATTGAATATTGGTTTGGCTTGGTTTTCTAAAAAGTCGACCACTCGTTTTATTTCATCATCGTCAACATAGACGCCTTGGGCACGATATAGTCTGGATTCGCTAGGTGGCATATAAAGCATATCGCCTTGTCCTAATAACTGTTCTGCACCTTTACTGTCTAATATGGTACGTGAGTCAATAGATGATATAACTTGAAATGCTAAACGTGCTGGCATATTGGCTTTAATTAATCCGGTGACTACATCGGTTGAAGGTCGCTGGGTAGCTAATATAACATGTATACCAACAGCACGTGATTTTTGTGCTAGTCTAGTAATAGAGGCTTCTACTTCATTGGCACTTAACATCATCAAATCAGCTAATTCATCAATAATCATTACGATGTATGGCATTTTAAACGTAGTATCTTTTGCTGGGTCATACTTGCCATCTTTTTGTAAGGCTTCAACAATGGCTTCTTTGCCTAAATTGTTAAATGAGGCTATATTCCTAACCCTACATCTGGCTAAAAATTTATAACGTTCTTCCATTTTTTTACACGCCCACTCTAATACGGCATTGGCTTTAGCCATATCAGTTACAACAGGAGTCATCAAGTGAGGGATAAACTGGTAATCGGCCATTTCTACAGTTTTGGGGTCTACCAAAATAAGCTTAACTTCATCAGGTCTGCGTTTAATGATGAGACTTTGAATAATAGCATTTATACATACCGATTTACCTGAGCCTGTGCTACCGGCAATTAATAAGTGTGGCAATTTAGCCAAATCACAAACTAAAGCTTGGCCAGTTTCATCTTCACCTAAAATAATAGGCAAGTATTGTTCTTTTATTTTTTCTTCATTTGCCTCCATCAAAGGACGCATATAAATAGCTTTTTTCTTGGTATTTGGGATTTCGACACCAATGGTGTCTTTGCCGGGTATCGGAGCAACGACGCGCACCTTAGTTGCTTTTAATGCCATGGCTAAATTAGAGGATAAAGTAGATATCTTTTGTACTTTTATGCCTGATGCGATACGCAGTTCAAATTGTGTAATAGTTGGGCCTTTGTTGACCTGTACTACTTTTGCTTCAACTTTAAAATCAGACATAACCTGCTCTAATATGCGTGCTTTTTCTGTTATTTCATCGGCAGTGGCTGTCTCTACAAAAACCCCTTCATTGAGTAAATTAAGAGGTGGCAATTGATATTCTTCTAAATCTTGTGTTTCAGAAGAGGGAGCATCTATTGTGTTTGTCAGTGCTGGTTTTGGTGTGGGTTTAGGTTTTTCTTCTAAGTGGTTGCGTAATCTAACGCTTGGAGTTGGTCGTGGTGGCTCAGGAATAATATCTTCTTCTGGCGTTGGTGTTTCTTCTTCTTTAGGCTCAGGAGCAACAGGGCCGTTAATAGTAAAACTTAAAGGTGCTGTATCAGTAGGCTCAGATTCTGGCTGTGGTGCTATAGTAGGTTTAGTTGTTGGTTCTTCAATTTCTTCAATAGGTTGAGGTTCTGGTATTTCTAGATCAAAGTTTGGTGTTGGTTCTTGGGCAGGGATAGCTTTTTCTTGATTTTGTTGATTAGATAAGGTTTTTAAACTTGGTTTGGGTAAGGTCGGTAATTTTGGCATGCTAGGACGATTGTTTAATAAAAATTTATAAATATCCGCCAAAGAGACTTCTACTGTATAAGGTACTATAGCTAAAGTGATTATTAGGCATAGCAATCTAGCCCCCCAAATACCAACCATTTTTACAAATGAGTCGCTTAATAATGCTCCCCATACTCCACCAAGCGAGGGTAGAAAGCTAGGAGAATTAGAAAAGGTGCTCAAAAAACCGCTAAAGAAAATAACACCCATATATAATGCACTAAGTCTAATTAGAGGGTAAGTTAAAGGCGTTTGTTGAAATATCCTCAGCGCCATAATTAGTAAAGAACCAATTAATAAATATATGCTATATCCGAAATATAAGTAACAATAATGAGCGATAGCATCGCCAACAGGTCCACATATATTTGAAGCGCTTGCATCAGTTGGGTATTGAGAAGTTACATTGCCCATAGGAGAATAAGATGCAAAACTAAGTGTTAAAAATACTGTGATGCCAATAGTTATTAAAGCTAGTGGTTCGCGGTGTTTAGATGTATTTTTTGTTTGTTTAGTCATAATCAATATGTAGGTCGGCCAATGTATATTTACAATATGCCATCAATACGGGATTGATGGCAAGGTCTATTAGAAATAATTTGGTTAAGAACTTTTTCCAGTTGAGCCAAACCCACCTTGAGCTCGTGCGGTTTCGGATAGTTCTTCAACTAATTCCCAATTTATTATTTCTACTTTATTAATAACCATTTGTGCAATGCGCATACCACGTGTTATGGTAAAATCTTCTGAACCATAATTGGCAATTATCACACCGATTTCACCTCGGTAATCTGCATCAATAGTGCCTGGACTGTTTGGTAAAGTAATTCCGTGTTTATAAGCTAGTCCACTGCGCGGACGTATTTGTGCTTCATATCCACTTGGAATTGCTATACACAATCCTGTAGGTATTAATTTTATTTCACCTTTTTTTAAAACAATACTGTCTTCAATTGCAGCGACTAAATCCATGCCTGCAGCATCTTTACTCATATATGCGGGTAGTGGTAAATCGCTGGCAGATGAAGTTTGTGTTATTTGAATTTGCATCTTTTGTTTAGAAATTTGCGTAAGGGTCGCCGTCGTAGGCTACCTTGTCTTGCGAGATTTCTTCTAGGGCAATTTCGTAAGGCTCCATGCCACGTTTTACTTCTACTAAAGGGGTGGCGCCTTTAACAAGCATGTGAACACGTCTTTTTACTAAAACGCTTAGGGCGAATACTCCGCCAACTTTGTTTACTAATACATCAATATCGTAATCAAGCATCGACTACTCCGTTAATTGGTTGTTAAACCGTTGTTTTAAAATATTTTCAATTTGAAGAACAGTTTCTTCAAGTTTATCATTTATAACTACTGCATCATATTTTTCAGAAAACTCTAACTCGCGTTGAGCTTCTGCTAAACGCATTTGTATTTTTTCAGCACTTTCTGTTTGACGGTTTTCAAGTCTTTGGCGTAAAATTTCCATACTGGGAGGTGCAATAAAAATTAGCAAAGCATCACCTGCTTTTTCGCGAATTTGCATTGCGCCTTGGACGTCAATGTCCAATAATATCCAAGTTCCTTTTTCCCATTCTTCAGCCAACCAACGCCATTTAGTTCCGTAATAGTTGCCAAATACTTCAGCGTATTCTAAAAAGGCATCATCTGCTATTTCAGCTTCAAATTCCTTACGTTTGAGAAAAAAATACTCTTTTCCATGTTGCTCATTACCCCTTGGGGCACGAGTGGTTGCGGAAATAGAGGGCATCATCTGCGCATTTTTTCTACATAACTCGGCTACTACGGTACTTTTACCACATCCAGAAGGACCAGAAAAAACAATTAGTTTTCCTTGTTGCATAGTCGAGATATCCTAGAGAATCAAAATTATTCGTCAAGTTTAATATCGACTATTGTCAAAGCAAAGTTAAAATGTCTCTACTTTTCCGTAAAGTAGAGATGTCTGCTTTTTAAATCATATTTGAGAAGATATCCTAAAAATAAAAAGTTAATTAACAACCTGGTTTGACAATAGAAGATTTTTCGTGGTCTTTTATGTGATGTAAATATGCACAAGTAGATATCGTTGCTTTATGTGTATGTTATTATATTTTGTGCTATACAAATTATTTAAAGTGTATAATATTTACTTATCGCTTGGTACTTGTTGTTTATAATGGATAAATACACAGTTTTACCGCGTTAAAAAGTTAGGTGTTTTATTGGATAATATAATATGAAATCTCAAAAGTTACTCATTATTGCTGTTTTGTCATGGTTGTTGTTGATTATAGGGTCTTTTTTATGGAGTTATAACAGCGCAAAAAACGGCCAAGAAAATATTGCTTTGCAAACAGCAAGAAGTTTTTTTGATCAAGTTGTAATAACTCGCACATGGAATGCACGTCATGGCGGTTTGTATGCTAAGGTTACAAAAAATACATTACCAAATCCATACCTTGATGTGCCGATGAGAGATATCAAGGTAAATGATAATGTAACTCTAACGAAGATAAACCCTGCATTTATGACTCGACAGATTTCTGAAGTAGCCCAAGAACGTGATGGGATACAATTTCATATTACCAGTCTTAAGCCTATTCGTCCGCAAAACAAACCTATTGCAATAGAAAAAGATTTCTTACAAAAATTTGAACAAGGTGTAAAAGAAAAAGGAATATTTTTTCAAAAAGGAGGGAAAAATTATTATTTTTATATGGCTCCTTTAATTACTCAAAAGTCTTGTTTAAAATGTCATCAATGGCAGGGTTATAAGGAAGGTGATGTCAGAGGTGGTATTAGCGTTACATTGCCTTTTGTGATGCATATTCCACTATTATCTCTTTTGGTAGGGCATATTTTGATTGCTTTTGTAGGTGTATTGGGCATAGTCGTTGCTGGCAAAAAAATAACTCAAGCTTATCAAGTAATGCAACAGCAGGCTGTAATTGATGCTTTGACTGGCATTCCAAATCGTCGCAGTTTTTCAGAAACTTTATTAAAAGAAATTGGGCGTAGTCGTAGGAGTCAAGAACCATTGTCTGTATTTATGTGTGATATAGATAATTTCAAAATGTATAATGATACTTATGGCCATGTTGATGGAGATGCATGTTTGCAAAAAGTTGCTAAAAAGATAAAAGAATGTCTTAAAAGACCAAGTGATTTCTGTGCCCGTTATGGAGGTGAAGAATTTATTGTTTTGTTGCCAAATACATCTCTTGATAATGCAGTATATGTAGCTGAGATAATTAGAGCTGCTATTGAAAAAATGAATATTTCTAATAAGCATTCCTTACCAGCAGGAGTTGTAACTTTGAGTATTGGTGTGTCAAGTACGGAAGGAGGTACTGTATTTGAACCAGACATTATAGTAAAGAATGCAGATGAGGCGTTGTATAAAGCTAAGGAACAGGGACGAAACCAAGTGCAATCGTGCAAAATCACATGATATTTGCAGTTCGTTGAGCTGACAGTTTAAAATATAATTTAGGTTTTAGTTGAATGAATATAAGACTTTTTGTTAATTCTGATATTGGTTACGATACCTAAAGCTATAAATATTGAAATTAATGACGAGCCGCCAGAAGATACAAATACAAGAGGAACACCTGTTGTTGGCAATAATCCTAGCGCTACACCGCAATTGACAAAAAATTGCCCCATAATCCATCCAAAAACGCCCATACAAAATAATCTAGCAAATGGTTCTCTGGTTTTTATGGCAGTTGAGGCGATGGCAAGCCCGATTATGAGAAATAAGACGGTTAAAAATGTGATGCCAATAAAGCCAGATTCTTCAGCAATTACTGCAAAAATAAAATCATTATTTTTTGTTACAGTTGGCAGGTATCCAAAGCGATTTTGATAGCCTTCTCCGATACCCATTCCCCAAAAACCACCCGATCCAATAGCTATTTTGGATTGAATTAATTGATAAGCTTCATCGACACGGTATTCATCTGGATTTAAAAATGCAAATATACGCCTTTTTTGATAGTCCGTCATAATATTGCCAAACCACATAGTTAGAGCCAAACCAATAAATGCAAAAAAAGACATAAACAAATGTTTGCGAGATACTCCACCTATGTACATAATTGCACAAAAAATAGGTAGCAATGTAATTGCTGTTCCTAAGTCAGGTTGCTTTAAAATTAAAGCAATTGGAACTGCCATTATTAATATAGGCATAATAAGATGAGGCGCTGAGTGGAGGTTTTTCTCTCGCATAAGGTAGCGACTCATACCAATAATTAAGGATAGTTTCATAAATTCAGATGGTTGAATAGAAAATCCTCCAATGCGAATCCATGCACGTGAATTATTTACTTCAGAACCTAAAGGTGTAAATAATAATCCTAAAATTATAACATTGCTTATAAATATAAAAAATCCATAGCGTCTAAAAAGGTTATAATCAATTCTTGCAGTAATTAAAAAAATTATAAAACCTACTGTTGCCCATATACATTGTTTGATAGGAGCTCGCATGCTTACAGTGCCGTCAGGGTTGTGCGAGGCACTCCATATAAACACCACTCCCATGGTAACGGCGGCAAAAACAGCCAGCATTAACAACCAATCAATGTCGGTAAAGTCTGGACGGCGCACCCGTATTCGCGCCCTATAATTATCGCCCAGCTGCCAAGCGGTCAGCTAGGGAATTGTCTAATAGATTTATGGCTCTGATTTTTTTCATAGTAGTCATAAAGTCATATTTTACTCTTCTAAACACAATGGCATCACCGTCAAAGGTTGCATAGCATGCGTCATTATTGCCATCTCTACTTTGTCCAACTGAACCAACATTTAAAATGGCTCTTTCGTCGGAATCAAGCATATAAATATTCATTATATCTGATGGTTTTTCAAAAGAGTATCCTGGTAAAAATACTCCAGGGTGGTGAGTATGTCCCGTAATGCAAACGCGATCAAATAAAGCAAAGTTTGCGTCTAATTTGGTTGGATTGCGTATATCGGCAGGTAATAGGTATTCTTTAATTGGTTGTCTAGGCGATGCGTGTACCATGGTTAAATCACCTTCGACGTAAATTTGTTTTAAAGATTTAATAAACTGTAAATTGTTTTTGCCTGTTTCATTTTTTTCAAATAATTGAGCTCTAGTCCAATCGATTGCTTTAGCGGCTCGTGGATTAAAGTTTTCAGCGCCATATAAGACGGCGTATTCGTGATTGCCCATTAGGCAAACATCAAAATGCTTTGCTAGTTCCAAACATTCTTTTGGGTTGGGGCCATAGCCAATAACATCACCTAAACAGTATATTTTATCTATATCGCGTGACTTGATGTCTTCAAGTACAGCACTAAGAGCTTCTATGTTTGAGTGAATGTCTGAAATTAAAGCAATCACGTATCTATTCTGCTTATTAAATTTACCATTTCAATGGCAGTTAGGGCAGATTCGCTACCTTTGTTGCCACTTTCCCATGTAGCTCGTTCCCAAGCTTGTTCTTGTGTATTGACGGTTAGTATTCCAAAAATTATAGGTTTGGAATATTTTAAACCTATATCCATTATGCCTTTAGCACTTTCTCCAGCTACAAAGTCAAAATGAGGAGTGTCTCCTTTTATTACAGCCCCTAGACAAATTACGGCAGAATAGTCTTTTTTAGACGCAAATTTTTGTGCAATTAAAGGAATTTCATAAGCGCCTGGCACCCATGCTTCACTGATGTTTTCTGGGGATACTCCATGGTTTAATAATGTTTCTTTAGCAGCATTAAATAAACTCATAGTTACAGGTGTGTTGAATCTGGCACATACTATTGCAAATTTACCTGTTGGGGTAGCAAGCGAACCAGAGTATACATTGGTAAGTTTAGTTTCTGACATAATAGCCTTTATATATGTCGCATGATATGTCCCATGCGCTCTTTTTTAGTCTTTAAATAATTTAGATTACATTCGTGGGGTTCGATTTCAATAGGCACTCTTTGAACCACCTCAAGCCCATAGGCTTCTATACCAATAATTTTTTTAGGATTATTAGTTAATAATTTTAATTTTCTCAATCCTAAGTTACTTATAATTTGCGCACCAATGCCGTAATCGCGTAAATCGGCTTTAAAACCTAAATCTTCATTGGCTTCTACAGTATCTCGCCCTTGATCTTGTAGGTTATACGCTTTCATTTTAGCAGCTAAACCTATACCGCGTCCTTCTTGACGCATATAAATAACAGCTCCGCGTCCTTCTTTTGCCACAGCTTTTAGTGCTGCGTGCAGTTGTGATTGACAATCACATCTTAAAGAGCCAAATAAATCACCAGTCAAACATTCAGAATGTACTCGTATCAATGTTGGCTCTTGTGTTGTTTTGCCATCTAGTCCCATAGTCATGGCAATATGTTCTTTGCCATCTGGCCCAATATATAGGTGCATTTTAAATTCGCCAAATTTTGTGGGTAATGTTACAACAGCATCTGGTTGGATGATAGTTTCTGTTTCTAATCGATAACTTATTAAATCTGCAATACTAATAAGTTTAAGATTATGTTTGATAACGTATTTTTCTAAATCTGGCAATCTAGCCATGCTACCATCATCGTTCATGATTTCGCATATTAAACCAGAGGGATTTAAGCCAGCTAATTTTGCTAAATCAATTGCTGCTTCTGTATGGCCAGCACGTCTTAATACTCCACCATTTGTAGCACGAAGTGGAAAGATATGTCCAGGTGATATTATGTCTTGTGGTTTTGCATCTGGTTTAATAGCTGTTTGTACTGTTAGGCATCTTTCTGCGGCAGAAATGCCTGTTGTGGTGCCTTTACGAGCTTCGATAGACACTGTAAATGCGGTGCCTAATGGGCACTGATTTTCGCTTGTCATCATCGGTATATGTAGTTGATGAATTTTTTCAGCAGTTAATGGCAAACAAATTAACCCACGCCCGTGGGTCGCCATAAAATTAATTGCCTCAGGGGTTGCCTTTTCGGCAGCCATCACCAAGTCACCTTCGTTTTCACGATCCTCATTATCTACAACAACTATTATCTCACCATTTTTGATTGCTTCAATGGCTTCTTTAATGCTATTCATTTGAAATTCCTTAAAATCAGAGCGTATATAATAAAGAAATTAGGTTGGTTGAACAATTGAGTTTTTTAAAAACTATTAATTTAGATAATTTTTAAATTAATTTTGATTGGAAGATACTAATTATTCAATTCATTTTTATATATTATTATGTACAATTCATTTATGACTTGGAAACATCATACGGGGTTAGCTTTGATAGTGGGGCTTTTGATTGTAAGCATAGTGCTGCTTGTGCAAAGTCCAGTTAAGAAATCAGGTGGAATTTGGTTTCAGCTTAAGGATGCTAAAACATCTCTTACTTTAAGATTAGAAAATAACGGTGTGTATTTTTTATATCCTAATCAAGAATTTAATATTTTAATTGGCACAAGACAAAGTCGAACAAGACTACCTTTTGTGAATGTTAGTTTTCCAGATCATTGGATTAATGTTGGCGGTCAAATTGCAGCTACGGCTAAGCGAAGTTTTGATTGTGTTGCTCCCAATGAAGCAGGTACTTTTGAAATAGTTGTAGATTATAAAATGGCTGGTATTCAGTCGCAAGATAAGCTGTTGTTGGTGGTTATGACTAATTTTACAGATGTGCTAAATTCTTACCCGCGTACTTATACATATCCAGATATATCCTCTAGGCAGGCGCCTAAGTGGATTAAAAATAAAGCGCGTTATTATCAGAAACCAAAATATATGTTTGCAGTAACACCTCCTTTATTAGAGTTAGAAATTATTCCAGGTTACGCGCTTAAAGATTTTTTATGTCCTTCTTCCATAGGTCAGACAAGTCATTTGCCTTATGCTTTTATTAGTCCTAAACTTATGGAAAAATTGAGGGTAATAACTTTAAAATTTATAAAAACAGGATTAATTACTAAAAAAATCAAAGTCTTAGAAGGGTATCGTTCGCCTAGATATAATGCGTCTGTTAAAGGTGCATCTTTGTTTAGCAGACATATTTATGGCGATGCTGTAACATTTATAATTGATGAAGATAATGATGGGGTTATGGATGATATTAATAAAGATGGTCAAGTGGATAGATTAGATGCTGTTATCTTGGCTAAAATTATTCGCAATTTAGAGGTAAAAAGAGCTATTCCTAAGGGAGGCATAGGCATAACAGAGTCAAAATTAACAAATTCTAAACAGCCAGTAGAGATTCAAATTGATTGTAGGGGGTACTCTTCTGTTTGGGGTGTGTCGCAACAAGCTGGCAAAATTAAAAATTTTATTTGGTGGAAATAATATGAATATATATGCAGTAATAATGGCGGGTGGTAGTGGAACTAGATTTTGGCCGATTAGTCGTCGAGAGATGCCAAAGCAGTTAATTTCAATTACTTCTGAACAGTCTATGATAGAAGAGACAATAAATCGTTTGCGTAGTTTTTTGCCAGATGACCGTATTTTTGTATGTACTAACCCATCGCAGGGAGCAAAAATAGTTGAGATAGTGCCTAATTTTAAAGCTGAACAATTGATTATTGAGCCTTTTGGTAGGGATACATCAGCTTGTGTGGGTTTAGCGGCCGCTCGACTACATTTAATTGATTCTGAGTCTGTTATGTGTTTATTGCCAGCAGATCACTCTATTAACCCAGTTGAATCTTTTGCTAATGTTATAAAGACGGCTGCAAGGTTGGCCGAAGATAAAAAAGGATTTATTACTATTGGTATAAAGCCCACTTTTGCTGCGACAGCGTATGGTTATATTAAACGTGGTGATATGGAAGAAGCAGGTGTATATAAAGTTGATAAATTTTGCGAAAAACCTCAATTAGAATTGGCAGAACAATTTGTAAATTCTGGCAATTATTATTGGAATGGCGGTATATTTTTGTGGAAGACAGCTATAATTTTAGATGCAATTAAAATGTATTTGCCAAAGCTTTCGGTAGGTTTAGATAGAATTATGTCTGATGTTGATAATGATGAATTGTTGGCCGAGGTTTATGCTACTTTACCCAAAATATCCATTGATTTTGGTATTATGGAGCATGTTAAATCAATTTTTACTGTTGAAGCTGATTTTGATTGGGATGATGTTGGTAGTTGGTCAGCAGTAAGGCCTTATTATTTAAAAGATAAAAATAAAAACGCAGTAGCCAATGGCAATGCTATTTTAATTGATAGTTCAGATAATATTATTAATGTACCAGCCAATAAAGAGGTGGTTTTAATTGATATGCAAGATACTGTTGTGGTTGATACTGCAGATGCGTTATTGATTTGCCCTGCAAGTAGTGATCAAAAGATAAAAGAAGCTTTAAAAGCTATTGATTTGAAAGGGCGTGCGGATATTTTATAAGAGATAAATAAAAAAGCCTCTGTTAAATTTGCAGAGGCTTTTTTATTTATATATTGTTACTTCTAGTAGCGGTAATGTTCAGGCTTGTAAGGGCCTTCGACAGGTACGCCAATATAATCAGCTTGTTTTTTACTTAGTGTAGTTAATTTAACACCAATTTTTTCTAAGTGTAATCTGGCAACTTCTTCATCTAATTTTTTAGATAGACGATAAACACCAACTTCATATTTATCTTTGTTGTTCCATAAATCTATTTGAGCCAATGTTTGATTGGCAAACGAATTTGACATTACAAAAGAAGGGTGACCTGTGGCGCAGCCTAAATTAACTAAGCGTCCTTCGGCAAGCATATAAATACAATTTCCATTTGGCATTGTATATCTATCAACCTGAGGCTTAATAGTTAGCTTTTTAACGCCATTAGTTTTTTCAAGGGCATCGACTTCTATTTCATTATCAAAGTGTCCAATGTTACAAACTATGGCTTGGTCTTTCATTTGTAGCATGTGTTCGGCGGTGATGACGCCAAAATTACCGGTGGTAGTAACGTATATGTCACCAGTACCTAAGGTATCTTCAACAGTAGCGACTTCAAAGCCTTCCATTGACGCTTGTAATGCACAAATCGGGTCTATTTCGGTTACTATAACTCTTGCTCCAAAACCACGCATTGATTGGGCACAGCCTTTACCAACATCGCCATATCCAATTACAACAGCAACTTTGCCGGCAATCATCACATCTGTAGCTCGTTTAATACCATCGGCTAAAGATTCGCGACAACCATATAAATTATCAAATTTAGATTTAGTTACAGAATCGTTTACATTAATTGCAGGAACAAGTAGTTTGCCTTCTTCTAGGCGTTGGTATAAGCGGTGAACACCAGTGGTGGTTTCTTCTGATACACCTTTCCACTCGGCAACAACTTTATGCCATTTTCCATTATTGTCGGCATGTACTTTTTTAAGAAGAGCTTTAATAACGCTTTCTTCGTGGCTTTCAGAATCTTCGTTTACCCAGTCAGAACCGTTTTCTAGTTCGTAGCCTTTATGTATTAAAATTGTAGCATCGCCACCGTCATCAACGATTAATTGTGGGCCAGAACCATCTGGCCAAGTTAGAGCTTTAAGAGTGCAGTCCCAGTATTCTTCTAAGGTTTCGCCTTTCCAAGCAAAAACAGGCACACCAGTTTTTGCAATGGCAGCGGCGGCGTGGTCTTGTGTTGAAAATATATTACAACTACACCAACGTACGTCGGCGCCAAGTTCTACTAAAGTTTCTATTAGTACGGCAGTTTGGATAGTCATATGTAATGACCCCATTATGCGTACTCCTTTAAGAGGTTTGTCCGCAGAGTATTTTTTGCGGATAGACATTAGACCTGGCATCTCGTGCTCGGCAACGTCTAATTCTTTACGACCCCAATCTGCGAGGCTCATATCAGCTACTTTAAAATCATCAGCCATATTATTTCCTTTAATAATAACAATAAATATTTTTAATTAACGTTAGTTTAAAGGTTTATGACTTAGCTAGCAAAGAGAGTTGCGTTGTACTTGCTCAACCTTTCGTTGTATGCCTTAGCACGTTTAACATCCTCGTTTATGATTTGGTGATACTTTTTGTTTTGGGGGCTTGTATCTTTGTTTGTTTTTTAAAACCTTGCGAAGTTCACTAGTCATTTTTGCATTTTTTATAGCATCAAATGTGTCTTTAGTTGCTTCTGCAATATCTTTTTTAATATCTTGATCTAAATCTTCTAATATTTTATCTAAATTCATATATTTTTTAACAATTTGTTTTAAGTTGCTACCTTTTATAATGTCCACGCATAGGTTGTGCTATGCGTGGATCTGAATATTAATTATATATTTAGATTTTTATTGATGCTCTCAATAGCGCATATAACATCTTCACGATGTCCAAAAGAGCTAAGTCTAAAATAGCCTTCTCCACTAGGTCCAAAACCAGCTCCTGGAGTGCCTACCACATGACATTCATTAAGTAATTTGTCAAAGAATTCCCAAGAAGTAAGGTTGTTAGAGGTTTGTAGCCAAACATAAGGGGCGTTTTCGCCACCATACGTCTTTAGACCTTTGGCATTTAAACATTCTTTTATAAGGCGTGCATTTTCCATATAATAATTGACTAATTCACTAACTTCTTTTTGACCTTGTTCAGAAAATACAGCTAGTCCACCAGATTGCACTATGTTAGATGCACCATTAAAAAATGTGTTTTGACGACGAGTCCAAAGCCCATGTATTTTGCCAGCTTCAGCATTTTCTACTTCTAAATCTTTTGGCACTACACACCAGCCTAAACGAACACCTGTAAAGCCAGCTGTTTTTGAAAATGAATTAATTTCAATAGCGCATTTTTTTGCACCTTCAATTTCATAAATAGATTTTGGCAAATTATCGTCTTTGATAAAGGCGGCGTATGCAGCATCAAAAATAATGACCGCCTTATTTTTTAAGGCATAATTGACAAATGTTTTAAGTTGTTCTTTATTAGCTACAGCACCAGTAGGGTTGTTTGGACTGCATAAGTATATAATATCAACTTTGCTATCAGGTAGTGTTGGAAAAAAGTTATTTTCTGCAGTACATGGCATATATACTAATCCAGCATAATTGCCGTCGGTGGCTTTGCCGGTTCGTCCAGCAATTACATTAGAATCAACATAAACAGGGTAGGCAGGGTCCTGAACAGCTACTATATTGTCGACACCGAAAACAGATTGGATATTTGCAGAATCACCTTTGGCTCCATCGCTTACAAAAATATCTTCGGCAGCAATATTTGCGCCTAATTTTGCATAAGAATTTGCGATAGCATTGCGTAATTCGGCCTCTCCTTCTGATGAACCGTAACCACTATAGCTATTGGTGTTACCTAGTTGTTCTACTCTTTTTTTAATGCTTTCAATTACAGAATTTGGTAAAGCTTCTGTGGTGTCGCCAATACCTAAGCGCATGATTTTTGCATCACTATTATTGGCTAAAAATTCTTTTGTACGTCTAGCGATTTCTGGAAAAAGATAACCAGCTGATAATTTATCGTAATTACTGTTAATTGTTGCCACAATATGTCTCCATCTTAATTAAAATTTAGGATGTATAATACCAAAGTGCATTTGCTTTGCCACCTTTTGTTAATGCTTTGCATCAGAAGTTTTGTTTTCTAAATTGGCAATTAGTGTTTTCCAATCATTTTTAAAAAAGACATTAAAAAACCAACCGTAGCAATTGCGTTTATATGTAGCAACGATTTGATTGTCTTTTTTAATTACTAAATTGTTATTATGCTCTGTTAAAACTATGGTATTACTTATGTTTTTTGCCACAACGCCCAAGGCAGTTTTTGTTTTAAAATCATATTCGACTATCATATTTTTATTTACAATAAAAGCACTATCGCCAATTTGTAAAAGGTTTTTATAGTTATTTAAATCTGGTGCTATGACGTGATTGAAATCAGGCTCTTTAAAATCCCTTAAAAATTTATAATCATTATCTTTAAATATAAATTCAAAATCTTTTAAATACTCGCCACTGGTATGGTCGAGTGTGCAAATTGTAAATCCAGTTTTATCAAATTCCAAAAATCTTGTATGAAATGTTTTATCGCGACTGACAGGGCTAATAGTGCCTGTGTGAACAAAAGTGCATGATTCTTTAACTGTGATTGTGTTTTTATAATTATGTCCTAAGTGATTATGAGCAGAAAACCACAATTTGATTTGAGGGTTATGTTTTATTAATTTAATAAATTGTAATGGGTTATTAGTGTTGTTTAAGTAAGCATTGGGGGCTGTTAAATGAATATCTTGTATAACTCTAATTCCTGTGCCGGCAATAGGTGCATGAGAAAATATGAATGTAGGCAGGTGTTTGTATTTTTGTAAAGTTTTTTTTAACCATTGGATTTGCACAGAATCAATTGTTATTTCATGGCAGCAATTTTTTGCTTCTCTAAAAATTGTAGACGATAAGACAATCCCAATAGCATTTGGTAATTTAACGAAATAATATGGTTTTGGTTTGGCAAAACTATAGCACCAAGAGTTTATGGCTTCTGCATCAGTTGCAAAATTTAGGTGTTCTAAATCATGGTTGCCAATTAAGGGATGAAAAGGGATACTAAAATCAGATAAATATTGAAAACCATCTTCAAAGCTTTGTGGACTTCCTGCGTAAGAATATCCTCCAATATCGCCAAGGTTAAATAGTCTGCTTGGTTTGTATTTTAAGATTTGATACATAGCACGTCTATATATTGGCGCTATTTGTGGTTCGTAGTGTAAGTCGCCTAAAATGGCAATGCGATTTTTATAAATCATTTTATATGGGAGTACATAAATGCGCCCTTGAATTTATTTTAATAGATTAGAAACGGCGTCCCGTTCTCGACTTAATTCGTCAAATGTTGCTTTTAATTTATTTTTTGCAAAATCATTATGTTTTAAGCCTTGTATGATTTCATAGTCAGTTCCATTGCTACGAACAGGAAAAGAAGAAATTAAACCTTGTGGAGTTCCGTAAGAACCATCACTTGGCACGCAAACGCTAAAAAATTCACCTTCTGGTGTAGGTGTAGTTAATTTACGTACAGTATCAATAATAGCATTGGCTGCCGAAGCGGCTGATGATGCGCCTCTAGTTTTTATAATTGCGCTTCCGCGTTTTCCAACTGTTTCTAAAAATTCACTCTCTAGCCAATTATGGTCTGTGATAACTTCGCATAATGGTTGATTGTTTATTGTAGCATTGGCAAAGTCTGCAAACATCGACGGCGAATGGTTACCCCAAATAGCTAAGTTTTTAACTTTACTAACATCTACTCCTGCTTTTTGAGCTAGTTGTGTATGGGCTCTGTTTTGGTCTAACATTGTCATTGCAAAAATTTGTTTATTAGGCAAATCTGATGCGTTATGACAGATTAAGGCGTTTGTGTTACAAGGGTTGCCAACTACAAGTACTTTACAGCTAGATTTGGCATTGGCTTTGATTGCTGCACCTTGCTCTGTGAATACATTTCCATTGATGTTGAGCAAATCTGCACGTTCTATGCCGTCTTTGCGAGGGACAGCACCAACAAGTAATGCCCAATCAGTATCTTTAAAGCCTTCGTTTAAGTCATTGGTGCAAGTGATAGAATTTAACAATGGAAATGCACAGTCGTCTAATTCCATGGCTATGCCTTTTAATGTTTTCATAGCTAGTTCTAACTCTAAAAGATTTAAATCAATTTTGGTGTCAGCGCCAAACATTTGCCCGCTTGCAATGCGAAATAAAAGTGCATAGCCAATTTGACCAGCGGCACCAGTTATTGTTACTCTTACTGAATCAGACATAAACGCTCCATTAAATTAAGTTTTTATTTACTTAAAAGTATTGTCTATGGTATGTCAATACTTTTACGGTGTAGATGAAATCCTTGTAGGACAAATTTAATTTTTTTTGTTACAATAAAAAAATGCAGAAAACTATCCTAATATTCTTTTTGTTGGCTTCGTGTCTGTTCTATGGCTTTAATCAGGCGGCTCAGGTTGTGCTGTCTTTGTGGTTGTTGCCGTTTGTCTCTTTGCTTTTAACGGGCGTTTTAATTTCTAGTGCAGGTGTGTTGGGGTTTGTATTTAAGCCTGTTTTTGGCGACGGTTTAGTTGGTCAAGTGTCGAGGTTTATGGGTGGGTTATGGTTGCTTGCAGTTATTGCTTTTGTTTTGGGACTTGCCGGGTTAATTGATGATATAACAGCGGTATTGATTTTAATTTCGCCGAGCCTGTTTGGTTGGCGTATTATTAAAAGTTATTATTATTTTATTGTTAGATGGCTTAAAAGTTTAAACAGTTATAAATCAGAAGAGTTGTTTTTTGTGTTTTTTATTGGTTTATTATTGTTTTTGCTTTTTGCATTTGCATCGGTGCCAGCTTTAGATTTTGATGTTTTAGAATATCATTTGGGTGTGCCGGCCGATTATGTGCGTCTAGGGAAAATTACATTTTTACATAATAATATTTATGCTGCCTTTCCACAGGCAATGGAAACATTGGCTTATTTACTCTTGAGTGCCACTCGCGATCAGATTATCACTTCGATTATAGTACAGTATATCAATGTTTGGTTGACTATAGGTTTAGTTATTGTTGTATATCAAATAACATTGCATATTAGCTTAAAACGTATTAATGCTTTTATGTCGGCATTACTAGTAGTGTTGATGCCCTGGACTATCATATTAGCTCAAAAATTTTATGTAGAAATACCATTGAGTTTGTGTTTTTTAAGTAGTATTTATTTTGTTATTAAAGGTGTAGATAAAAAAAATACTTTAGCAATCATTTTATTGGTATGTATAGGATCGTGTGTTAAATATAATATGTTGTTTTTTGGGTTGCCTATTATTTGTGTGTTTATTTTTTTAGGTGATTATGGTTGTCAAAAAATAATAACTTGTGTGCAAATCATAATTGTACCAATAGTTATTAATCCATGGCTGTGGTTTAACTGGTTTAATACAGGAAATCCATTTTATCCATTGTTATGTAATTTTTTACCTTCAGGTACAATGCGCGCCTCTGATGTTGCGCGTTGGAATTGGGCGCATAAATATCATTCTGATACAAGTTTTTTAATGTCTATAGCTGATGGGTTAAACCATTATTGGGTTATCTCACCTATAGTAATTTTTTTGTTTTTTATGTCATGGAAGTTTTTATTCAAAAATAAATCTGCAAGATTATTTTGTTTATCTGCTATTATATGGCTAGTGCTTTGGGTTGTGGCGACTCATCGCATTGCTAGATTTTTATATCCCGCATATCTGTTGATAATGGTATTTGTTTCGGTTGGTTTTTTTGAATTAGTTAAATTATTTGGCAAACGGATAATTTATGGATTTGTTTTAATTTCTATTTTCACTAATCTAGTAATTAGCATTTATTGTATGCGCTTAAAAATACCAGTTTTAATTGGTAGTCAATCTTATGATGCTTATTTTAAAACTAGTTTATCACAATTTGGTTTAATTAAGTATTTAGAAAAGCATCCTCAAATAGATAAGGTTTTTAGTGTAGCAGATGCTAAAAGTTATTATTATCCATTGGACATATCGTTTAAATATCAAACTGTATTTATGTCAGTAGAGTTAGAAAATATTTTAAAAAATGGTTTTGTAAAGTATTTACAATTACAGAAAATTAAATATTTTTTAGTAGATTATGCCGAGTTAAATCGCTATCAAAACTCTTATGCGTATATGTATAAAGGTAAGCGGTATACAGGGTATTTGCCAGTAAGTTCCTTAAAAGAATTGTCTAAGATTGTGGCAAATTCAGAGCGTGTTTGGCCAAAGGCGGGAGCATCTAATCAAGGTTTGATTTTGTATAAAATTGGTGACTGAATAGTTTTTGCTACATCACACAAAAAACAGTGCTAATTTTTTTTGCTATGGTATTCTATAAGTATGATTAATTATTCTATTTTAAATCCTAGCACTGGTTCAGCCATAACAGTAGTAACTGTATTTGGTACAGATGCTAATCAAATAATAGCTAAATTAGTGCCAGCAAATACGGCTATTTTAAATCCTGTTGAAAATAAAAATTATTTAATATCTATAAGTATTGATGGCGAGCCGTTAGACGAAGCTTTGGTTTGTTTTCGTGATAGTAAATACTTTTTGTATTTACATGCTTCACAGGCAATTTTGTCTAAATTAGTACATTTTTTAATTGCTGAGGGAGCATATGAAGCTTGTAACAGCGATGATTCTTCTCAATTGCGGGCTTTGAGGTTGGCTAGAAGTCGTTTTGCCTGTCATCTATTTGCTGCTACTAATATAAACCAGTTAAAGTATGTTGTTGAGAATGCTATAGTTTCTTGTGATAAAAAACGATTAGAGCTTTTATATCAACATAGTTATTATGCTGTTTTGGCACAACAAACCCATGCTGTTTTTTTGACAGGTCCGACCAATGCTGGCAAATCCACATTGTTTAATATTTTAGTAGATAAACAATTGGCTCTTGTGTCTAATGTATGTTATACAACGCGCGATGCTTTAAGTGCCTCTGTCATTTTAAATGGTATAGAAATCGAATTATATGACACTCCAGGTTCTGGTGATTTTGACAATGCTATGCAGGATCTTCAGTCTTATAATCATTTTGAAACATTATTGTCCGAAGCAGATGTTATTGTTAATTTTTATCCTTTAGATAAAGCCTTGCCAATAGATTTTAATCCAAATGATGAAGTATTGAATTTTTATAGTAAATTAGATTTGGCTAATAATGATGTATTGCAAATGTTGCCAGATGATGCAATTAAGTTTTCTTCTGTTACAGGTGATGGTTTAGAACAAATTAAAAAATCGTTATTGCATAGATTGTATCCTTATTCTTTACCTAAAATAGGCGATACTGTTTGTTTTTCAAAAAAACAATATGAGATTGTTAAAAAGCTATGTAAAATATTAGAAAAAGACAAAATTAATGAGGCAATGGAGTTATATAAAAATAATGAAAAAGTATTTAGATAGTGAAGAATTAAACAAAATAATCAAACAATTATCTGTAAAAATATTGCAAAACTGTGGTGATAATTTTTGTTTGTTGGGTGTTCGTAAAGGTGGTGTAAAAGTCGTTGATGCCTTGGCTAAGGAGTTACAGAATAAAACAGATAAATTAGATGTTGGTTATATTGATGTTTCTTTGTATCGCGATGATATTCATAAACGATTGCCAGATGTACCGCTTGAGGGAACAGATATTAATTTTAGTTTAGAAAATAAAACAGTTATATTGGTAGATGAAGTTTTATTTACTGGACGAACAATCAGAGCAGCAATAGATCAGGTTATGGCCTTGGGAAGACCACGCCTGATACGTTTGGTCACGTTGGTTAATAGACATGGTCGTGAATTGCCTATTCAGGCAGATTATGTTGGTTTAACAATAGAAGAGTCTCATACAAATAAAATAGAAGTTATCTATAATGGCGGTGAAGACGATGGTATTTATTTCACAAACAATAGTCAAATAAGTTAAAGGAGGACTAGGTGAAGTGGACAAAAAAACATCTATTGGGTCTAAAAGATTTAGATCGCAATGAGTTAAATATGATTTTGGATACTGCTGAGGGTTTAAAAGAGGTTTCTACACGCAGTATTAAAAAGGTTCCTGCATTGCAAGGTCGAACCGTAGCATTGTTGTTTTTTGAGCCTAGTACTAGAACATCTATGTCGTTTCAATTGGCTGCTCAGCGTTTAAGCGCGGATTTAATTCAATTTAATAAGTCTGGTAGTTCTTTGAGTAAAGGCGAAACATTAATTGACACGGCTTCTAATATAGAAGCTATGGGTGTGGATATGGTAGTTGTTCGTCATAGTTGCCCAGGTGTACCGCAAATTTTAGCCAAGCATTTAAATTGCGCAATTGTCAATGCTGGAGATGGGTGCCATGAGCATCCAACCCAAGGATTGTTAGATATTTTTACTATCAGAGAAAAGTTAGGCACGCTTGAAGGAGTTAAGGTAGCTATAGTAGGTGATATACGTCATAGTCGTGTGGCTCGTTCTAATATTTTTGGCTTATTAAAATTAGGCGCAAAGGTAACGGTGGTAGGTCCGCCTACTTTAATCCCAAAATCGATAGCTAAGATGGGTGTAGAAATTAGTTATAATTTAGATGAAACTATTAAAAAAGTGGATGTTGTAAATTGTTTGCGTATTCAGATGGAAAGGCAAGGTCGTAGTAACTTTCCGTCTTTGCGTGAATATGCGTTATTGTTTGGTATGAATAGAGATCGTTTAAAAAAAGCTAGCAAAAATTTAGTAGTAATGCATCCAGGCCCCATCAATAGAGGTGTGGAAATGACAGCAGAGGTTGCCGATAGTAAAAATTCTGTTATTTTGCAACAGGTTTCTAATGGTTTGGCTTGTCGAATGGCAGTATTTTACTTGTTAAATGGGAGTCGCATAGATGTCTAAAACAATTTTACAAGGTGGCAGAGTAATTGATGTCTCTAAAGCTAAAGAAATAAAAGCAGATATACTATTAGAAGGTAAAAAAATTATTAAGATATCATCTGATTTAAATTCTGAAGATATCAAATCAGCAAAAATAATTGATTGTACAGATAAGATTATTGCTCCAGGTTTAATTGATATGAATGTGCATTTTCGTGAGCCAGGTCGCGATGAAGAAGAAACTATAAAATCTGGATTATCCGCAGCGTTACACGGTGGATTTACAGCGGTTGTGATGATGGCTGATACTGAAACTCCTATTGATAATGAAGCATCAGTAGAGTTTGTTAGCAATCAAGCAAGACGAGCCCATAGTGCTAAATGTTATCCTGTTGGGGCAATTACAGTTGGATTAGATGGAGAGCGTTTAACTGAAATGGGATTATTATCCAGAGCTGGTGCAGTTGCGTTTAGCGATGCTGATTCTTCTGTTGAGCATAGTGGTGTTATGCATAGGGCGTTAGAGTATGCCGATATGTGTGGTAAGCCAATTATTTCTTTTTGCCGTGATGCTTCTATGATTGGCAGTGGTGTGATGGCTGCTGGAGATGTTGCCACCGAGTTAGGTTTTTCAGGGATTGCGCCTTTGGTAGAAGAATTGAGATTATATCGAGATTTAGCATTGGCTGAGGCTACAGGTGCGCATTTGCATGTTGCTGGAATTTCTAGTCGCAAATCAGTAGAGTTAATTAGAGAAGCAAAAAAAAATGGTGTTAAAGTTACCTGTGATGTAACGCCTCATAATTTATTTTTGAGCGATATTTGTATACAAGATTTTAATACTAGCTTTAAAGTTTATCCTCCATTGCGTGGTAAAGAACATCGCGATGCTTTAATGCAGGGTTTAGTTGATGGTACAATCGATGCGATTAGTTCTCATCACAATCCTGTTGGTTTAGAAGAAAAACAACAAGAGTTTTTAGCTGCACCGTTTGGGGCTATAGGGTTAGAATCAACATTGCCAGTATTGTTGACACAAGCTGTCGGTCGAGGCAAATTAACTATAGCCAAGTTAATTCAAAAATTAAGTTTTAACCCAGCTAAAATTTTACAATTAGACGGGGGAGAGCTTAAAGAAGGTTCTGTTGCAGATATAACCATTATTGATACTAAATTAGCCAATACAATTGATACGGATAAGTTTTATTCTAATAGCGCTAATTGTCCATTTGATGGGTACCATGCCTCTGGACGAGCTATTGCTGTGCTATTGAACGGAAAATACATATCGTTGTGAAAAGCTTGGTAATTGATTCTATTCCCGAAGGTACCGTCAGTAATTATTATATTCATAAATCTGGCAGTATAATTTTTAGGCCTGGTCAAAAGGTAACCCCAGACAAGAAAAAGGCTTTATCTAAAGCGGGTATAGAATCATTAACATATTTATCAGCTACTGATAATTTGCAAGATTTTATACATAGTTGTAAAAATACACGGCAAAATGTTGATACCTTGCAGATAGGTCAAAAAATAACCCAATCAGTTTATGATCGTAAAGGTACTTTATTGTTAGAATCTGGCTCGATTATATCAGATGGGTTGACTGTAACATTTAAATCACGTGGTATTGATTATATTTTTATTAAGAAAGATAATGCAGAGTTAGACTATTTAAAAATCAAGCAATACGAGGATATTTGTAAAAGTAAATTGGTTGATAATGAAGCCGTAGATAGCTTAAAAACTTTAGATGCAACGGTATCTAAAGAAAGATTATTTTCTAATACTGGTTTATTGACGCCGTCGTTTTTGGATAAAGGTGTAATTGAAGATATTGTTTGTGATGGTCAGTCATTGTCTACTATACAACGTAAGCTCAGCGGTGATGTTTTTCGTAGCGATGAAGATAAATGTAATTTTTTAGATATTCGTAAAACTACGTCTGCAGAAATGAAAAAAATTTTTTTTCACTTTAGAGTTGGAACGCCAGTTCGCGGAGAAATAGTTTCTAAAGTTGCAAATACATTAATGGGGGCGATGTTATACGATCAAAACTTGTGTTTGAATTTGACCAGAGATACCGTAGTCGACACTAAAGATTGGATTGCTAATCACAGTTTTAATGTGGCAATTTTAAGTATGAATATTGCTATGGGAATGGGTTATAGCAAAGAGCAGATTTTAGAGTTATCTTATGGGGCTTTTATGCATAATGTGGGTATGTATAAAATCAATGACAAGGTTTTGTATAAGCCTTCTGCTTTGACATCTTCTGAGCGTTTAGAGATTCAACGTCATTCCATATACGGTATTAATGCATTGCAAAAGGTGGATGGCTTACCGCTTAGCACTCCTTATGTTGCGTATCAAATTCATGAACGTGAGAATGGTAAAGGTTATCCAAAAGCTAGGCGAGGTTCATTTATACATCCATTTGCTAAAATAGTCGCAGTGGCGGACACTTATGAGGCTCTTGTTGAAAATCGTCCTTATCGCAAAGGTGTGTTGCCATATATGGCCATGGAGTCTGTTGTGCGTTTAGGGGCACGAGGATATTTTAATAGAGATGTGATTAAGGCTTTGTTGGGATATATGTCATTATTTCCTGTTGGGAGTTGGGTAGAGCTAAATAATAATTGTTTAGCAAAGGTTGTGGCAGCCAATGGTGGAGACTATACTAAGCCAGTTTTATCAGTTGTATTTGAAAATAGGCAAAAGGTTAAACGGCCTTTTAGAATTGATATGAGCCAAGAAAATGATGTTAAAATTATACAATCATTTGATGGTAGCTCCCTTGAAAAAAATATAATGGAAGGGTTTTAATGCGTTATTATAAATTTATGTGGCGCAAATACGCGCGTAAGCTTTTAAACTTAAAAGGCCGGCCAGATGCAATAGCTAAGGGTTTTGCGTACGGTATATTTATTGGGTTTACGCCTACTTTTGGCTTTCAGATGGCGTTAATTTTGGCAATTAACGCTCTTTTAAAAGTTAATAAGTTAGCTGGAATATTAGCAGTGCAAGTAAGTAATGTTTTTACTGCATTGCCAATTTATATATTTAATTATTGGGTTGGTTCTTTGTTTTTTTCAGATGCACAAGTATTAACTGCTGAACGTTTGGAACATATAATGTCTCAGAAGTTTTTTTGGTTTAAATCGTTTTCTCAATGGGGTTTTAATAAAGATGCTGGCAATGTTTGGTTGGATTTTATGATTGCGATGGGAGCGCCTTTATGGGTTGGCTCAGTATTAGTTGGTTTATTGATGGCTATACTAAGTTATAAACCTACTCTGTGGGCAGTAAAAAGTTATAGAGATTCTATAACTAAACGTAGAGAAGTTCGCTCTTTGCGTATTATGCAACGCAAAGAGCGAGAGTCAAAAATTTTTAACTAACTTCTGAACCAGTTGAAATTTCTGGATTGTCTACAGTAATTAAACTTAGTTTATTATTGTCGTTTGCAGCTAATAACATACCTTGTGATTCAATACCCATTAGTTTGGCTGGTTTTAGATTGCTAACCACAATTACTTTTTTGCCAATAATATCTTGGGGCTGGTATGACTCTTTAATGCCAGAGACAATTTGAATGCTTTTTTGTCCAAGGTTGACTTGCAGTTTTAAAAGTTTTTTTGATTTTTTAACAGCTTCGGCTTGAGTTACTTCGCCAACTTGCATTTTTACTGACAGAAATTGATCAAATGTTATTAAATTTGTTTTTTCTGTTTTTTCTTTTGCGTTGTCTGCTTTATCTTTAGCTACCATAGAGTGTAGTTTTTCTTCTTCTTTCGCTATAGTAGCGTCTTCTATTTTGGCAAATAAAACTTCGGCATTGCCTAATTGATGCCCAGTAGCAACGGGTGTTTGTAGTGCCTCTGTCCAATTGTTGTTTTCGATTTTGTCTGGTAATCCAAGCATATCCCATATTTTTTGGGCTGTAGTTGGTATTATAGGGTATGATATAATTGCTAAAGCTTTACCTATTTGAATACATGTGTTAATTGTACATGCACAATCTTGAATATTTGTTTTACGGCTCTTCCAAGGTGCTTTTTCGTCAAAATATCTATTGCCAACTCTAGCTAATTCCATGATTGTAAAGGCTGCTTTGCGTACATGAAAATGACTATAATGTTGACTAATAGTTTGGCTTAATTCTTTTATACTTTCTAAGGTTTTTGTATCGGCGTTACTGGGGTTGCAATATTCTGGCACTTTGTTTTCAAAATAATTAGCACTAAATTTCAAAAATCGATTTATAAAATTGCCTAAAATATCCGCCAGTTCAGAATTGTTGCGGCCTTGAAAATCTTTCCATGTAAAATCGGCATCTTTGGTTTCTGGTGCGCCAGCTGCTATGCAGTAACGAATAGAATCAGTATTGTATGTTTTAAAGAAGTCTTCTATATCCACATACCATCCGCTTGATTTAGAAAAAGGTTTTCCTTCTAAATTGTAAAATTCATTGGCTGGTACATCGCTTGGTAAAATAAAATCCTCATCTTGTCCCATAATCATAGCTGGCCATACTACGCAATGAAATGGCAAGTTATCTTTGCCGATAAAATGCACTAGCTGTGTATTTTTATCGTACCAATAATCTTTCCATTTATCTGGTTGGCCTATTTTTTCGGCCCATTCCATTGTGGCACTGACATATCCTATAGGAGCATCAAACCAAACGTATAAGCGTTTAGCTTCTGCTTCAGAGAGTGGCACTTTTACACCCCAGTCCATGTCGCGTGTAATAGCTCTGCCCTCTAAGCCATTTTCAATCATTTTACTAATAAAATTTTTAACGTTTGGTTTCCAGTCTGTTTTGGTATCTAACCATGCAGTTAAATCTTTTGAGAATTTGCCAAGTTCTAAAAACCAGTGTGTTGTCTGTTTGACAGTAGGTGTAGCATTGCATACTTTACAATGGGGTTGTTTTAATTTTAATGGGTCAATCCAAGAGCCACAGGCACCACATTCGTCTCCACGGGCGTTTTCGGCGTCGCAGTCAGGGCAGGTGCCGTATACATATCGATCGGCTAAAAACATATTGCATTTTTCACAAAATAATTGATCGGTAGTTTTTTTGCTTATGTAGCCATTGTTTCTGATTTGAGTAAAAAACTGCTGTGCCAGTTTATGATGGTGTGGCATTGAAGTTCGTGAAAAATTGTCAAAAGAAATATTAAATTGTTTAAAAATATTAGATATTACCTTGTTGTATTTATCGACATGTTCTTGTGGTGAATGGCCTTCTGCTTGGGCGCCAATAGTAATTGCAAAGCCATGTTCATCGGTTCCGCTGACATAGACTATATCTGCGCCAGTCATACGCTTGTAGCGAGTAAATATATCGGCAGGTAAATATGCTCCTGCGATATGTCCAAAATGTATGGGGCCATTGGCGTATGGGAGGGCACTGGTTACTAATATTTTTTCTTGGTTCATTTTTTAAACTCTAACTAAATAATAATTGCAATTATCATAATGATGATATAAATTTAATTTTTAAAATTATATAATAATAAAAACAAATTGCACTGTTAAATAATTCACCTACACTCTTGCCATGAAGTCTACCCAAAATTTGTTGATAGTTCGTTTGCGCTCCATTGGTGATATGGTTTTAACTACGCCTGTGCTTGAGCAAATACATAAATATTATCCAGATATTCGCATACATTATTTGGCAGAAGAAGGTATGGGTGATGTACTCTCTAGCAATCAGCATATTGCTAACTTAGTTATTGTAAAAAAAGATATTATCAGTCAAATAAAATTGTTTTTTTGGTTGATTAAAACGCCTTTTTATATGGCGATTAATCTGCATGGGGGTCCACGTTCTGTATTGTTGACCTTGGCTTCTTTTGCCAAAAAAAGATTGGGCAGTAAAACAGGTTCGCCATTATGCAGGTTTTATACCCAAATCATTCAGCATCCCCAAGAGTTTACGGGGATAGAAAAAAAGTATCATTCTGTAGAAAGAGTTATGTCTGCTTTTGAACAGGCTGGATTTATTGTAGGTAAACAAAATCAGTGGCGACAGCATTTGCCCATTGACAACCAATTGCTTGCCAAATCTAAAACCATTGTCAAAGAATTGGGCGTGCAGACAAACTTTGTAGTTATGCATGCGGTGGTTAGGGGTCAAAATGAGTGGGGTATGGATAATAAGCGTCAGTTGTGCAGATTGTTGTATGATAAGTTGGGCTTAGAGGTCTTACTATTGGGTGCTAGTAATGATGTTGATTATCTACAACAAATATCCCAAGGTTGTGAATATATAAAAATTATTGCAGGCAAAACCAATTTGATGCAAACAGCTGGTATTATGAGCATTTCTGTTGGATTTGTAGGTTTGGATTCGGGGCCTGCGCATATGGCTGCGGCATTGAATCTTCCAGTGGCTGTGTTGTTTGGTAGCACATACAGCTATTTATGGCGGCCATGGGGAAAAAATGTTAAGGTTTTTGAAAAGAAAAACGATGATAATACTAATGGTAGTGATAGTTCGTGTGGTTTGACTGATATTACAGTTACAGAAGTATTTGATTGGTTGTCATCTAATTTATTAAAAGAGAGTTAATTGTGAAAGTATTAGGGCGTTTGTTTTATGCTGTTTTATATACTGGGTTTATCCCTTTTGCACCAGGCACTTTTGGTGCACTTGTGGCGACGCTGTTGTGTTTTTGTTTAATGACAAATAATTTATTTTCTTCTTTAATAATGATTGCTCTATGTGTTATATCGAGTATCATTTCTATTTTAGTGTATCCTCAGGCTGTTGTTGAAAGTGGCAGTGATGATCCTAAAACTTTTGTTATTGATGAATTTGCAGGAATTTGTGCGACTTTTATTTGGGTTAAAGGCTTTTTAGATATGTCTATGGTTATGATGCTTGAGGTTTCCGTGGTAGGTTTTTTGCTATTTAGATTTTTTGATATAGCTAAACCTTGGTTTATCGGTGCGATTGATAAATGTAAGGGAGCATGGCCCGTTTTAATGGATGATATAGTGGCTGGGTTAGTGTCTTGTGTATTCTTAAATTTATATTTACTGCTACGGGAGGGCCTTCTTGGTGCCTGAAGGAAAATTAACCAAAAAAATAGTCAAAAAAACTATTGTTAAAAAAGTCTCTACTCGTCCAGCGTCATCGCTTTCTGAAACTACCATATCTGATGCGCCTATTAAAAAGACAGTAAAAAAAGTTGTTAAGAAGCAGTCAAAGGTTGCTTCTAGGGCTGTTTCGCCTATAAAAGTTGGGGCTGATACGTCTGATATTCAGCAGTCTCCTATGCGTAAAGTAGCCAGTAAAAAGGTCACAAAAAAAGTTTCTAATAAAAAGACTAAAAGCAAGCCAATCATTAAGAAGTCTAAAAAGATAGATAATTCGGTATCGACAAGCTTGGACTCTACTTTTGACAGTGTGTTTGTGCATAAAAAAAGACAATCAGGGTTGTCATTAAAATTTAAATTTGCTTTGCCAATTATGGGTTTTTTGATTTTGTTGGTTGGCGTATGGACGATATTAAATATTAATAAAATTGAGAAAACAGTAGAAAATCAAATCAAATTAGATGGTATGAGTGCCATTCATTTATTAAAAATTTACGGGCGTGATATCTTAGAAAATAGGCATTCTTTAAAGCGTATGCCACCTAAAAAGAAGTTGTCTTTTGGTGATGGTTTAGATGATGTTGAAGGCAATTTACCTCCTGAAAAAAGAAGTATACGTTATTATTTGACAGAGCGTAGTCCTAGGCTTGTGTATAACCTTGATAAATTTCGTAAGCTTTATCAGCAAAGTTTGGAAAACTGGTATAAAGAGCGAGAATCTACGCTAACTGAAATCTTAGATTATCCATCGATATCAAAAGTTTCTAGCTTGGTGTTAAATGCGGATATTATTGATTTAAAAAATAGTCATGGTCAAAATCCTCCAGTTCTTCAGTCGGAAAAGAAAAATTACAGTATAGCCCAAAAATCCAGTGAAAATTTTATATTTAAAAATGGTAAAAGACATAATATTGATACGAGTATAGTTAAAATCTCTTCTGGAGATTATACGCCAATTGTCGATGGCCATTTGGGTACAACAGAGCGTTATTTTGGATTTAAAGCCCCGATTACTAGTCTTAAAACAGGTCAGCGTATTGGCACTGCTATGTTAATTCTGTCTGGAGTATCTATTGATGAACAAAAAAACGAGTTACTGAAGTATTCGTTAATAATAGGTGGCTGTGCTATTTTGGCCAGTTTACTGATGTCGTTAATGTTGGCAACGGTGGTGACTAAGCCGGTGGCTGTTTTAACAGATGATATACAAATAGTAGCTGGTGGAGATTTAAATCACCAAACAATACCAACAACTAATGATGAAATAGGTGTATTGGCTTATGAATTTAACATAATGACTAAGCAATTATTAAAGGCAAAAGATGCAGAGATTGTTCAGCATCAATTAGAACATGAATTATCTATTGCTACAGAGATTCAAAATGCTTTGTTGCCAAAGGCTTTTCCAGTTATAGATGGTTGTGAATTTTATGCTATTTATCATCCTGCAAAAGAGGTTGGTGGTGATTATTATGATTATATTCCTATCGATGATAGATATATGGGGATAGTTGTCGCCGATGTATCTGGTAAAGGAATACCTGGTTCGATGGTTATGACTTCGGCGAGAATGCTTATGCGTTTGGAAAGTCGTGATAATCCTGATGCTCATAAGACCTGTATTCAGGTAAATCATACCTTGAGTCGTGAAATACGCAAAGGTATGTTTGTAACGGCATTATATGCTATCTTAGATTCTAAAACACGTAGTATGCAGTTATGTAGTGCTGGACATAATCCTTTGATTGTGTATCGCAAAGCTACTAATAAATTAGAGCTATTTAACCCTAATGGTATTGCGTTGGGCTTTGATAAGGGTTTGATTTTTGGAAAAGCTTTAAAAGATGTAACTATTGATTTTGAAACAGGCGATTTTGCTATATTTTATACCGATGGTGTAGTAGAAGCGATGAATAGTAAACGTGAAGAGTACGGTGAAGAGCGTTTTATGGCTTTGTTATTAAAATTAGTCTCTGGTTCAGCTAGAAAAATGGTTGATGGCATCTATGAAGATTTAGAAGCTTTTAGAGGTGATGCAGAACAGCACGATGATATCACCATATCTATTTTAAAATTTGTATAATCATAATTTGTAATCAAATATGTGCGATGCATATTTGTATGGTTATTTAATTGTTTAATTTTATCAATAAAGGAAAGTTTATGTCAGATATAGTGGCTATAGCTAGTGATCATGGTGCGGTAGAGCGTAGGTTAAAGGTTGTGTCGCATTTGCAACAAAGGGGCATAGAGTGTATAGACTTGGGTGTTGCCGACGGGGTTTCTGCTGATTATCCTGATCAGGCGGAGCTTGTGGCTTGTGAAGTTGTTGCCGGACGCGTGTCTTTTGGCGTAGTTTTATGTGGCACTGGCATAGGTATTTCTATTGCCGCTAATAAGGTTGATGGTATTAGATGCGCATTGGTTAATGATGTGTTTACAGCTACGATGGCTAAGGAGCATAATAATGCTAATGTATTGGCTTTTGGTGGTAGAGTGCCATTGTACGATGATTTGCATGCGATTTTAGATGCTTTTATTGATTCCAAATTTACAGGTGGCAGACACCAACGCAGAATAGACAAAATTAGCAACTTAGAGAAAAATAGTTGTTAAGTATTGTGAAATACCGTACAATTGCGACCTTTAATAAAATGCGGTCTTTTAAATTTTTTATTTTGTTAGGTAGTTATGGAAAATTACACAATTATCCCTTTTATGACTGTTCTGGGTATACTGTTTGTTGCTGGCGGTATGATTGGCTCATGGATTTTAAGTTATAGTTCCCCGGACAATGAGCACAAAAATTTAGTTTACGAATGTGGAGAGTTGACTATAGGTCAGACGCACGTCCGTTTTAAAGTTGGTTATTATATTTTCGCGTTAATATTTATGATATTTGACGTTGAAACCTTATTTCTTTTTCCTTGCGTAAGAATTTACAACGATGTAGCTAATGGTTTAATTGCTGGCTTAAGTATAAGCACAGTGATGGTAGAGCTAGTTGTTTTCTTTGTAATTTTGGCATTTGGATTGCTTTATGCTTGGCGCAAGGGCGTATTAAAGTGGAGTTAGGCAAATTATGGGCCTCACAGTTTTAGAAAAATTGCCACCTGTTTTAGATCCGCTCCCCGGTGGAAAGCAGATGGTCAATAGCGTTGACTTTTTAGTCAATTGGGCCAGGAGAAATTCTCTTTGGCCTTTAGTTTATGGTACAAGTTGTTGTGCCATTGAAATGATGAGCGTGGGTGGTTCTCATCACGATTGGTCGCGTTTTGGTGTTGAGGTTGTTCGTGCAACCCCACGTCAGGCAGATTTAATCATATTGGCGGGTACCATTGTCGAAAAAATGGCTTCGCGTTTAAAAATTCTTTATGATCAAATGCCAGCACCAAAATATGTTATTGCCATGGGGGCTTGTACTGTCTCTGGTGGGCCGTTTATGTATGATAATTATTCGGTTTGTAAAGGTGCTGATACTATCGTACCTGTTGATGTTTATATTCCTGGTTGTCCACCACGCCCTGAAGCATTGTTGCAAGGTATTATGGAATTACAGGAATGTATCAAAAAAGAAAGCATCCGTACCCCTCGCAAGCCAATGCCAGAACCTATTAAAGTTCATGAAGATCCTTGGACCAAAGCAAATAAAGAGTGGGAAAAATCAGAAGCAGCTCGCAAAGATGCATTGGAAGCTGAAATAGCAGAATTTAAAGCTGCTAATCCAGATTATAAAGCACCTAAGCCAGAACGAAAAGCAGTTGAAAAAATTGCGGCCATACCACATAAGCCAAAGCCAGCAGTGGGATTGTCAGCTGTGGATATATATAAAGCTGTGAAAGGTAATTTTGTGGATATAGCAGCTTTTGACGTTGTAACTTCAGAAGACGAAACAGTTGAAGACGTTTTGTCTGCTAAAAACAGTGATTATATGCTTGAAGTCAAAGTGTCTCAAAATCAATACATCGATTTAATTAAGTTTTTAAAAACAGACGATAAATTGGATTTTGATTTTTTAAATTTTGTAACGGCAGTCGATTATTTAGATCATTTTGATTTAGTGGTAAATTTAATGTCTTTAAAATTTAATCATTTAATTACAGTGAGATGTGAAATTACAGATCGTCAAGAACCTAAAATAGAAACCTTGTCTCAAATTTATGCGTCTGCCAATTGGCATGAACGTGAAGTTTATGATATGTTTGGAATTCAGTTTAACAACCATCCTGATATGCGTCGTATTTTTCTAAATGAACTCGCCGATGAGTTTGTTGGTTATCCTTTACGTAAAGATTGGCAGGATAATGTGGAGGGGCGCTATATTCCCAAGCCTTATTAATTTATGCAATTAGAAAAAATAAATACAATAGAAAAACAACCAGGTTTTACGGCATCATTGCCGAAGCACGATAACACAGAAGAATTCTATGTTAATATGGGGCCACAGCACCCATCGACCCATGGAGTATTGCGTTTAGTTATTCAACTTGATGGTGAATATGTTCGTGAGGTAGTCCCTCATTTAGGTTATATTCATCGTTCTATCGAAAAGATGGGAGAGAATAAAAATTACGTTCAATACATTCATTTGACAGATCGTATGGATTATTTATGTGCTCATCATAATAATCATTGTGTAGCTTTAGCAGTGGAAAAAGCTTGTGATATTGGTGTGCCAGAGCGTGCCGAATATATTCGTGTGATTGTCAGTGAACTACAACGTATCCAATCTCATTTGTTGTGGTGGGGCGTTTTTGGTATGGATTTAGGTGCAATTACTGCTTTTCTTTATGGCTTTAAGGAAAGAGAAAGAATCACCATGTTGTTTGATGAAATTTGTGGCGCGCGTTTAACTATGAATTATTTCCGTCCAGGCGGTGTATTTGTTGATGTACCAGATTTTTTTGAAGCCAAAGTGCAAGAAATTTTAGAATTCATTAAACCTAGCTTAGATGAATATAGAACTTTGTTGACGGGTAATTCTATTTTACAAGAACGTACCAAAGGTATAGGTCTTTTGAGCAAAGAAACGGCTATTAATTATGGGTGTTCAGGACCTGTCTTAAGGGGCTCAGGGGTTAGTTATGATTTGCGTAAAAATGCTCCTTATAGTTTATATCCTGATTTAGAGTTTGATGTACCCATTGGTACAGATGGTGATTGTTGGGATCGTTATTGGATTCGAATGGAAGAAATGGCCCAGTCTGTCAAAATTATTGAGCAATGCCTAAGTCGTTTTCCTAAAGAAGGGCCTGTTAAATCTAAAACAAAACCAAGTATTAAACCACCAAAAGGCACGCATTTTGCACAAGTAGAAACAGCTCGTGGTATTTTTGGAACTTGGTTTGTGAGTGACGGTACTGATAAACCTTATCGTATTAAGAGTCGTAGTCCAAATTTTTCTAATTTGTCAGTGATTAATGAGATGGTTAAAGGTTTAAAAATTGCGGATTTGGTGACGGTTTTATCGACACTTGACTTAGTAATCCCAGATATTGACAGGTAAATTATGGAAATAGATATAAATAAATACCCAACAACCAATGCTATTGGTGATTATGTACGTCAATTAATGGGCGTTGAACATAAATTATTAGCTACAGTTATTGATTATTCTATGGCTGCTTTAGGTTTAGTAATTTTTGTGAGTATTACGGCGTTATTTTTGGTTTATGCAGAACGTAAGGTATGTGCTCATTTTCAAGCTAGATTAGGGCCTATGCGTGTAGGTTATCACGGCATTTTACAAGCTTTGGCAGATGGCGTGAAATTATTTTTTAAAGAAGGTTTGCGACCAAAAGATTCTGATGCTGTTGTCTTTTATTTGGCTCCGATGATTCCAATGATGGCTACTTTTTTGATTTTATCAATACTGCCTTTTGATCATCATTTGCAAGTAACGGATTTAGATGGTGGTATTTTATTTGTTATTGCAATATCAGGTTTTTCAACTTTTGGATTGTTGACAGCTGGTTGGGCATCAAATAACAAGTATTCGATGATTGGTTCAATGCGTGCCGCTGCACAGATGATTTCTTATGAGATTTCTGTGGCTTTAAGTTTGTTATTAGTTGTTTTGCTTTCTGGTGAAACTTCATTAATGAAAATAGTTTATTCACAACAAGGTACAGTAGCTGATTGGTGGATTTTTAAAGCGCCAGTGGCTGGCTTTTTGGGCGCAGTTGTTTTTACTATTTCAAGTATAGCAGAAACTAATCGTGGACCATTTGATATGGCAGAAGCCGAATCAGAATTAACTGCTGGATTTCATACAGAGTATTCAGGTATAACTTTTTCTATGTTTTTCTTAGCAGAATTTATGGCTATGTTTATAGCTAGCGCGTTAGTTGCTACTTGTTTTTTGGGTGGTTTTTTAGCTCCACAGTTTGGAGTTGACGCACTTGATTCTCTTTTGATTTTAGTGCCGGGATTTGTGTGGTTTTTAATAAAAGCTTATGCCGTTATTTTTGTGTTTATGTGGATTAGGTGGACATTTCCACGTTTACGCGTAGATCAATTAATGGCTTTTGAATGGAAATTCTTATTGCCTGTAGCCTTACTAAACTTGGTATTTGGAGCTGTTTTAGTAGCTATGGGGTGGATATTATAATGAAAGATAATTTAACTGGTTTACAAGATAAATCCTATATATCTAGGATTTGGCAGGGTATTACATCCTTAACTTCAGGTTTAAAATTGACTTTAGTATATTTGTTTAGCCCTAGCAAAGTGGTAACACAACAATACCCAGAGAATCGTGAGACATTACATATACCACCACGTTTTAGGGCGCAAGTAGAAATGCCTTTAGATGAGAACGGTAATCATAAATGTACCTCATGCAAATTGTGTGAAAAAAATTGTCCAAACGGATCAATCTCTGTACTGGTGACTAAGGATAAAACTGGCAAAAAGGCTTTGGGAAAATATATCTATCGTTTTTCTCAGTGTACATTATGTAATATTTGTGTTGAAGTTTGTCCCACAGATGCAATTATAATGGGACAGGGCTTTGAAAATGCAACAACAGATCGCGAAGCGTTAGATTTGACATTATTTAAAATGGAAGGACTTTAGAATGATTGATACTCTTTTCATTATATTGTCATTAATGATAATATTTTTTGCAACTTTAGTTGTAACTTTGCCAAATATTTTGCATTGTGCTTTGGCTTTAATGGCATCTTTGTTTGGTTCGGCAGGATTGTATATTTTGCTTAACGCAGAGATGACAGCTTTGGCTCAAGTGGCTGTTTATATAGGTGGTGTAGTAATATTTATTATTTTTGCAATATTTTTAACTACTAGAATGGGCGAAAAAACAACCCCATCAAGTTTGCCTAAAATTGGTTGGGGTTTGGTGTTATCGTCTTTTGCATTTGCTGGCTTCTATGGTTTTTATGCTAAATATTTAAATAGTGTATCAACTACTGGATATTCAACTGCAGAAGATGGAAGTATGAGTGCCGTAGGAAAAATATTATTAAATACTGGTTCTGAAGGCTTGATTATACCTTTTGAAATAGTATCAGTATTATTGTTGATGACAGTTATAGGTGCTGTTGTTATTGCTCGTGCAGAAACTAAGGCTCTAAATTGTGATTCTGAATCTCAGGAGAATATTTAATGACATTGCATCGTTTATTATTGCTTTCGGCAGTAAATTTTTGTTTAGGTATGTACGGTATGGTAGTGCGCCGTAATGTAATATGTGTTTTAATGGCAATGGAGCTAATGTTTAATGCTGTTATAATTAACTTTATAGCTTTTGCACATTACGGAAATGGTCATGCTACCGAAGGTTCTATTTTCCCTATTTTTATTATCGCGGTTACAGCTTGTGAAATGGCTGCGGCGTTAGCTATTATTTTAACTATGTATCGCAAGATGCATAAACTTGACGTTCATCGTCTTGACTCTTTAAACGGATAAGTTCATGGAAACTTTTTTTACTACAAATTCTTGGGTAATTCTATTGATGCCTTTTTTGGTCTTTTTAGTTAACGGCCTCTTTTTAGGTAAGCGATCTTGGCGTGCAGCGGCTTATTTTGCGGTTGCGTGTATGTCAGTAGCTTTTTTCTTTGCTATTAAGATTGCAATTGGGTTTTTCTCTCATGTGCATGAACATTCTTATATAAAAGGATGGGAAATAGAATGGTTACGTTTTGCTAGTGCTGATATTTTAGGCTTTGATTTGGTAGCTAATGTTGGCATGCTTTTAGATCCAATATCTATTATGATGCTAGTAGTCGTTACGGCAATATCTGTATTGGTCAATATTTATTCGATTGGTTATATGAAAGAAGATCCTTCCGCAGGAAGATTCTTTTCATTGTTATCACTTTTTAGCTTTTCAATGCTCGGGCTTGTTTCGTCTACAAATATTTTTCAGATGTTTGTATTTTGGGAATTAGTTGGAGCTAGCTCATATTTGTTAATTGGGTTTTGGTATCATAAACCAAGCGCAGTTTCTGCGTCTAAGAAAGCTTTTATTGTTACTCGTTTTGCGGATGCATTTTTCTTGGCTGGAATTATAGCTGTTAGTTATTTTACTCAAACTTTTGATTTTATTGAGCTTAATAAACTGGCTACAGTAGAGACTTTAAATAGATATGCTTTTCTTGGTTTTGGCACAGTAAATGTATTGACTGTTGGAACATTATTAATTTTTGCTGGAGGGTGGGGTAAATCAGCCATGTTTCCATTGCATATTTGGTTGCCAGATGCTATGGAAGGGCCTACTCCAGTATCGTCAATTATCCATTCGGCTACTATGGTTGTGGCAGGTATTTATTTAACAGCTAGATTGTTTCCTTTATTTTCTCATTCGCCATTGACGATGGATGTGGTTGCTTATGTGGGTGCGTTTACGGCGTTATTTGCAGCGGTGATTGCTGTTACTCAAAATGATATAAAACGTATTTTAGCCTTTTCTACTTTATCTCAACTTGGTTATATGTTGTTTTCTTTGGGCGTAAGTAAAATGGTCGTTGAAGAGGGCGGTGCTATAAATTCGTTGGGTTATTCTGCATCTATGTTTCATGTTTTTACCCATGCAGCATTTAAGTGTATGTTGTTTTTGATTGCTGGACAGGTTATTCATGTGGTGCATAGTAATAATATTTGGGATATGGGTGGTTTACGCAAAAAAATGCCATTTACTTATGTATCTTGTTTAATAGCTTGTTTAGCCATTGGTGGTATTTGGCCGTTTGCTGGTTTTTGGTCGAAGGATGAAATTATCTTAGCATCTTTACAGGGTGGTCATACTGTAATTTTTGCTATAGGATTATTTGTTGGAGGTTTAACAGCTTTTTATATGTTTAGACTGTTCTTTGTTACTTTTCATGGTGAGTCTCGCAAAGAGTTACACCATGTACATGAAGATCCTTTTATGACATTTCCTATTGTAGTTTTAGCTATTCCCTCCGCCGTTGGTGGATATTTTGCTAAAGATTTATTCCACCATGCTTTTGTGCCTAATATGCCATTGCATATACATGAGTTATCACATCCTCATTGGTTGCCTTGGGTGGCAACATCTATGGGATTAAGTGGTATTATTTTGGCGTATTTCTTTTTTGGTAGAAATAAATTTACACAAGCTAGCAGTATAGCTAAAGCGATGGGTCCATTACATACTGTTATTGAAAATAAGTTTTATTTTGATGAATTTTATTTGTTTATGACACATAAAGTTGCATTTCGTTTTGTAGCAGCGCCTATCAAGTGGTTCGATCGCAAGATAGTTGATGGTGTTATGAATTTAACAGGTTTTCTTTTGCATGCTGGGGGCGCCATAGTGCGGTTCTTACAAACGGGACAGGTACAAATGTATTTGTCTGTTATGATTTTAGGTCTTCTTTATTTTTGTTACCGG
The DNA here is from genome assembly GCA_027063065.1 of Planctomycetota bacterium. Lineage (GTDB taxonomy): Bacteria > Planctomycetota > JAMOSO01 > JAMOSO01 > JAMOSO01 > JAMOSO01. The sequence goes on along the minus strand of JAMOSO010000050.1, from coordinate 20,337 downwards.
GTTTTTTAAGGTTTGCCAATGTCTACTTTACTCACTATAACTTGGTTAATACCAACTATTACTGCACTGTTGATTCTTTTTATTCCAAAAGATAATCATATGGGTGTAAAATGGCTGTGCTTATTTAGTACAGCGTTAAATCTAGCATTAGTTATTTATTTGACTATTGCCTTTCAGGCTTCTGTCGCCGAAATCGGAACAGGCGCCGATGGTTCTCAAATTAAATTACATTGGACGCAGGTTGTTCAGTGGATACCTATGATGAATATTGAATATCGTATAGGTGTGGATGGGCTATCTATATTGATGATGTTGTTAACTTCTTTAATTATTTTTTGTGGTGTTTTAGCCAGCTGGGGTGTTAAAGAACAGGCAAAAGAGTTTTTTATTCTGTTAATGGTTTTAGTTGCTGGTGTATTTGGTGTTTTTATATCATTTGATTTATTCACATTTTTTGTATTCTATGAAGTAGCTGTATTGCCTATGTATATGCTGATTGGCATTTGGGGTACAGGTAATAAAGAATATGCCGCAATGAAATTAACCCTAATGTTGGTGGCTGGTTCTTCTTTGATTTTAGGCGGAATGATGGGTTTATATTATGCGTCAGGCCTTGATACTTTTAATATGCTAGAGCTTGCTAAGCCAGGCTTATATTCAGCATCATTTCAACAGTGGGCATTTCCAGTTCTGTTTATTGGCTTCGGTGTGTTGGGCGCTTTGTTTCCTTTTCATACTTGGAGTCCAGACGGTCATGCTTCGGCACCTACGGCTGTGTCTATGTTGCATGCAGGTGTTTTGATGAAGTTAGGCGGATATGGTTGTTTGCGAGTAGCTATGTATATTTTGCCTGAGGGGTGTATGTATTGGAAAGATTTGTTTTTAGTGCTTGTAACCTTCAATGTAGTTTATGGTGCATGGGGTGCAATCAAACAAACAGATTTAAAATATATTACTGCTTACTCTTCTGTATCTCATTGTGGTTTTGTGTTGTTTGGATTGATGGCTTTAACTTTTATTGGCGTGCAGGGAGCTATGTTGCAAATGATAAGTCATGGTTTAATGACAGGTTTATTCTTTGCTTTAATCGGTATGATTTATGGACGTACTCATACACGAATAGTTAATGATATGGGAGGATTACTCAAAAATATGCCATTTTTAGGGGTTTCTTTTATAATTGCTGGCTTGGCTGGTTTGGGCTTGCCAGGTCTGTCGGGTTTTGTAGCTGAGGCAACAATTTTTGTTGGTTCTTTTGCCAATACTGGGATGTTAAATCGTGTTTGTACATTCTTGGCAATTTTATCAATAATTATAACTGCGATTTATGTGTTAAGAGCCGCCAACGCAATGTTAAATGGACCTTTAGATGAAAAGTACGCTCATTTAACTGATGCTACTTTTGTAGAACGAATACCGGTGATTCTTTTGCTTATAGCCTTATTTGGCATGGGTATCGCTCCCGGTTGGATTATTAAATTAATGGAAGGAGCAGTTGCTCCAATGGTTAACAATATTTTAAGAAGTGTGGTTTAAAATGCTTACATTTGTCACTCCAGATATGCTTTTGCCAATTTTGGCACTTTTAGTTTTAAGTATTGATTTATTTATTGAATCAAAAAATAAGACGGCAATTTTATTTGATACAGCTGCGGCAGGTGTATTGTTGATTATTGTTTTACTTTTCAACTTGCCACATGATCAAGAATTTTATTATTTAACAAATTATAAAGTTGATGGATTGAGACTATTATTTAAAGAAATTTTTGCAATATCTCTATTTTTTACGATTCTATTGGGTAAAGGATATGCTCGCAAAAACGGTAATTGGCGTGGAATTTTAAAATATGATTCTGAATTCATAGCTTTATTGATTTTTTGTGCATTCGGTATGTTTTGTGTTGTTTCGGCGCAGGAGTTAATAACTTTATTTATCGGACTAGAGTTAGCTACGATACCAATGTATTTTTTAACAGCATATTATAAAAAAGATCAAAGCTCTTTAGAAGGGGCAATGAAATATATTATTATGGGCTCATTAACATCTGCTTTAGTTTTATTGGGCTATTCATTTTGGTATGGTGCTGTTGGTTGTTTGCGTTATGAGGCAATTTTAAGCTTTGTACAAACGAATCCTGATAATCCAATGTTTTTGGCTGGAGCGATTTTTGTTTTTGCGGCTGTTTGCTTTAAATTGGCAATGGTTCCTTTTCATATGTGGGCGCCAGATGTTTATCAGGCTGCACCAACACCAGTAACAGCATTTTTGTCAGTTGCTTCTAAATCTACGGCAATAGCCTTTGTGATTACATTATTATATGGTCCTTTGGCACCTATTCGTCATGTGTTTACTTACCCATTAGGTATATTAGCATGTATAACGATGACTGTGGGTAATCTGGGTGCTATGAGACAATATGAACTTCGTCGTTTTATGGCTTATTCTTCTATTGCGCAAGCCGGATATATTATGTTGGCGTTAGTAGGTAATGGTAAAATGGCAGTGCCATCTATTATTTATTATTTATTTATATATTTAGCAACTAATTTTTGTTTATTTTTTATTATTTCTGTTATTGGTCAAAAACGTCCAGAGGAATTTGCTTCTTTGCGTGGTTTGGCAAAACAGAGCCCAGCTTTAGCGGGTATATTAGTGTTATGTTTGTTTTCTTTAGCAGGTATTCCACCATTGGCAGGTTTTACTGGTAAATTTATGTTGTTTGCTTCTGCTGCTGAAGGTGGTTTTTATGGATTGGTTATCTTTGCAGCTTTAAATTCAACGGTTAGTTTATACTATTATTTATTGCTTATAAAAGAGGCGTACATAAACAAACCTGAGGAAGATTTAGAATCTTTAGAAATTACATTTACGCAAAGTTTTAGTATTGCTATTTTAACTTTAGCCGTGGTCATTCTCGGTTTGATACCTTGGTTTAGTTCTATTATTACAAAGATTGTCGGCTAACAAAAACAAACTTGAAAATAATTATAAATCGAGATAGTATACTTTTGTATGGATATTGATACTTTCTCGCAAACTGTCCAAGATTATCCTGTGTCTAAATTACAGGCGCAATTAGCTAGACCACATATTGTAGTCTTGGCAGGTGTTGATAAAGGCAAAATATTTCTCCTTAAAGAAGGGAGAAATATTTTTGGCCGAAGCCTTCAAGCTGATATTACATTGCGTGATCATAAAATGTCGCGTTCGCATGGAGTCTTTGAGTTAAAATCTGAAGATACCATTTGCGAAGATTTGGGTTCTACAAATGGTACTTTTATTGATGGGCATCCAATTAAAAGTATTCAGCTAAATACATCACATCGTATATATATAGGTGATACCATTCTTAAAATGGCGTTATTAACTGATGAAGAGGTTCAGGCGCAACGTGATATTGAGGCTGCCGCAACAATTGATCCTTTAACATCTGTTTATAATAGAAATGGTTTTGACGCTATTGCAAAGTTAGATTTGGACAAAATGCTTCACAAAAAGCAGATGTGTTCTATTTCGATTTTAGACATCGATTTCTTTAAAAAATTAAATGATGAATTTGGCCATGCTGCCGGTGATATAGCTTTGGTTGAGTTTAGCCGTAGAGTAAAATCACAATTACGCGATGACGATAGGATGATGCGTTACGGTGGGGAAGAGTTTGTTGTTATGTTATCTAACACATCACAGGATGCGGCTGTTTTGATTGCAGAGCGCATACGTTTATGTGTTGCTGAAAAACCATTTGATTTAAATAACACAACTAAAAATATAACGGTATCAATAGGTGTATATACTGTATTACCCCTTAATAATCATGACGTAACTAGTTATATTAAATTAGCTGATGAGGCTTTATATAAGGCTAAAAAGTTGGGTCGTAATCGTGTTGAAGTTTATAAATGATATTTTCTTAGGAGAAAAGGGTGAAAATTCATGAGTATCAAGCCAAAGGATTAATGAAAAAATACGGGATTCCCGTAGAAATAGGTGTGGCAGTATCGGATTTATCTGAGGCAGCTTCTGCTATTGCAAAAGTACAAGAATTATCTAAATCTCAAGCGGTTGTTGTTAAGGCTCAAATACATGCTGGGGGGCGTGGTAAAGGAGGAGGGGTTAAATATTCACCGACTACAGAGGAAGCTTTAGAAAATTGTAATAAGATAATGGGTATGACATTAATTACCCCGCAAACTACTGCTGAAGGTCAACTTGTCAAAAAATTATTTATTACTCAAGCTATTGATATCGACAAAGAATTTTATTTGGCTATTACTTTAGATAGGGCAACTAATTCTCCAGTTATTATTGCATCTGCTGAAGGTGGGGTAGAAATTGAAGAAGTTGCAGAAAAATCACCAGAAAAGATTTTTAAACAGCCTATTGATATTCGTTTTGGTCTTCATGGTTTTCAAGTTGCCAATGTAGTTAAAGCATTAGGCATAACAGGTGCTTCAGCACGACAGGCTTCAAGATTAATTACGAATTTATATAAATGCTATGAGGAGACTGATGCGTCTATTGCAGAGATTAATCCATTAGTTTTAACAAAAGATGGGGAAGTTTTGGCTTTGGATGCTAAATTTAATTTTGATGATTCTGCTTTATTTAGACACAAAGATATCGCTGAATTACGCGATTTAGATGAGGAAGATCCTGATGAAGTAGAGGCTGCACAACATCATTTGAGTTTTGTTAATTTAGATGGTAATGTTGGATGTATGGTTAATGGCGCAGGTTTAGCCATGGCAACTATGGATATAATCAAGTTGAAAGGTGGTGAACCGGCTAACTTTTTAGACGTCGGTGGTAGTGCTAACCCAGAGACAGTTAAGGCTGCATTTAAAATTATTTTACGAGATCCAAAAGTTAAAGCTATTTTGATTAATATTTTTGGTGGTATTGTTCGTTGTGATCGCATTGCTAATGGTGTGATAGATGCATTGGCAGAATTAGATTTAAATGTGCCTGTTGTTGTGCGCTTGCAAGGTACAAATGCAGAAGAGGCCAAAGAAATATTAGCAAAGGCAGATGTTGATTTAATTGCCGCAACTGATTTAGATGAGGCGGCATCTAAAGTAGTTAATGCAGCTCAGGGGAATTAGGAGATAATATGTCTATACTTATAAATAAAGATTCACGAATAATTGTTCAAGGCATTACTGGTAAAGAAGGTGGTTTTCATGCTCAGCAATGTTATGACTATGGTAAAAATATTGTAGGTGGAGTTACTCCAGGAAAAGGCGGTAGTACTGTTTTAGAAGCTAAAGTTCCTGTTTTTGATACATGTAAAGAAGCTGTTGACACATTAGGTGCAAATGTGTCATTGATTTTTGTGCCTCCGGCTTTTGCAGCTGACGCAGTGAAAGAAGCTGCTGCAGCTGGTATCGCATTGATTGTATGCATTACAGAGCATATCCCTGTGCGAGATATGCAAAATGCAGCAGCGTTTGTCAAAGAATGTGGCGCTCGTTTGATAGGACCTAATTGTCCTGGGTTATTGACTCCTGGCGAAGCAAAGGTCGGTATTATGCCTGCTCACGTAGTAAAGCCAGGTAATGTTGGAATTATCTCAAAGTCTGGCACATTAACTTATGAGGCAGCTCATCAATTGTGTTTAGTAGGTTTGGGGCAATCTACTTGTTGTGGTATTGGTGGGGATCCAATCATTGGTACTAATATGGTAGAGTTATTGGATTTGTTTCAAGCCGATCCAGATACAGATGCAATTGTAATGATTGGCGAAATTGGTGGCAGTATGGAAATAGAAGCAGCATACCATATAAGAGATAACATAACAAAGCCAGTGGTAAGCTTTATTGCAGGCGCAACAGCTCCTGCTGGGCGTCGTATGGGGCATGCGGGGGCGATTGTTAGTGGAGCAGATGAATCAGCAGCAGCGAAAATGGCCATATTAAAAAAATGTGGAGTTGTTGTATCAGAAAACCCCGCTGGCATTGGCGAAGCAGTAAAAACAATTTTGGGTTAAAATGATTATGTCGGCCTTAGTGTATAAATAACCAAGGCCGTTTTTATTATAATAAATTTTGTATTTTTTGTAAGCTAAGCCAAGAGCGCTTTTTTAGATCAAGATTTTTAATGATATCAGCTGGATGATCAACTGGTATGACGGGATTACCATTAAGTTTATAGCATATATGTCTAATATGATCGTATTGTGTGTTAAAAGGTAGGCATTCTTGTAGTGCGTTAGCTCCAAATGGGATAATTGCCTTGTAGCGTGGCTTATCTTGTAAGGTATTAAGTACCTGATTTGGTTTTTGATTGTTTTTATATGTAAATAAAATCTGGTAGGTATTATCAATATTTACATTAATTGCTAATAACATTTTGGTTAGCAATTCCAGTTCTGTTTGGTTATATTTTTCTAAAATTATACAAATAGATGAGTTGAGATTGCCTTTTGTACTTACATAAGCACAGGGTGGCAACGGCAATAACAACTCATCTATGCCACTTAATTGTAGAGAGTGGGCATAATTTTGTAATGCTAGAGACATTTTTATAGAGTACTCATTTTCATACAACCATAACGTAGCATAGTTGCTTTTTGTAGTTTGCGATCTAATTTTTTATTATTCGGATTTGCTTTTAAAGCTTTTTGGTATGCATCGACAGACTGTATAAATAAATGTAAAGCAGCGGCATTTTTGCGTTTGTAATTGGCTGCCCCAGTATCTAATGTTTTATATATCTTTAATGCTTGTTTAAAAAAAGTATCACCTTTTTTAATGGCAGGTGCATCAGCAACTTTTTCTTCAATTTCTTTAATGGTTACACTGTCTTCAACAGTGTATTCTGGTTCTTTTAAATGAGTATCTATGCCCATTTCTTCTTGTAAATCATCAATCATAGCATTCATATCAACTGATGTTGCACTGGCGAAATGGCCAGCATCGCTCGCGTATGAACTATGAGGATATTTTTTAGGTATGGTTTTAAATCCTTTTTTAGCTAAACCTTTTTGTCCGCTAGCTAATTTATAAAGACTGTCACGATAAATTTTACCAGCAAATTTGTTTTGCATTTTAATTCCAAATTTTTGGTCTATCTTAATAATCTGTTCAATTAAATTTTTAATAGGGTCAGTATAATTTGTTACCCTGCAAAGGTGAGCAATTTTAAATAATGATTCAACATCATTGTGATTAATTGTTTTTAATTGTGATTGTACATATTTTTTAATTTCTCTTTTGGCACTGCTTGGAATTAAAGTTTTTTTAGAAATAATATCGGCAGAACTAAAAGTTTGCCAATTACCTAGAACGGTTTTAATCATAAGTGGTTTTTTAGTTTTGACCTTACCATATACAGTTACACCATCATTTTTAACAATTTTAATGTCTGGTATTTCTATAGAAAAAGAATTTAACATTGTGTTTAATGTTTCGCTAGCTAATTTATGCGCTTTTAGAGCTTGTTCTTTTAATGCTTTTTGACGCGCCAATTCTGCAAGCTCTTTTTGTTTTCTTGCAATTTCGGCACGGCGTTTTTTTTCGGCTTCAATTTGTGCTAGGCGTTTTTTTTCGGCTTCTAAGGCAGCTTCTTTTTGTGCTTCTTTGTCAACAATATTACTTGTATCTGGTTTTACAATTTCTTCAACTACGATTTCTTTTTTGGCTTTGGTGTGTTTTTTCTTATTTTTGAATATATAGGGTTTAATGATAAAAATACCGCCACAAATTAAAACAAAAATAGCAATAATTGTCGGTGCACTACTTTTACGCTTCGGTGGACGAAAATTAGAACCAGTACGGGCTCTGCTAGAAGTTCTTGTTGTTGAGCGAGTAGTACGAGTGTTAGACTTGCGTGGGGATTTGGCCATGGTTAAAATTCTCCATCGTTGATTGTGATATAGTGTAAGAAGCCATTAACCTCACCAATAAAAGAGTAAATCAGTGTGAGTAAAGGAAAAAGCTGTATTATAATGCTTGTCGTGGTAAAAGTAAAATCCAAAACACCTTCTTTAGCAAACTGTCCAACTTGAAAAATTTGTATATTTTTAATTTGAGAGAAGATCATTATATGCAAAAAAATTGAACAAATAATAGTCAATGTTAATGATAGTCTTAGCATTAAACTTGCATAAACTTTTTTGTTAACAACTCTAATTAATGCTACGCTACATATTCCATGTGTAATAGTTAAAGTAATAGAAGTGATTATAAAATATTGATTAGCTAAAAAAATAATAGATAAAATTGCAAAAACAGTATATAAAATAGTTAAACTAATCGCTGCACATGCTTGAGCTTTTAATAAGTACGGTACTTTTAAATCATCGCTGGGTTTAGTAAGCACAGCAGTATAATAATTATTTTAATATTTTATTAAAGGCTTTACATCTAGCAGTAACATTTTTGGTATTTGTGATGCCTGTGCATACTGCCAATCTTGTAGCACCAACTTGTAAAACGGATTTAGCATTTTCTGTTTTAATAGATCCTATTGGAAAAAACGGCAAGGTAGTTTGTTGTGCTACGTTTTTTATTAGCTCAAGACCAACGGCACGTCTATGTTTTTTAGTGTTAGTTTCCCATACTGGGCCAACACCGATATAGTCTGCACCTTCTTTTTGCGCTTTTAAAGCTTGCGCTACAGAATGGGTGGAACGCCCAATTATTTTGTCCTCACCTAAAATTTTTGAAACAATTTTTTGAGGTAAATCATCCTGTCCTAAATGTACGCCATCGGCATCGATCGCTTGTGCAATTGGTATATTATCGTTGATAATTAAAATAGTATTAGAGCCTAGCAACACTTTTTTGACGGCTTTTGCAATTTTTAAAAACCCTTTATCATGCAGTTGTTTTTCTCGTAATTGAATTATATCTACACCACCTTTAAGGCATAATTCTGCTGTTTTTTCTGGAGAGTGAAAACATAAATCAGTTGTAATTAATGCGTATAATTTTGCTGAAGATAATCGGCATTGTTTAGAAAATGGCAAACTTATTTCTTTTTCTAATTGATAGCTTTTGTAGCGTAAATCTTCTAAACCTTTGGCGATGTTCGGTTTGTCTATTTTACTGTATTCTTCTAAAACCCTTAATGCTTCTTGTATGCGTTTAAAAGAGGCTGTTAATACATTGTTGATATTTGCTCTTTTAGTTTCTGAAACTACAGTGATATTTGTGCCGATATCATTGTTTGTATCGCGCGCTCGTAAGCTGTTTAGCCCATAGCTGTTTTCAAATTTTTGCAATGTATGGCGGAAGTTTTTTATTTGCAACGATAATTTGCTATCGTTGCAAATAAAGCGACTAAATTCTTCTATGACCCGCAAGCCTTCGCGACAACGGTTAAAATTAGCGTCAATTAGTCTAAAAGTATCCATCTTGATTTAAACGCTATAGTTTGGTGCTTCTTTAGTTATAGTTACATCATGGGGGTGATTTTCGCGTAATGTTGCATTGCTAATGCGGATAAATTTAGCATTCTCTCGCATAGATTTAATATCTTTTGTGCCACAATATCCCATGGAAGCTCTTAATCCGCCAATTAATTGGTATACGTAAGGAGCCATCGCACCTTTGTATGGGATGCGTCCTTCAATGCCTTCAGGTACTAATTTGTCGTCAGAGCTTTCTTCACCTTGAAAATATCTGTCTTTGGAACCTCTAACCATAGCGCCAATACTGCCCATACCTCTAAATGTTTTAAAGCGTCTGCCTTGTGCTAATACTATCTCGCCAGGAGACTCGTCCGTGCCCGCCAGTAAAGACCCCGCCATAATAACTGATGCTCCTGCTGCAATAGCTTTGGCAATATCACCAGAATGAGTTATGCCACCATCGGCAATAACGGGGATATTTTTTGTGGAAGCTACTTTGGCGCAGTCGTAAATGGCTGTTATTTGAGGTACACCAACACCTGCAACTATTCTTGTAGTACAAATAGAGCCAGGTCCTATACCAACTTTTATAGCATCGGCACCTGCCTTTATCAGATCTTTTGCAGCATCGCCAGTGGCTATATTGCCGGCAATAATATCTATATCATATTTTGATTTAATATTTTTTACAGTTTCTAATACACCAGCAGAATGTCCATGAGCGGTATCGACAACTAATATATCAACTCCTGCATTAATTAATGCTTTAACGCGATCCATATCGTTGACGCCTACAGCTGCCCCAACACGCAATCTTCCATGGCTGTCACGACAAGCTTGGGGGTATTTGACTAATTTTTCAATGTCTAAAATACTAATAAGGCCTTCTAACTTATTAGAGCGATTGATTAAAAGAAGTTTTTCTACTTTGTTTTTGTATAGTATTTTTTGTGCTTGCTCTAAAGTAGTTTTAGGATCGGCGGTTACAAGATTTTTACTGGTCATTACACAGCTAATTTTTTTATTTGAATTTTTTAGAAATTTCATATCACGGCTGGTTAGAATGCCTATTAAAGATTGATCTTCTTCGACAATTGGTATCCCGGATATGTGGTTTTTTTCCATTACTTCTCTAGCTGTAGTGATGGTATCATTAGGCCCGAGGGTTACAGGATCGTGAATGATACCATTTGCCGAGCGTTTAACTTTCTCAACTTCTCGTGCTTGTTCTTCAATATTTAAGTTTTTGTGAATTATTCCCAAACCACCTTCTTGTGCTAATGCAATGGCTAAACGTGCTTCAGTAACAGTGTCCATAGCAGCAGATAGTATTGGAATATTTAATTTTATTCGTTTGGTTAAACTTGTTGATGTGTCTACTTCTTTTGGTAGAACATTACTTTTTTGTGGTACAAGTAAAACGTCATCGAAGGTAATACCTTCTTGGATAATTTTATCTTTCATAACAATCCTTTTTAAGCAAGCTAGTATACAGTGGAGAGTTGGCTAATCAAGGAAAATTGTCTTGTTAAAATAAAAGCTAACTTTATTATATAGGTATGAGTAGTGAAATTAAAATAGAAATTTTAAATCCCTTTATTAAGGGTTCTGAAAACATCATGAAAACTATGGTGGCTATTAAAGAAATTAAGCGTACAGCATTGCATCTAAAAAATGATTATCATTTTCCAGGAGATGTTTCGGCTGTTATGGGTATTGGTGGTGGCATAACAGGTTCTATGGCACTAACTATGAGCGAATCTTCGGCTAGATTTTTTATGGGTAATATGCTGTATATGGACGGTGGAGAATTAACCCGTGAAGAATTGCAAGATGGTGCGGGAGAATTAGTTAATTTAATTACAGGTTCTGCTAAATCGGTTGTTGTTGGTACTCCGTATTCATTTAACATATCGATACCGTCAATAATATGGGGCAGAAACCATGCTATTTGGACCAGAAAAGATGTTCCATGCATTGTTATTGTTATGAATGCTGATGGGCATGATTTTGCTTTGCAAATTTGCGTTAAAGAAGGGAACTAAGAATAGTCTTAAAATCGGGAGGTGTAGGGGCGGTAAAAGTTAAAATTTGATTGTTAGTATGGGTTATTTGCATTTTATAACAATGTAATGCTTGGCGTTTGATGAGTGGATCTCCGCCATATAAATTATCGCCTATTATAGGATAACCGCTGTGCGATAGGTGTACTCGTATTTGGTGTGTGCGTCCCGTAAGCAGTTGGCACTCTAACAAATCTAATTTACCATAATTTTTGTCGAGGCGTATTTTTGTTTTAGCTGTTTTGGCACTACTGTCAAATCTTACGCACATTTTGTTGCCATGTGCAGGTGCTATTGGCAAATCTATTAATTGCCAATCTTTAGAAAAACCACCATTAGCACAGATAGCCAAATAATATTTTTTGATATTGTTATTTTCAAATTCTTTTTTAAGTTTTACATGTGCGCAGTGATTTTTAGACATTATAACAACGCCACTTGTGTCTTTATCTAGTCTGTGTAGTATACCGGGCTGAATGATTCCGCCGATAGGTTTTAAATCTGTACAATGATGCAATACAGCATTTAATAAGGTGTTTTCGATATGACCTTTACTGGGATGTATGACCATATTAGAAGGCTTATTGACAACGATAATATCTGAGTCTTCGTAAAGAATGTGTAACTTTATTTTGTAAGGTTTAAATTTAGATGCTTTGCCATTTTGAGGGGTATAGCTGAGAACATCATTTATTTGAACAGGTTTTGAGGCTTTTACAGATTTATTATTAATTGTTATTTCGCCTCTTTTTATAGCTCCAATAGTTTCGCTTCGAGAATTAAAGTTAAAGACATCAAAGCAAACAATATCTGTTCTTAATCCTTTTTCTTGTATTGTGATTTTATAATTTTTTATAGGCATATTTTTAGTATAATAAAAAATTATATAAACCATATTTATTTTCAATGCTAATAATATTTTATGAATCTTATTAATTTTCCTTTTACACCAAAAAAACTGCCATTTTTTTATGGATGGTTTATTGTTATGTGTTCTGTTTTGGGGATGGTTGTATCAATACCGGGACAGACAATTGGGTTTTCTGCATTTACGCACCATGTAGTTTTGGCGTTGCATATTGATGATGGCTTTTTAAGTGACGCTTATGCTTTAGGCACAATTATAAGTGGGTTTAGTATTCCATTAGCAGGTAAATTTTATGATAGGTTTGGTGCTAGAGTTATGGCAGTATTAGCGTCTATTGGTTTAGGGCTGGTTTTATTAGTTCTAAGTCGTTTAGAAAACATTGCTAAATTATTAAATTATAATTCTACATACCTTTTTGTTTTGTTAACTCTTTTATGTTTTTTGCTACGCTATTTTGGTCAGGGTAGTATTACTTTGGTCAGTCGCAATATCACTATGAAATGGTTTAGTTTATACCGTGGTAGAGTTAGTGCTATAAGTGGTGTTTTTGTATCTTTATTGTTTTCGGCAGGGCCTTTATTTTTTAATTTTCTTATTAAACACTCGTCTTGGTCTTTGGCGTGGCAGTATATGGGTTTTGCAATAGGTATAGGTTTTACTTTATTTGCCTTAGTATTTTTTAGAGATAACCCAACAGAATGTGGTTTGGCAGTTGATGGTTTAGATGAGTCTTTAGCGGCTGAGACTATAGTGAAAGATAATTCATTTGATTTATCAGTAGTAAAAGAGACTCAAGTGTTTTGGCTTTTTACATTGACCTTTGCAATGATGAGTTTATACATAACAGGTTTTACATTTCATATAGCTTCTATCTTTACTATAGCTGGACGGGGAAATATACAAGCTTTTGGTACTTTTTTACCGGCGACTATTATATCTATTTTAGTTAATTTAAGTGTGGGCTGGGTTAGTGATAGATTAGAGTTGACCTTTTTATTAATGATTATGCTTGGAGCAATGGCTTTGTCTCTGTCGGGGGCAATTGTCTTAGAAACACGCTGGGGATATTGGTCTGTTATTATTGGTAATGGCATTGCTGGTGGCTTATTTGGTTTATTGACTCAGGTAACTTGGCCACGTTTTTTTGGCACTAAACATTTAGGCGCTATCAGTGCTAAAATGATGATGTTTTTAGTTATGGGCTCTGCAATGGGGCCTCCGTTATATGCGCGATCCAAACTGTGGATGAATAGTTATAATTTGGCTAGCTTAACATGTTTAAGTTGTGTTTTAGTCTTATTGGTTTGGGCGTTTTTTGTACCGATTCCAGATGTATCTAGAAGTGCTAGTAAAAAATAAAATAAATATTACAATTCAATTATGCATAATAATAAATTAATTATAGCTGTAGCATCATCTGCACTATTTGATTTAACAGAGTCTGATGCTGTTTTTCGTGAGCAGGGTAAAGATAAATATATTGCATATCAAAAACAGAACGAAAACATAACGTTACAACCGGGCGTTGCTTTTTTATTTGTAAATCAGCTATTGGGCTTAAATTCTCAAAAATTTAATTTTAAACCGGTTGAGGTTGTTTTGCTGTCACGCAACAACCCATCTACGGGTGTACGTATTATGAAATCTTTGGAGCATTATAAGCTTAATATTACTCGTGCGGCATTTACAGAGGGGGCATCGCCATGGCCATATATGCGCAGTTTTGGTGTGCATTTGTTTTTAACAGGAAATAAAGACGATGTGTTACTTGCTTTGCAAAATGGTATGGCTGCAGGATGTGTGACAGGCAAACAACATCCAAATATGGAAGGTTTAGATGGGTTAAGATTAGCTTTTGATTTTGATGGTATTTTAGCTAGTGATGAATCAGAAACTATTTTTCAAGAAAAAGGATTAATCGAATTTGAAAAATATGAATGTGATAATTTTGATAAACCTTTGCAACCTGGACCGTTGACAGATTTCTTTTTGCAAATAGCTCAAATACAAATGGATGAAAAAGAGTTGTCTTTAAATAGTGAGTATCAACCCAAAATACGCACAGCTTTAGTGACGGCAAGAGGGCCACGTGCTTTTATGCGTGCGGTGATGAGTTTGCGTTCTTGGGGTTTAGAGGTTAATGAAGCGTTTTTTCTTTCTGGTATGGATAAATCTCAAACCCTAGCAGCTTTTGCGCCACAGATTTTCTTTGACGATAGTTTGGTGCATGTAGAAAAGGCAAAGGACTTTGTTCCTTCGGTTCATGTTCCTTATGGAATCAATAATTAGTTTTTTAAGGATTGATAGAAATTCCAGCCGTATATCCGCTAGTAAAACACCAACCTAGGTTGTATCCTCCACAAGGACCGTCTAAATCTAATATTTCCCCGCAAAAAAATAACCCTTTTATTAGCTTACTTTGCATAGTGTTGCAATCTACTTCTTTTAAATTTATACCGCCTCTTGTAATCATTGCTTTTGCAAAACCATCATGACCTATGATAGTTAGTGGTGTCCAAGTTAATATTTTAAATAAAGCAATTTTATGTTTGCCAGTTTGTTTAGTTAGACGTTTTTGACTGTTACATCCACTTAATTTGCATAGTTCTTTAGCTACACTATTAGGTAGCATAGTTTTTATTGAATCTAAAACGGTTGCATTTTTATTTGCTAATTGATGCTTGTTTAATTGTTGTGCTATTTCTTCTTCGTTTAAACCTTTTGTGAGGTTGATTAGTAAATTTACTTTTTGCTGCGTGGCTAATAGAGGGGTTATTTCGCGACTGCAGTCTAGGATTGCAGGACCTCTTAACCCTGTTTTGGTAAATATTAAATCACCGTTAGCTATAATTTTTTTATTTATTTTTATAGTAGCTTTGGCAATTGTGTCAGCAGTGCAATGAGCTACCCATTTTTCTTGTGTTTTTAATGGTAACATAGCTGGGTAGAGTGATGTTATACTGTGACCAACTTTTTTAGCTAGTTTAAAGCCTTCTCCAGTTGAACCGAGATGTGGATATCCTAAACCTCCTGTTGCCAAGGTTACATTAGTGCATTGATAATGGTTAGATTGTGTTTTAATACCTACAATATGTTTGTTTTGTATTAATATGTCAGTTAGCTTTGTGTTGGTTAAAATGGTGATGTTTTCTTTTTTTGCTTTCTTGATAAGAGCGTTGACAATTGTGTCAGACTTATGTGTTGTGGGAAATACCTTAATGCCGTCTGGAGCGTGTGTGTCAACTTCTAATTGGTTGAAAAATGTTATTAGTGAGTGGTGGTCAAAAAGGTTTATAGCATTTAGCATCCATCTATGTTGCCTGCCAAATTTGCTGATAAAAGAGTTGTTATCTAATGTGTTTGTTAGGTTACAACGGCCTCCTCCTGTAGCTTTTAATTTGGCTGCCAAAGTTGGTAGCTGTTCTATTATTAAAGTCTTTAATTTTCTTTGGGCAGCTTGGATTGCACACATCAATCCAGCAGGTCCAGAGCCTATTACAATTAAATCATATTTCATGACTTAATTGTAATAGGTAGTCATCTAAGAAACGAGTGCAAACTCGTTGTTAAATTGAGTTGCTTGCAAAACGGGTTCGTTTGATTTTTGTTCAGCAACCCATTGGCGCCAGCAATTTAAATGGTTTGCTGCTCCCATTGCAATTTCATTGGCGGGCAAGTCTTTCCCGCATATATCACAACAGGTATATTTTGGTTGTTTTAGTTTAGGTATGATAGTGTTTTTTTTTGTTTTGGGTCGGCGTAAATTTAGTTCACGTGCCTTGTTTTTAATGGCCTTTAACGTACGCTTTGGCAATGCTTCTAATATTTCAGCATCACTTTGGCGAATAAAAAGACCTGTTAAAATTTCAATTTCTTCAGCTGTCCAGGGCCGTGCGGTCCTTTTTGCTTTGACGGTGGTATGCTCCATCGTGTTTCCCCCTAAAATTTGACTTACCCCATATAAGTCACATTAATCACTTTAAGCTGATTTTGGTATTATGCAAGGACAATTTTTAAAATAATCTATAATTTTGCTTGCTTGCTTAAGAGTTGATTATAATTGTCGATAAATTATTTGATGAAAGCTAAAGAAGATAAATTAATAGAGTCGTTAAATATGATTGATTACCTAGTTTTAAAGGTTATTGATTTATGTTTTAAATATTATCAATGGAAAATTGATAAATTTATTCCCACGTCAAATCGTAAACAGCGTGCTAAAATATGGCAAAATTTGGTTAAGTCACATTTTTTAATTAAATCTAAAACTATATTAGGTTATCACAATATTAAACATAGCTTAGAGTGTGCTGATTTATGCCAAGAGGCTGAGGATATTGTTAATCCTCAGCCTGACATTAATATTAAATTATAACATTCCTAAAACAATTTGTGATGACACATTTGCTTGAGCCATCATAGAAGAGCCAGATTGCATAAGAACTTGATTTTTAGTAAATTCCATCATTTCTTTTGCGAAGTCTACATCGCGAATGCGACTTTCTGCAGCAGTTAAGTTTTCGGTTGTAACACGTAAATTGTTAATATTTGATTCTAGCGTATTTTTTTGGAATGCGCCTAATTCTGCACGTGTACTGCTCACATCGTCAATGGCTGCATCAATAATTTTTACTGCAGCGTCAGCATCGACTGCTAAAGAGTGGTTTTGGCCTGACTTTAAAGAAGATAGATATCCGCTAGAGGTAGTTCCGTCACCTTCTGTAAACACTTTAGTGCCTAAGTTTGTTGAATGCATATTGCCAATACCAATTGTTTTTTGCTCATTTGGATTAGTGTCAGCTCCTAGTTGAAATTTCATACCAGATTCTTGCAAGCCAATATTAACCGTTCCTGTGGATTGGGTAGTACCCATTTCTATGGAGCCGTTAAAAAATGTGGATGATGATGTGGCAACTAAACCGCTTCCGTCTACCCTTGCTCCGTTTATAGAGCCTTCAATGTCTTTTCCGCGACTCATGTTTTGCTCAACGGAGTATTTTGGACCTTCTAAGGTTTCAACTGTCACAAAAGCATCAGAGCCATATTCGGTACTTTTAATATTCATATTTGTATCAACTGAAACACCAGTATTATCACTTAGTGAGTTGATGGCTTCGGCTTGAGCTTCTTTTGAAGTACCACCATTAAAAGAGAATATTTCTGAGCCTTTACTACCAGTTACACGGATAGTAACGTCGTTTGAAGAGCCATCTGATAAATCGCTAATTTGACCAGTGCCACCTTGTGTGGCAGTTTGCGTGATGTTAAATTCAACGTTAATTGTTGAGGCTGAGCCAAACTGTGCACCGCGAACTGAATAATTTGCGATAGAAGTGTGAACAGAATTAGAGCCTGTTTCTTTAAAGCCTTGACTGCCATCTAGTAAACGTTTGCCAGCAAATCTGGTTGTGTTGGCAATGCGATCGATGGTGTTGATGGCTGAGTCTACTTCCGCTTGATTGGCGGCGATCTGTTGTGCGTCCATTCCACCTGTTGAAGACGCCTCTACTGCCAAACTTCTTACTGACTTTAGTAAGCTATTCATTTCTGTTAAAGCGCCTTCTGCTGTGCCTATAATGTTTGAGGCGCGTTGCGAATTAGATATGGCTTGTTCCATACCGCCTATTTGCGCGCGTAAGCCTTCGCTGATTACCAATCCTGCTGGCTTGTCAGCTGCTGTGTTGATTGCAAATCCAGAAGATAACTTCTGTAGCGATTTGCTCATACGGCTATCCGTAGCCATAAGTTGATGATGTGCATTTAAACTTGATACATTGTTTGCAATTCTTAGTCCCATGATATCCTCCTTGATAGTAGGGTCTACATTCTCCATGGAGTAAAGTTGGTTGCTTTTCTCCCATCGCCTTCCCGTGCGATGAACAGCGGTTTTTGCTTACTTACAAAAATCAAACCGTTATCTACAATATCGTCACTTGTGTTTAGCAACTTTAGAAAAAAACTAAAATTTTTTCTAACTTGTTATATATAAGGTAATTATGTAGCATATGATTATGAAAAAAAAATACCAATTTATTGTAGATTTAATTAATAAAGGTCTTTTTGACATTGCTTTGATAGAGTTGAAAGAGGCCTTGAAGACCGATGAAGATAATCTAAAGCTTTTGGAAATGTTAGCGCAGGTTCATTTTCAATTAAATAACAAAGACTTGTCTGGGCAGGTAATTGAACGGGCGTTTAAATTAAATAATACAGATGCGTCCGTGGCTTTTTCTGCAGGAGTTATTTTTAGTGGGCTAGGTGAAAAAGATAAAGCTTGTACATTTTTAAAACAGGCAGTTTTTTTGTCTCCTAATAATACGCACTTTTTAAATGCTTATGGTTTATCTTTGTTTGAGTTAAAACAGTTTGAATTAGCTAAAGAGGCTTATCGTAAGACATTAGATTTAGACGCAAATCATATAAATGCTTTGCATAATTTGGCATGGATTTTACAAGAGGAAAGAAATTGGGTAGAGGCCTTGCCAATTTTTCAAAGATATTTTCAGTTGGTAACTGGCGATGGTATCATGTGGTATAAGTACGCTACGGTTTTAGATCATTTTTGTGCAGTTGACATGGCGATAGAAGCTTATAAGCGAGCGTTAGGTTCTGATGAGGTATTTAATTTAGCTTATAATAATTTGTTGTTAGATTTGAATTATTTTGTTGAGTCCAAATCGGGTTTGATTTTAGAATATAGCCGGTTATTTAATAATAGATTGAATAATGTTTATGGACAGCCTATTGTTTTGTCACGACCGTCCAAAAGAAATAAAAAACGGTTAGGTTTTATTTCTGGTGATTTTAAAAGGCATGCGGTTTTATATTTTTTAATGCCATTGATGCGTAATATCGATACGTCTCAATGGGATATTTATCTTTATAATACTGAAAAAAAAGAGCGTAAATGTGTTTTGCGAGATGAGTTATGCTCTATTGCATACTGTTGGCGTGAAATTGGTTATTTAGATGTAAGTTCTGCTCAGTCTCTAATACGTCAAGATGAATTGGATATTATCATTGATTTGTCTGGTCATACCGCCGCTAATCGTTTGGACGTATTGCATGGTAGGGTGGCTTATAAACAGGTTACTTGGCTAGGGTATCCTAACACAACAGGCTTGCAAGCTATGGATTATAGAATAGGCGATTCTATAGCTGATAAATATGGTGATAGGTTTTATAGTGAAAAAATCATTAATATTTCTGGTGCTTTTTTATGTTATGGTACACCAGATGTGATAGTTGATTTAGATGTGAAATTAGAATATAAGCCACAAGAAGGTAGAATTGTCTTTGCGTCTTTTAATTCTGCTAAAAAAATCACTAAGGATGTAATAAGGGTTTGGTCTAATATTTTACTCGCTTGTGATGAAGCTGTTTTGGTGTTAAAAAGTCCTTTGTTATATACTGATTTGGCTAGACAGCGAATTTTAAATCAATTTAAATGCTTTGGTGTTGATGTGGGGAGGATTCAGTGTTTGCCTGGTATGTCTGATTTGGCAGAGCATTTTGCGCTGTATAATCAGGTAGATGTTGCATTAGATTCATTTCCGTACAATGGAACCACAACTACCTTTGAGGCCTTATGGATGGGGGTGCCTGTAATTACGATGCGGGGAGACACGCACGTTTCTAGGGTAGGGGTGTCTATATTGACGCATTTAGGATATGATGAGTGGATAGCTGATAGTGAGGATGATTATGTTGCAAAAGCCATTGCTCTAGGTCGAGATAAGCTTAATCTTGCTTTGTTACATGGTGGTAACTTACGCAATACATTATTGAATTCTAGGTTATGTGATGGTAATAGTTTTGCTATGAATTTCCAAAATTTATTAGATAAAATTTGGAATAATTAAAAAAAGGTAGGCATATAAAGCCTACCTTTTTTCCCATCGAGGTACTTTTACAATAAGCCAAGAACAACTTGAGAAGAAGAGTTTGCTTGGCTCATCATAGAAGAGCCAGATTGCATAAGAACTTGATTTTTAGTAAATTCCATCATTTCTTTTGCGAAGTCTACATCGCGAATGCGACTTTCTGCAGCAGT
>JAMOSO010000049.1 GCA_027063065.1 Planctomycetota bacterium | reverse complement strand
TCCAAAGGTTATTCCTCATCGCGGGCGGCCAAATATTGTGCAAATCATTACAGAAGCTGGAGGCTCTAATAAAAAAGGTCATTTGGATTCAGTGGCTGTTGTTAGAGGTAGTTTAAGCCATCCGAAAGTGCAAGTTGTAAATGTATTAGCTATAATGAAAGGGCAAGCCCCAAATGTTTATTTACAATCAGGTGATATAGTACATGTCCCAGAAACTTTTCTATCAAAAAGCTCACGTATCATAGATCAAATTATGCCATTCTTTGAATTGATTGAAAAAGTTAATACTTCTAAAAATATAATTCGAGATTTTTACTAAGGATTTTAATGAAACAATCTAATCCAAATTTAAGCGGTAATGTCCAAGAGATTTTTAACGATGATGAACAATCATTAAGACAGTATTGGGACGTTTTTAGACGCTATCGATTGGTTTTTATATTAATCGCTACAAGTATATCTTTAGCTGGTTTGTATTATGCTTATTCTTTGCCTAATATTTATAGATCCAGTATAGATATAGAAAAAAAATCAGGTTTTAAATCTGCTCGTCAATTGCTGTCACTAAGGCGTACAAAAATTAATGAAGCTGATAATGTCGGTGTAATTGCTGGATCTATGGAGGTTGGTAGACGGGTTATTAAAATATTAAAAGAAAATATCAATGATTTAGAGCATGACTTAACTCCAGCGGATATTGATACAATTAAGTCTTTAACAGCAGATTCAGTAATTAGGATGCATGAATTTACTATAGATAAAGACTCAGATACTATGGCGGTAATAACAGTTAAAATGCCAAAATCACGGAAAGTTGTTAGGGTAGTAGCTGAAGCGTATGCACAAGCAGTTGTTGATGAGGCCAATTCCGCAGGCTTTAAAAGTCTACAGGCTAAAGAAAAAATGTTATTAAATTTGCAAAATGATAAACAGCGTGAAATTAAACGTTTAGAAACAGAGTTAAATACATTGCGAATGACAAAATTAAAAGAAGGTAAACAAATAAGTGTTTCAAATAGAGATAATATATTACCGCTTTTAAATACTGCAGAAGTTAAATTGCAAACTGCCAAATTAGATTTAGAGATGTTAATAAAGACAGATTCTTTTTTGCGTAAATCAATGGGGATAGCATTAGATGAAAATGTTGGTGAGATTGAATGGGTGTATGATGAAAATGCAGTTGCCAAACAAATTAAGGCACTAACGGCAGAACGTGATGAAAAAAGATTAAAATATACAGAAAAAAATCCTTTAATTAGAAAATTGACAAAAAAAATAAATATTTTAACCAAAAAATTAAATTCACGTAAACATGGCAAAAAACATATTGTATACGTTGAAAGCTCTAATAGAAATCAAGTATCTGCTTTAGTTACCAATAGTATTAATATGCAAAGATATAGGGCTTCTATTGATACTTTAAAAAAACAAATTAAGAATTTAAGGGCAGAATTATTAGCAGAGCCTGATTTGAAATCTAAAAACATATATGATGAAATTATTGTATTGCATAGAATTTTAACTGATTTACGTGCAGAGTATCAACAAATTAAAATTATGATGATATCTGATTTTAATAAAATGACGGTAGCTTCTGAGGCTTCTGTAGGAGCTTTAGAACCTAGTGTCAGGCTTAAAATAAGTTTATTTAGTATATTTGTAGGCTTATTAATGGCTTGTATGGCAGTGTTTATATTAAACGGTTGGAATAACACAGTATTAAATTCTAGTGATTTAAAAAGATATATTGATTATCCAGTATTGGGAGTAATTCCTAGATGGGATAGTAAAGGGGCATATATTAATGCAAATGAACCAGATTCGAGTATCGGTGAAATATATTCAGTATTAAGAAATAACATAAAATATAGTACAGATAAAGATCCTTCATCTTGTCTAATGATTGCGAGTGCTGTGCAGAATGAAGGTAAAAGTCATACTTCAATTAATTTGGCTATATCGTTTGCTTTAGAAGGTAATTCTGTTTTATTAATGACAGTGGATTTACGTACAGAACGAAATTATGCAAAATTGCGTCGTCCTGAAGATCGTGATAAATTGGGAACAGGCTTGTCTGAATATTTATCGGGCAATTTAGATAAAGAAAATTTAATATTTCCTTCTTATGTGGATAATTTATTTGTAGTGCCAAGTGGTAAAAAAGCTAAAAACCCAACTTTCTTGTTGAGAAGTGAAAAATTTGCCGAGTTAATAGAACAGGCAAAAAGCCATTTTGATGTAATAATAATGGATGCGCCTGCATCATTGCCTGTTGTTGATTCTGCAGTAATAAGTAATCAAGTCGATGGAGTTTTAATGGTGGTAGAAGCAGGTAAAACACCAATTAATGTATTAGAACAGGCAATTGCCAGACTAGAACATGTACACAGTCCTATTATTGGTGCAGTAGTTAATAAAGTTCGTGATTTGGGCTTAGATTCATTTTATGGCTCTGGCTACTCATATTATCCAAATTATTATAAGGCTTCCTATAGAGCAGGATATAAAGCTACTTATAAATCTACTTATAAAAGTAATGGAGATGCCACCTAGCATTAGAGTGGTATGAAATTACTTTATATAGGCAATAAATTATCTAAACACGGATTTAATCCAACGGGTATAGAGTATACAGGCAAGTTATTAGAACAATTTGCCTGTGTTTATTATGCTTCTGATAAATTAAATAAAGTCGTTAGATTATTTGATATATTATTTAGTGTTATTAAATATGCTAGGGTAGTTGATTATATTATTATAGATACTTATAGTACGTCTAATTTTATATATGCTAAATTAGTTGGGTTTATCGCTACTTTTTTAGGTGTTGATTACATACCAGTTTTAAGGGGTGGCAATTTGCCAGCTTTACTTCAAACAAATAAAGCTGATGTATTTAATTTTTTTCGTAATGCATATTGCAATGTTGCGCCATCAAATTATTTGAAAAGTGTTTTTGATAAATATAATTTTAAAACTGATTTAATACCAAACTCTATACCTTTAGATGCATATTCATTTAAAAATCGCAATCAATTTAAA
The DNA here is from genome assembly GCA_027063065.1 of Planctomycetota bacterium. GTDB lineage: Bacteria > Planctomycetota > JAMOSO01 > JAMOSO01 > JAMOSO01 > JAMOSO01. The sequence continues at coordinate 28,305 of JAMOSO010000049.1, read as the reverse complement.
GCAAACCTGTTATATGTAAGAGCCTTAGCGGATTTGTATAATCCGACAATGGCCATAGAAGTATTATATAAGTTGGTTTCTAAGGGTTTTGATGCGTCTTTGATAATGATTGGTGCGGATGTAAATGGCAATATGGAAAAATGTAAAACATTGGCAAATAAATATAATATATCTAATCGTGTAGAATTTACTGGTAAATTATCTAAGGCTCAATGGCATAAGAAATCCACAGAAGCAGATTTTTTGATTAATACTACAAATTTTGATAATACTCCTATTTCAGTAATTGAGGCAATGGCGTTGGGGTTGGTGGTGGTTTCTACCAATGTAGGTGGTATGCCATTTTTAATAGATGATAACTTAAATGGTTTATTAGTTCCTGCCGAAGATGAGGTGCAAATGTCTAATGCTATTGAATATTTATTAAATAATAATTGTGTTGCTCATGCTTTAGTAATGCAAGCGCGTAAAGATGTTTTGCAATACGATGTTAATATGGTAACTACAGGTTGGCAAAGGTTATTGGGATATAATAAATAATGAAAATTTTATACTTTTATCAATATTTTTCTACTTCCAAAGGTTCTTGGGGTACTAGAGTATATGAGTTTGCTAAGAATTGGGTACAAGATGGCGTAGAGGTAGAGGTGGTTTCGGCAATTTATACTAAGTCAGATTTGATTGCAGATAAATTTGTAGAAATGCAAAAGCATGATGGGATAGATGTAAGGGTACTAAACGTTAAAATTGATAATCGTTTGTCAATTTTAAAAAGAATACAGGCCTTTTTGTTTTATTCTTTTGCATCAGTATATTATGCCTTAACTGTTAAGACAGATGTGGTTGTAGCAAGTTCAGGGCCAATAACAGCGTGGATACCAGGTGTCTTGGCAAACATAATAAGGCGTAAGCCATTGGTTTTAGAAGTGCGCGATTTATGGCCTGAGGGGGCAATTGAATTAGGTATTATTAAAAATAAGTTCATAAAAAAAATGTCTATTTGGTTTGAAGGTTTTTGTTATAAGCGCGCATGTTTAATTGTTACTTTATCTCCTGGTATGCTGGATAATATTCTTAACCGTTTTGATAATTTAAATGTGATTTCGGTGCCAAATTCGGCAAATTTAAAATTGTTTTCTCATAGTAATGTCGATAAAAATAATTTACCAAGTTTTTTTGAGACTAAAAAAATTGCTATATATACAGGTAATATTGGCGAGGTTAATAATTCTAGGTTGTTATTGCGAACGGCAAAATATCTAAAAAATCAAAATAGAAATGATATTTTAATTTTATTGGTTGGCACAGGACAGTTGCTGGAAGAATTATTAGAAGCCAGCAAAGGATTAGATAATTTTATAATTCATGATTTAATACCTAAACATATTTTGGTTAGTTGGATATGCTCCTCTATGGTGTCTTTGGTTCCATTAACACCGTCTTTAGTGATTGATACTTCTTCACCAAATAAATTATTTGAATCATTTGCCGCTGGCGTGCCAGTAGTGCAAACCACAAATAGTTGGATAAAAGATTTAATAGATATTAATCACTGCGGAATCAATGTATCTGCAATAGACGAAGTTGACTTAGCTAAGGCGCTTATAAAATTGGCAGATAACCCAAGCATGGTTAAAATGATGGGGGATAATGGGCGTAGGGTGGCCAAAGAAAAGTTTGATAAAAATATTTTAGCGTCCGATATGATTTCGGCAATTAGAGAGGCAGTTTTATGAAGATAGTTTTAGTAGCGGGTGCCAGACCAAATTTTATGAAGATTGCTCCAATTATAAAGGCAATTGTTAAGGCTAGAGATAACGGTAATGATATTGATTTTAGCTTAGTACATACAGGTCAGCATTATGATGAAAAAATGAGTCAGCAGTTTTTTGATCAATTAAATATACCTAAACCAGATATTAATTTAAATGTGGGGTCTGGTTCTCAAGCACAACAGACTGCAGATATAATGGTAACTTTTGAAAAATATCTTATAGAAAATAAATGTGATTTATTGATAGTGGTTGGAGATGTAAATTCTACATTAGCTACTAGTTTGGTGGCAAAAAAAATGGACATTGATGTTGCTCACGTTGAAGCAGGTATTCGCAGTGGCGACCGTACTATGCCAGAAGAGCTAAATCGTTTGGCTACAGATGCCATTTGTGATTATTTCTTTACAACAAGTCGATGGGCGAGTAAAAATTTAATACATAGTGGAATAGCAAAGGACAAAATATTTTTTGTAGGTAATACAATGATTGATACTTTAGTTGCAAATAAATCGCGCTTTAAGAAGCCTATTTTATTTGATAGCTTAGATTTAAAAAGCAAAAATTATATAGTGTTAACTTTGCATAGACCATCTAATGTTGATGATGCAGAACAATTAAAAGCATTAATGAATGCCTTTAGCTTGTTAAAGCAAAAGATTGTTTTTCCATGTCATCCACGGACTTTAGGGCATTTAGAACAATACAATATATCTATGCCTACAAATTTGCATATTGTTGAACCGCTTGGTTATTTAGAATTTATGTATATGGTATCAAATGCAGGGGTGGTTATAACCGATTCTGGGGGTATTCAGGAAGAAACAACTTTTTTAAACGTGCCGTGTATAACTTTGCGTAATAATACCGAGCGTCCAGAAACAGTTGAAATAGGTACAAATATACTTTTAGGCGATGATGCCTCTAAGATAGAAGGGGCTGTTAATAAAATTTATGCCGATAAGCAAACTGATGCGTCTATTCCTGAGTTATGGGATGGTCAAACGTCAACAAGAATTGTAGATATTTGTTTAAAGCTATATAGATGAGCGTATTGTTGACGGGACATTCTGGGTTTTTAGGAGGCTATTTATTTGATGGGCTCGATAAACTTTTTGATGTTAAAACGTTATCAAGGTTTAATGCAGATATTAATTGCGATTTAAGTAATTCTTGTCCAACGATTAATTTTAAACCAAAAATGGTGGTGCATAATGCAGGTTTAGCGCATTTTGTGCCAAGGAATCATCGTCAATCTCAAATGTTTTATGATATTAATTTAGAAGGTACTAAAAATTTGTGTAGAGCTTTTAATAATCTCAATATGCCAGAAAAGTTTATTTTTATTTCTACTGTTTCTGTATATGGTCAGGAAGCTGGTGAGTTAATTAATGAAGAACTACCATGTAAGCCAAAGAGTGCTTATGCTAAAAGTAAATGGGAGGCAGAAAAATTTTTAATTGATTGGGCTAATCAATATAGTGTGCAATTGACCATTTTACGTTTACCTTTAGTTACAGGCAAAAATCCGCCAGGAAATTTAGGTGCTATGATAAATGCTATACGCAAGGGCTATTATGTTTCAGTTGGTAATGGTCAAGCAAAACGCTCTATGGTTTTGGCTAATGATGTGGCTAAGTTTATAGCGGGGTTACCTAAAGATGGTATTTTTAATTTAACCGATGGGCATCATCCCAGTTTTTTAGAAATTGAAAATGCAATAACTACTAAATTTAACAAACGTAAACCTATTGCATTGCCATTTTTGTTACTTAAAGTTATGGCAAAATTTGGTGATGCATTACCTTTGCCAATTAATTCAAATAAACTGCTTAAAATGAGCAGTTCATTGACTTTTGATAGTGCTAAGGCACAATTGCAACAAGCTTGGCAACCTGCTTCTGCTTTGGATTTTTTAAATGATTTTTAGTATTTCATTTCTAGTTACTTTGATAGCCATTATTATTTTTTTTAAATTAGCAGCTCGGTTTTCTATAGTTGATACGCCAAATGAACGCAGTAGTCATACGGAGATTACTTATCGTGGGGCAGGCATTATATTTTTGATTGGACCTGTAATTTATTATTTAGACTCTAATCAACATTTGATGTTTTTTTGCGGAATGATATTGGTTTCAGTTGTTAGTTTTATTGATGATTTAAAAGATTTGCCATCTTATTTTAGATTTATTGTGCAAACAGTTGCGGTGTTATTTTTGTTTTATGATTTACATATATTTATGATTCCATGGTTTTATATACCCTTGGCATTAATTTTTACGGTTGGTGTAATTAATGCCTATAATTTTATGGATGGCATCAATGGAATAACTGCTCTGTATACTATTACAGTTTTATTGGGGTGTTATTTTGCCTTTGATATTTTAAATGCTAACTGTTCTTTGCCAATAGCAATGTTGGCACCTTTGATGATTTTTAGTTTTTATAATGTACGCAAAAAAGCCTTATGTTTTGCTGGTGATGTGGGGGCTGTATGTATGGCTTTTGCAGTTATTTATATGATTATTTGGTTGTTATATAAAAGCCTTAAGTATGAAATAATTTTATTTTTGGTTGTATATGGTATTGACTCGGCTATGACTATTGCGCAAAGATTACTTGAAAAAGAAAATATTTTAAAACCACATCGTAAGCATTTATACCAATATTTGGTTCATACAGCGCAGATGTCTCATCTGCGCGTTAGCTATTTATATGCTACTGTACAAATGGTAATAACTGGTTTGGTTTTGTTAAATTTAAGCTATGGATTTTTTAATGATGTTTATTTTACTGTAATAACTGTATTTGTTTTGCTATTGGCGTATTATCAAATAAAAAAACCTTTGATTGCTAAATCTGCAAATTAATTACATTTCCATTTGCGTTTAATATATCTGCCAGGATTATCATATGATATAACCTTAGCAGGTGTGCCAACCACAGTGGCGTTTTCTGGGACATCTTTTACAACAACGCAGCCAGCTCCAATTGTCGAATTATTGCCAATTTTAACATCTTCTACTATACAAACTTGTGGGCCTATATATACATTGTCTCCAATGGTTGCGGCCTGTCCTTCGTTGCTGCCAATATTAGTAAATTGGCTAATATTGACGTTGTTGCCTATGCTTACAGTTGGATTAATAACAATACACATCCTATGGCTAATATAAAAACCATAGCCAATTTTTAAACTGCGAGGGATATAAATATGATACTTATTAGACAAATATTTATGGACTATAATTGCTATATATTTTATTAGTTTTGATTTGTGGTGAGTTAATCTCAACCAAAATGTATATTGAAACGAACGGTTAACAAATAACTGTTTAATAAATATTTTATTAGAATAATTTTCTACATATCTAGTTAAATCGCTTTTTATATAAGTCCAAATATCCATTTTTACCTGTTAATCTCTGAAATAAAATGTTTGCATTTATCATTTGGGTGTCGATCTATTTTGTTACATTTGATTATGTTTACTTTGATAGATTTTTCTAAATATCTTTGAAAGGTTTTAGTAACTTCATTTATCATTTTTTGACTAAGCATACCATCTAAAACAAATTCTATGGTAAAAGTATCCAACTGTGTTTGCTTGATAAGGTATTCTTGTATTTCAGGATATTTGCATACAATACTTTTTGTTACATAGTAAAGGCTAAAACCGGGCATTGTCTTGCCACTGGGTAAGTAAATCATATCGTTTAGCCGTCCATCTAATTGCAGTAGGGAGTTGTTTTTTTTAGTGCCAATATCCCCTAAATCATATCTTATAAAAGGCATGGCTTTGTTGTATAAAGATGTAATAACCAAGCGTCCGCTATCGCCATCTTTTACAGGCTGATTGTCGTCGTTTAAAACTTCTATAAATAGTTCAAAGGTGTTTAATGGCCAATGTGTGTCTTTAGAATCCATTGCAACTAAGGCTAATTCGGAGGCACCATATTCATTGTAAACATTTAAGTTAAAAGTTTCTTGCAAAAACTGTTTGTCTTCAGGAGTGCACAGTTCTGAGGTAACGATACAGCATTGCAAAGAAGGGCATATTTTTGTGATATCTATTTTGTTTTTAGCTAAGTATTTAGCAAAAATCATTATTGAGTTTGTATAACCATATAAATATTTAAACGATGATTTTTTAAAGACATTTAGATATTGATGTATATATTCATCACTTAAATTATATATAAGCAGTCTTTTACGAGCAGATACAAAGTCTTTAAATTTTTCAGTGTAATATTCTGCGCCTTCTAAAGGTATCGCATAAAATCTAGCTTGCAAATCTTTGCCGTAAGCAATATCTATATCATTATAACATTTATTTATATATGCCCATGTCATTGCATGGCATAGTTTATCTTTAACATAAATTAATGGCTTGCCAGAAGATCCAGATGTTTTGGATTTATATAAATCTTTGGCAGAAAAATGGGGGGTGATGATGTTTTTATTGCGTATTTCTTTTTTGGTGATAATAGGTATGTCATTCCAAGAGCTTATGCTTTTATCTTTGATAAATTTAACATAAGTTGGGTTGTTAGTTTTGTGATATTCAAATATTTGCCATTTTTTTTGTTCTGCATATTGGTTTACATCGCTATCTTGCCATTCTTTTAAAATTTGATTGGCTTCTTTAATAGGAAATTTTTTTAATTTTAAACTTATTTCAAATAAATTCATTTTTTTAGATTGCTGTAAACTATTAATTGCGAACGTGCAAAGCTAGAGTTTATATAATGTGGTAATAATCTTTCTAATTTAAAGGCAAGTCGTCTATATTTGCGGTTTAAATTGCCTTTTGGCATAAATTTATGAAATCTTTCTAGTGTGCCAATGGGTATAATAACAATTGTATCAAAAAAATCTTCACCCATTTGGCGATAATGCTTAGATGAGTTGTCTCTTTCTGGATGAGGGTCATTGGCTTTCCATTTTGCAAATGCTTGTTTTTGCAAGCTTGAAGGACGTCCTGATATTGGTAAAGCCCAACGGATGTTATCTATAAATTTATTATTAATTGCTGGTTCAAAATAGCGTAACATACCATCTTTTTTTAAAATTTTAAATGCAAAACGCATTAAGTTTAATTCTTGCTCGTGGGTAAGGTGGTGTATTAATGCTTTACCAATTACTATATCAAAAAAATCGCTTTGTAATTCTGATTTTGTAATATCACCATTTATGAATTTAATTTGATATTTAAAATTGCAGTGTTGGTTTAATGACTGAATAATATCACCGCTCACAGAAGATATATCATTACTGTACACTTCTGCACCTAATGAGGCCATAATGGCAGAGTTTAAACAATCCCCACAACCTACTTCTAAAATTTTTTTACCTTTTAGTTTGTCTTTAAAATTATTGTAGTAAAGACCTACCCAGCTGGTGTCAGTTTTTGTGGCATCATCTAAAAAGTCATCCAAATTATTTAATTTATCTAGTATGTTTTTAATTGAAACTTGGCTATATAAATTATCGTAATGGTTTTTGTTTAGAGTTGCGTTTTGGTTAGAATTTTGCATTTTATTTTTTTAGTTCTAGTATTCTTTTTATTCCGTGTTTTAGATTAATTAAATCGCGATTTAAGAGGTTTTTCATTTTAGATATATCAGGACAACGTCTTGTCATATCGCCTTCTGGCAATGGCGGAGCATAGATTATTTTAGACTTACTGTTAGTGAGGTTGATTATGATTTTTGCCAATTCTTTTATTGTGTATTCTTTATCGTTACCAATATTTAAGGTGTCATTAATTAGTTTGTTTTCTGCCAATGCTTTTATACAAACATCAACATTGTCATCAACATGTAAAAATGTTCTAGATTGAGAACCGTCACCATAAATGGTAATGGGCTTGTTTTGTGTAGCCGCTTTAATAAAGCGTGGTATTACAAAGTCTGTACTTTGGTTTTTGCCATAAGTATTAAAAAAACGAAAAATGGTATAATCAAGATTATATTCTTGTTGATAAGCTTTAAAATAGGATTCGCCTAGATTTTTAACTATAGCATAGGGTAGGCGAGAGTTTAGTGGGGTGGTTTGTTCGTGTTGTGGTAACTCTACTGGCTCGCCATAGACCTCTGATGAGGAAGAATAAAAGACTCTTTTGACACCGGTATTTTTTGATAGCTTTAAGATATTTTCAATCCCTTTTATATCATTTAATACTAACAGTGGCTTAGCAAGCGTTCTTTTAACACCGACTACAGCAGCGTAATGAAATACGTATTTGAAATTGTAATGAAAAAACAATGCCGAAATATCTCGATAATCATTGACATCACACTTTATAAAATGAACATTCTTTTTTTTAGGGACTTTACTTTTGCTGCCCGAGAGAAGATTATCAGCAATAATGATATGATTATTTTTATCCTTAGCTAAAGTATCGGCTAAGGTACTTCCAATGTTACCCGCTCCACCAGTTATTAAAATATTTACCATTAGTCTCCTTTGAATATTCTAAGTATACAATTTAAGAATATTTTGCAAATATAAAGAGAAGTGGTTTATAAAAAATAGAGTATGGATCAAATTTAGACACAAGCGATTTCTATGTGGGGGTGTGTGTAAGGTGATTTTGTTTTCTATCTGATTTGGCAAGATTACGATGTCCTTATATAGCAGTAATTGAGAGCAAACTTACCAATAAATCCATAAAAACATATTTAAGATTGTATTATAAAAGTAATTATTATTACTTAGTTATTAAGATATTTAAGTTGCACCAGATTTGGATATTCAGCAAAGGAGGACTGAATAGGATGCCATAGTTTAATAACAAATTGTACGTAACTACATTATTACTAAAGGAGTATTAAAATGTATATATTAAAAAACATTTTTTTAGTAACAGTTTTTTTAATCACAGTATTTTGTTCTGTGAGGGCAGAAATACCAGCAAATACTTGGGGGCGATTGGATATTGATGCGGAAAAGTCAATGGTAGAGCTGACTCCATTAAAAGAAGAACTAAGTGGAGCGGTATATGTGTTTTGAGATCATTAATAACTGGGTTTTAAAAAGCTCATTCCATGTGATTATTTTAAATTAAATATTAAAAATCAGGTGATTATTTTAAATTTAAGCTTATATTGTTAAAGAGCTCCCAAATCAACGGACAGTTTCAGTGGTCAATAAGAAAAAAATCATTAAATTTAAAAAAGTTAAAACAGTATTGTAATTATTAAAATATTTATTTAGTCGTTGTTTTGCTTCATTGATTGATTCGTATGATTAAGATAAGCTTCTTTTGCCAGCCATAATAATTTTTGTTTTTCGAGTATTTTTAATGTTTTTTGACCGCTTCTTTTTTATAGTTTCAAATGATGATTTATTGTCTATTTACTAATGGATATGTTTTAAATACATCAACTGTAGGAACTATTGACGCAATTAACTTTTTGCCGATATACACTCGTTTTTAAACGTAAATTAATTATTATGGAGCTACTATGAAGCATATCGTATTAATTTTAGTTTTGGTGCTATGCAATGGGCAGAGTTTTGGCCAATTTGCATTTGAAAAAAATGTAAAAACACAGTTATTTCATCGTATAGAAAATGGTCAAACATGGGCAGTTGCCGTTTTGAAAATACAAGATGGGTGGCACCTTTATCACGATGAATTAGGCCCTGGTATTGGTATACCAACTAAGCTAAAAATGTTACCGTTGCAGGAACAATGGCAAATAGCGCCATTGCCAAAACCATATCGTTTAGAACAAGCTAAACTTGGCAAAGACGGTGCAGACACTTGGGTTTGGTCACATAAAGGTACTATTATTATTTATGCAAAATCAAAAAATATTATTAATAATCCAGTCTTAGAAATCAAAGGTTTAACTTGTGAGGATTCTGGCTCTTGTATACCGTATGCAGATAAAGTTAAATCTTTGGGTAGGGGTGAAGATGCTTTATTTAATAATTTTTTGACTCATTTCAAAGAAATTGATAGTACAAAGATAGTATCTAAAAATAAAATTGCTAAGGATGTTGTTACTTTAAATTGGCAAAAATTTACTCCACAAACAACCGTTAAAGATAGATCCGTTTTATTTTGGATATTTTTAGCTTTTATTGCAGGTATATTTTTAAATGTTATGCCATGTGTTTTGCCTGTTGTATCTTTAAAAGTATTAAGCTTGGTAGAAAACGCAGGTAAAGATAAAGGCGCGATGTTTAAGCACGGTTTGGTTTTTGCTTTAGGTATTTTGGCAGTATTTTTTGTTTTGGCTGTGTTGGCATCTAGTTTAGGGATGGGGTGGGGTGAGCAGTTTCAACAGCCTGCTTTTATGATAGCTATGATAGCTATTATCTTTGCTTTTGCCTTATCATTATTTGGTGTATTTGAAATGGCAGTTCCAACCTCAATTAATAATATAGCAGCGGTTAAACATGAAGGTTATAAGGATTCTTTTTTAAAGGGGGTACTGACAACTCTTTTGGCAACTCCTTGTTCTGGACCTTTTTTAGGTGGCACATTAGCTTGGGCACTTTCGCAGTCAACGGCAATTATTTTTGCTGTATTTATGTCTTTGGGATTAGGTATGGCTACACCTTATGTCTTTTTAACATCACAACCAAAGTTGTTATCTTTTTTGCCTAAACCAGGTCAGTGGATGGTTACTTTTAAACAGGTTACGGGATTTATTTTATTATTAACTGTAATTTATTTAATGTTTTCATTGCCACATAATATGATTATATATACCAATGTTGTATTGGTTTTTATAGGCTTTGCATCTTGGTATTATGGCAAATACGCCAGTTTTGGACTGTCTTTATTTAGACGTATTATCAGTGTAAGTATTGTAATATCTATTATTAGTTTTGGTGTTTGGCTTGCTTTTGTACCTTTATATAATACTTATGAACAACAAAATCACAGTGCGTTAAATTGGCAAGAATTTACGCCAAGTAGTTTTAAAAAATATCAATTAGAAGGACGTTCTATTTTTGTTGATTTTACAGCGAATTGGTGTCCAAACTGTAAATTTAACGAAGTAAATGTTTTTGAGCATCCTGAAATCGTAGGCTTATTTAAACAAAAAAATGTTGTAATTATGAAAGTTGATTTAACTCATAATACAAAAAAAAGCCAGCAAGGGCGTGATTTTATGCAACAGTTAGGAGGGCGTTCTATTCCATTTATGGCTGTTTTTGCATCGGATAAGCCTTTAAGTCCGCATATACGTTTTGATTTGATAAATCGTGGTGATATGTCTAACATTTTACAATCTTTACCCTAATTATGGTCTTTATATGAATATAAATAACAATGGATTTTATGCTCATCCCCTTTATTACGATATTTTATTTGGTTGGAATAGAGCCCCCGAGGTGATTTTTTATGACTCCTTGTTTCAGAAATACGGTTTAAATATAGGCGAACATATTTTAGAGGTGGCTTGTGGTACAGGTATTGTAGGTATGGATTTGGCACGTTTGGGTTGGGATGTAACGGGTTTAGATATTTCAGGTGCTATGATTGAGTTTTTAAAATCTAAATTAGCTCAAAATAAATTAAAAATGACTGCCGTTAAAGCTGATATGGTTGATTTTTATTTAACTAAAAAATGTCGTGGTGCTATTTGTCCATTGGGCTCGTTTGGTTTGTTAAATGATGACAACTTAACAATAATGCATTTAAAGACTATGGCTAAAAATATGACTAAAAATGGTATTTATATTATAGATGTGGGCTTGCAAGAAGAGGTTAATGATGTTTCGGCCAAATGTGATTATACCGCTATTGAATGGTCAATGTCGCGTGATAATATTGAAGTTGATGCCCGCGATGCCAAGGTTTTTATAGATGATAATGGTGTCAAAAAAATATTGGAGTGGGAAGCTGTGCCAACAGAGTTTAATTGCCAGCATTTAAGCTCGCTTATCAAAAATAGCAATGTGTTTGAAATATTGGATTGGTATCCAGAAACTTCATACACAGAAGAAGGTATAAGTTTATTTGATATGGGTGAAACTCAAAATCCTCCGATAGCTGAAAGGGCTATGATAGTCTTGCGGAAACTATAAAAAAATCTTACAATGTTGGACTTATTATTAAAAAAATTATCATTTAAAAGGAAATACAATGAATTACTTTAATTCTTTACCTCTACGCCTACAGCTTGAAGAGTTGGGCAAATGTCGTTTTATGGATGCCAGTGAATTTAGCGATGGAGTGGAAAAACTAAAGGGTAAAAAAATCGTGATAGTTGGTTGTGGTGCACAAGGTCTTAATCAAGGTATGAATATGCGTGATTCTGGCTTAGATATAAGTTATGCATTGCGTGCTGTTGCTATCGAAGAAAAACGTCAAAGTTATAAAAACGCTACTGATAATGGTTTTGCTGTTGGCACAATTGAAGAATTGGTTCCAACGGCTGATTTGGTTTTAAATTTAACTCCAGATAAACAACATTCTAATGCTGTTGATTTAATTATGCCATTGATGAAGAAAAATGCGTGTTTGTCTTATTCTCATGGATTTAATATCGTTGAAGAAGGCAAACAAATCCGCGAAGATTTAACTGTAATTATGGTTGCTCCAAAAAGCCCTGGAACAGAAGTACGCGAAGAGTATAAACGCGGTTTTGGTGTGCCAACTTTAATTGCAGTTCACCGTGAAAACGATCCAAACGGTGAAGGTTTAGATATTGCTAAAGCTTATGCTGTTGCTACTGGCGGTCATCGTGCAGGTGTTTTGCAGTCTTCTTTTGTGGCTGAAGTTAAATCAGATTTGATGGGTGAGCAAACTATTTTATGTGGTATGTTACAGGCTGGCTCAATTCTTTGTTATAACAAGATGATTGAAAAAGGTATGGATGCGGCTTATGCTTCTAAATTGGTTCAGTATGGTTGGGAAACTATCACGGAAGGTATGAAACAAGGCGGTATTACAACAATGATGGATCGTTTGTCTAATCCTGGCAAAGTTAAAGCTTATAAATTGGCAGAAGAATTAAAAGTAATTATGCGTTCATTGTTTCAAAAACATATGGATGATATTATGCAGGGTGAATTTTCTAAAAATATGATGGAAGATTGGGCTAATAATGATGCAAAACTATTAGGTTGGCGCGCAGAAACTGCTGAAACAGCATTTGAAAAAAGCCCAGAAGGCAAAGGTGATATTACTGAACAAGAATATTACGATAAAGGTATCTTGATGGTGGCTATGGTTAAAGCTGGTGTTGAACTTTGCTTTGAAACATTGACAGAATCTGGAGTAATTGCAGATAGTGCTTATTATGAATCTTTGCACGAAACACCATTGATTGCTAATACTATTGCTCGTAAGCGTTTATATGAAATGAATGTGGTTATTTCTGATACTGCAGAATACGGTTGTTATTTATTTTCACACGCGTGTGTGCCTTTATTAAAAGACTTTATGGCTGGTATTGATACTGATGTGATAGGTAAAGGTTTAGATTTAAGTGATACAGCAGTGGATAATGTGGAATTAACAGCAATCAATAAGGCTATTCGTAATCATGGTGTTGAAATAGTTGGTGATAAATTGCGTGGCTATATGAGTGCAATGAAACAATTATAAATTGATTATTATTATAAATAATAAAAAAGCCCAATCAAAACGATTGGGCTTTTTTATTGGATTATTTTATTTAAACTTTTTTAGGTTTCTTCTCGTCCACGTAACATTAACACTTTACCTGTTCTGACCAGTTCAATAATGCCATATTTTTTTAGCATATTAATCATTGCATCTAGTTTTTCAGTAGTGCCAGTTACCTGTACGATTAAATCGTTATCATTAAAGTCAACGGTTTGACCTTTAAAGTGTTCAATTAGTTGTAGAATATCAGTGCGCTTATCTGAAGTTGTTTCTATTTTTATTAAAGCCAGCTCTTTTTCTACAGAATTATTACCAATATGTTCTTCAGCATGAATAACATCAATTAATTTTGCACATTGTTTTATTATTTGATCTAATATTGCGGGGTTACCTTGAGCAGTAATTGTCATACGCGAAAATTTCCCGTCTAATGCAGGGCTTACAACTAAAGATTCAATATTATATCCACGCCTTGAAAACACTAACGTTATGCGCATTAATACGCCTGGCTTATTGGCAACTAATAGACTAATTGTATGTATATTGGTTTTATCACTCATTATTAGGTGCTCCCCTTAGGTTTTTCAAGTTTTTGTTTAGGTGCTTCTAAGAGCATTTTATCAACGGTGGCGCCTGCCGGTATCATTGGAAATACATTATCTTCTTTTACTACTTCTGCATGAATAAGTACAGGGCCTTGATGATCTAAGGCTTTTTTAAGTATTTTGTTAACATCGGCAGCGCGTTTAATACGCAAGCCTTTCATTCCATAACTTTCAGCAAGTTTTACAAAATCAGGATTGCCTTCTAAGTCTACTCCAGAGGTACGGTTATCAAAAAATAATTCTTGCCATTGTCTAACCATACCAAGATATTTATTGTCTAAGATAATGATTTTAATATTTAATTTGTTTATAACGGCAGTGGCTAGTTCAAATAAAGTCATTTGAAAACCGCCATCGCCCACAATAGCAACTACTGTTTCATCTGGGCGTCCAAATTGCGCCCCGATTGCGGCAGGCATTCCAAAACCCATTGTGCCTGCTCCGCCAGAGCAAATCCAATTCTTTGGTTTATCTGTTTTGTAAAATTGAGCGGCCCACATTTGATGTTGGCCAACATCAACACTTACGATGGCTTTGCCTTCTGTTAGTTTATATATTTCATCAATTACTTGTTGAGCTTTTAAACCACCATGTATTTTGTAATTTAAATTAAATTTCTTTTTATAGCCAGCAATTTCTTCTAGCCATTTACTTGTCTCTAACGGTTCAACTTCACCTATCAATTGACGTAAAACAGTTTTTGCGTCTCCACAAATACTGGCATCAGGAACAAGAACTTTGTTAAATTCTGCTGGATCTATGTCGATATGTAATTTAATAGCATCAGGGCAATATTCGCTGATTTTTGCTGGTGTAATTCTATCGTCCCAACGAGATCCTATTGAAATAATTAAATCACATCTACCCACTGCTTTATTAGCATAAGCTGTGCCGTGCATACCGACAAATCCCAAGGCTTTTTCTGCACTTTCTGGATATGCACCTTTGCCAAGTAGGGTGGTGGCAACAGGCGCGCCTATTTTATCGGCAAAGTTTTTTAGTTCTTCATTAGCTCCAGATATGATAATACCATGACCAGCTAATATAAGAGGGCGTTTTGAACCCCTAAATAAGCGCGCCATTTTAGAAATATCTTTTGCACTTCCTTCATTAGGTATGCTATATCCAGGTAAATCCATTTTGGCCTCATTGGCATTTACAGTACAGATAGTGCTAGTTATATCCTTTGGCAAATCAATTAATACTGGTCCTGGCCGCCCAGTGCTAGCGATATAAAAAGATTCTTTTACAATTCTTGGGATATCATCACTATTTTTAATCAAATAATTATGTTTTACTGTAGCAGCGCTGATGCCAAACGTATCGGCTTCTTGAAAAGCATCTTTGCCAAGCCCAAATGTTGGTACTTGCCCACAAATAACTACAAGAGGCACAGAATCCATATTGGCAGTTAGCAGTCCTGTAATCGCGTTGGTAGCACCTGGCCCACTTGTTACTAATACAACGCCTACCTTACCTGTAGCACGCGCATAGCCGTCTGCCATATGCACAGCGCCTTGCTCGTGTCTTACTAAAATAAGTTTAATTTTAGAATCTAACAATGCGTCAAATATTGGTATTACAGCGCCACCAGGGTAACCAAATATGTATTCTACTCCAGCGTTTTCTAGACATTGAATCAATGCTTGAGCGCCATTTTTTGTTGAGGTTGTCATTTTAATATGCTCCAAGACACCTAAAAAAGTATGTTTATATAAAATATAGTAGTTTTACTGAGTTTATCAACAAGAAATATACAAACTTGTTGATAAAATGCTATATTTTGATAGGTATGATAAAGTCTTTTATTAATCTTTGATAGATTAG
Source organism: Planctomycetota bacterium (assembly GCA_027063065.1). Lineage (GTDB taxonomy): Bacteria > Planctomycetota > JAMOSO01 > JAMOSO01 > JAMOSO01 > JAMOSO01. The sequence goes on along the minus strand of JAMOSO010000049.1, from coordinate 12,502 downwards.
ATGGCTTTTGCCTCTATTTTTTTAATTTTGTCTAAAATAATTTGTCCTTCAGCCCCAATTTTGGTTTTTTTAGCGTAAGCTTTGATTATTATTTTTTTAGCTTCATCAAATTGTTTTAGTTTTATAAAAGTTTTAGCTAGTTTTAATGATGTATGAATAAAAGTTTCTTCATCTTGCGAATGAAGATATATCGCATTCATATAATGTAGAGCAGCATTTTCGTAGTCTTTATCACTTTTGATATAAGCATCACCCATTAATATTTCTGCTTGCATAGAATAATTATTTTTGTCTCCATCAGCTACAGGCTTTAAACTTTTAATACTGCTACGCCAATCTTTAAGAGCAAAAAAAGCCTTACCCTCTAATAATTGTAACTCTTGTCGTTTGGCTTTATCTGTAGTTGTACTTAAAAATTGACTGGCTTTTTTTAAGGCCTCGTTTATTCGTTGGGATTGCATTAATAATTCAACAATGTCTAATGCGACAATATGTTTAAATTGACTATTTTTTTTGTTATATAATTTAAGCCACTGTTTTAGTGCTTGATCAGTTAAATTGATAGCGGCAGCACTTTTGCCAAGATAGTATTGAGCTTCTTCAGCTAGTGGTGAATCTGGAAACTCATTAGTTAAACGTCTAAATTCTACCCGCGCTTTTAAGTATTGGTTACGTTCATAATAAAACATACCAAAATCATATAATAAATGTAATAACTTTGGATTATTGTCAAATTCATTAATCATACTGATAAATGATTGTTCTGCTTTTTTGTAGTCTTCTTTAGCAATTAAGCAGTTAATTATATTTTTTTTAAACTCAAAATATAAGCGTCCATTTGGATATTGTTGAAGGGCAGTGTTAAAAATATCTTGAGCCTTATAATAGTCGTGGGAATTATAAAGACTGAGACCTTGATAATATAAAGCGTTTTCTTTTTGTACCGCATTAGCTTGTATCATAGTTAAAATTTTAGCATAAATATCTGCTGCTAAATCAAAACGTCCAATGGTGCGTTTTAAATCTCCTAAGCTTTGTTGGGCTTTTACCGCGGTATCTTTTAATGGAAATTTGTTAATGACTAATCGATAATTTTTTTCAGCTTCTTCATATTCATGTTTATCAAAATGTAAGGTACCCAAATAAAGTAAAAATTGATCTCTTGGTATTTTTTGTCCATATTCGTCTAAAATGCTTTTGATTTGAGTAATAGCCTTATCTAGTCGTCCTCGCAGCCTTGATATTTGCGCTAATGCTCGCCTTGATTCTACCGTTTCTGAAATACTAGTAGATATTTCAATGGCTTCTTGAAATAGTAAAGTAGCTGCGGCATAGTCTCCTAAATTCATAAAACAGCGGCCTTTACCTTGTAGAGCTTCTGGATATAGAGGACTTTTTTTGTCTTGTAATAATCTATCGTAAAAAATACTGGCTTCTTTGTAATAGCCCTGAAAATACAGTGTCTCTGCTTGCCAAGCGGTGGCTCTTGTGCCATAAATTGGATTTGATTGCAACATGGCAAAATACGGCTGAGCTTTTTGATACTCACCTAATTTAAAATATATTTCTCCTATTTTAAAATTAACTAATGGAATTAAATTATGCTTGTTATTGTCTGCAAATCCAGTTTCTTTAAATCTAGAAAAATATTTTAAGCTTTCTGTTAAGTTGTTATTTTTGTCTTCTGCCCACCCTAAAGAATAAAGCGCATTGGCACGTTGTTTTGCTGTGGTGTACTTATGTGTTAATACGTTTTTATAAGTATCTATGGATGCTTGCCAAGCAAAAGTGTTGTAATAACTTTCTCCCATATAAAATAAGGCCTGGGGAACATATTTAGAATAAGAATAACTTTTAATATATTGCTTAAAACCCGTTATTGCTTTTTCGTATTTTTTGCGCCTATAATCACATTCTGAAATTTTTAAAGCTGCTAAAATGGTATCTGTATGATCAGGGTATTTTTTTACCATCACGGCAAAACTAGAGGATGCTTTGACAAAATCACCACTTTTAAATTGAGCCATACCAAGGCTAAATAATAATTTTGGTTCGTCTGGACTGTTAGAAAATAAAGGTAGTATTTCTAAAAATTCTTTTTCGGCTTTTCGGTAGTTTTTTAATTCGTAATGTGTTCTGCCTAACCAAAAATGACCAATAGCTAAATCATTGCCATCGCTTTGGATAACTTTTTCAAATTGATTGATGCTTTTTTGCCATTGGCGTAAATGAAATAGACTTTGTCCTAATAATAGGTGGGCTCGTTCAGCTTGATGTGAATTAGGAAACCTTCTTACAAATTCATTAAATTTTTTGCTAGCAGACAAATATAATTTATCGTTAAATGCGTGTTGTGCTACAGTAAATAAATCATTAGCTTCACGTCTATTGTCTATAGCTATGACATTAAAGCTAAATAATGTTAGAAATATAAAACATAATAATCGCAATGTAATTTTTTTATGTACAATCATTAATTGCTGTACCTGTTGATTAAAATTTTAGCTTGTTTTAAAATTAAAGAATTTGGACGGTTAATTTTAATTATTTGTTTCCACTCTAAAATTGCTCCGCTGATATCTTTTTGAGCATAGTATATTTTAGCTAAATACCAATGGGAGTTCTCATTGTTTACATCTAATTTTAAGGCTTTGTTAAAATAAAATATAGCTTCATCATAGCGCATTCTATAGTAATGTATTACGCCAATATGATAATAATACTTGGCCGTGTTTTTGTGTTGCTTAACTAATGAACTAAACAATTGTAAGGCCTTTGAATATGCCTTGGCCTTAAAGTATGTGATTGCAACATCATTAATAAAGCGTTCGTCATTATTGTATTGCTTAGATATTTGTTGGTAATATTCCAAGGCTTTTCGATAATTGCCACGATTTCGCCATATTGTCGCCAGTTTAAATGCGTGTTCGTTTTGCAGAGTGTTTTTTGTGTTGTTAGTTGTTTTAAAATTAGAATTGCAATTTATGTTTTTGGTGTTTCCAAAAGTAGCTTTAGTTAGTGGTGCAATTTTGCAAATGTCGCCTTGCGGAGTGGTAGAGTCAATAACAAAATTGCCTGTTGTACTCGCAGATCCAATATTGCCAGCATTATCTATGGCTTCTATTTTAATTCTAAATTTATCAGAATTAGCTTTTGGAGTTTTCCATATCCAAGTACCAGTATTTTTTAGATTTTTAACTAATGTTTTCCAACTATCTCCGCCATCTACTGATAGGTATATTGATATTGGTTTTTTGTTTAAATATCTATCATGTGCTTGCCAAGTAATTGGTATTTCTTGGTTGCCTTTTATAAAATTGCCTGCTGAAGGATTGATAAGCAGTATCGAAGGTGGTGTATAGTCTACTGATGTGCTTAAAATAGGTTTTTGCCCGTTTTTAGGTTGCCCAGAAGATATGCCAGCTCTATTTGTTAATTCTATCGCAAAACCATAGATACCTTCTTCTGGAGCAGAAAATTGAATAGGTGATTTTAAATCGGTGTCATAAGCATAAAAATTCCAAACTTGACCATTATTGGTAGTGTACCAAAGGCCTATTTTCCCAAGTCCAGATGGACCTGTTTTGCCTATGTGATAATTTATGTCAAAAATGCGTCTATTACTTAACTCTGGCCCAGCAACATTGCTTTCTTTTGGTTTGTCTTTAGTAACTTTAACAATTTTTGGAGGTTGCTTAGTAAAATAGATTGGTTCGGCAGTTTCAACGCTAGTTAAGTTGCCTGCTTTATCTAAGGCGCTTATTCTTAAAAACTTTTTTTGTCCTTTTAAAGAGCCTGCTATGTTCCAACGATATGTTTGTCTTAATGAGCTGGTGTTGGCGATTAATGGTTCCCAACCACCATCGGCTGTGGATAATTCAATGGTTATGCCATCTTCTTCAATATTGTCGTCTGTAACTTGCCATTTAATTTCTACGAATTTTCCAGGTTCAATATATCCACCTAAAGGTTCTAATAGTTTTAAATTAGGTGGTTGCGAATCTACAATAACTGTTTGCTGGGCTTTGCTTTCATGTCCGGGTCTAGTTTCGCGTAAACCAGATTTATCGCTTGCTACTGTATAAAATTGGTATTCACCATCAAGATTAGCTTTGAAGATAATAGAGTTTTCTCCTTTGTTAAATTTGCCATAAGGTGTCCAATTTTTTTTGTCTGGCGAGCGATACCACAATTCTACATCGTTAAGGTGGTTATTGTTGTTGGCTTGGTAGCCAATGGGAAATTTTTTTACATTACTATAAAATGGAGCGGCAAAAAGAGAGTTTGTGATAAAGCCAAAAATAAGTATAAGTGAATATAAATGTTTGTACGGCATATAAATTATCCAATGGAGTATAAAACATTGTATTCTATCTATTTAGATAGATATGTAAACTTGTAATCAACTATAGATTTGTCATAATTTTTGTTTCTATTATGATTACTTGCCATTGTTGTATGAGATTATGTATAAAATTATTGATAATCAAGAAAACCTAATCTAATGTCGATATATATGATATGGATATGAAGATACGCATAGCACCTGAAAACACTTTAAAAGGTATTGTTGAAAATAGACGTGCTGAAGTTAAGATGGAAAATGCAGGCTTAACAGAGCGTATTACTCAAGAATCACAACAAATGTTAATGAATGTTTACAATGTGGCACACTCACATAGGATGAGTTTGCCAGGGCCTAGGTTTATATCAGGTGAAGGTAAAGCTCCGCAAAATTTAACATTTATATCTGGTAAGCATATAGATATTCAGGTCTGAGAGGCTTTTAGTTAGTTGTTATTAGATGGTGCAACGCGTGATTTGGCTTGTCCGCACATTTTACGTATATCATCTAAAGAACGAGCTTTTTCTACATAAGATGCAAAATCGTAATTGTTAATACATTTATTGGCTATTTCACGAACAATAATTTGTAGATTTGTAAGCAATGTGCCTTTTGGCAAGCCTTTTATAAGCTTTGGATGTTTTTTTAAAATAGCTAATACCTGTGCTTTTATTTTATCTTGATTTTCGATTGGGCGTGGGATTCTGCGTTTGAGTATTTTCATATCATGTATTACAGTTTCTAAGTTATTAGCTGTAATAAGCAAATCACTAATTGCAATAAGGGGGACAGATTCGTTAGATCTTATTTTGGTAATTTCAGTGATGCAGTTTCTGTATGTTTCTTTAAAAGTGTTTTTGTAAAATTCAGGTTTAGTGCATTGTACTAATTGGTCGATTTCTAACCATTCTTTAGTTACACTTTGTGCATTGCGAGGCTCAATGCGCAAAGGTCTAGTCATGCTGTTTAAATCTTCTCTCATTACCCTGGACTCCCCATAAAGTTAAATGATTTTTTTTTGATAATCGATACATCTTTGCATAATGATTGATGCGTAATCTTTAGCATTAATATTTGGTTTACGCAAAGATGGTTGTAGATTAAGATTTCTCATCCATGTCATTTGGTGTTTGGCAAAGCGTCTGGTTTTTAATTGAATTAACTCAATCATACGTTCGCGGTTATATAGTCCATTTATAAAATCAACTACTTGTGCATATCCTACACCAGATAGAGCCTCCTTAGAGAAACCTTTATAATCTAAAATATTTTGCACTTCTTTTTGTAATCCCATTTCAAACATTATTTCAACACGTTTATTAATTTTATTGTATAAAAATTCTCTATCCATTGTTATTGGAATAATGTGATAATCTGCTAACGCCCGTTTGTTTTGTTGCTGTTGTTGCTGGCTAATAGGTATGCCAGTGATTTTAAAAACTTCTAATGCTCGTATAATTCGTTTTTCGTCATTTGGATGGATTTTTTGTGCTGCCGATAAATCAATTTTACTAAGTTGCGTATGTAGATAGGTCAACCCGTGTTTTTTAATTGTATCTTGCAACTCCAATCTTATATTGTTATCGGCGCTAGGAGCTTCAAAAATACCATTTAACAATGCTTTTAAATATAAAAATGTCCCGCCAGCAATAATTGGGGTTTTACCTTGTTGATTGTATTGCTTAACGATGCAGTCGCAGTCGTGTAAGTATGTAGATATGTCATAGCTTTGATGTGGTTCGCGTATATTAACTAGGTGGTACTGTGCGCTATTTAGCTTTTCTTTTTCGGGCTTGTCTGTGCCGATATCCATTTTGCGATAGATTTTCATAGAATCCATTACAATTATGGGTTGATTTAATAATTTTCCTAGTTCATAGCCTAAATCGTCTTTGCCACTTGCGGTTGGTCCGCAGATTATATGTGCGCGTAATTTTGTTATCGGTGAAACCATTTAGCTAATTCCTCTGAGGTAAAAAATTTAGCAACAGGCCGACCGTGTGGACAGGTGCTAGCATTTGTTAAAGTTATATATTGCCTTAATAAATCGCGCATGGTTGTGTCGTTTAATTTGTTGCCACCCCTTATAGAGCTATGACAGGCTATACGTTCTATAACTGTTTTTTTAAGGTTTTGTATATTGTCTTTGGGATTTGTGGATTCAAAGATTTCGGTAATAATTTTTGTCGGATTTAAATTTTTTAAAATAGTTGGTGTACCGTGACATATTAGCTCATTTTCGCCAAATAAATCTATATCAAATCCAGCATTATTTAAAATTTCTTTGTATGTATTAAAATTGATTATTTGTTTAGGGGTTAAAGGGATTATTTCTGGGTTTAATAATTTTTGAGTTAAAATATTTTTATTTGTATTATCGATGAGTTTTAAAAAAGTTATTTTTTCATGGATTGCATGTTGATCCAAAACTAATAAACCTCCTTTATACGCTACGGCAATATATATATTGTCAATCTGAAATATAGGTGCATTATCTATTTCGATATCTTCTAAGCTTTTTGACATTGGTAATGGTGTTGGTGTTTCAGTAATAAATTGTGTTGGTGGTTCGTGTACAATATTGTTTTTTGTATATGTTGGTGTGTGAATAGGGTAGTTTTTGATGTTTTGATCGGTGGTTATTAAGTTTTGTATTGGCGCATGGTCGGTTTGTTTATAATTTTGCCATGCTTCGCTACAGCTTTTACGTATTAACCCAAATACATTTTTTTGATCTTGAAATTTCACTTCTGTTTTAGCGGGATGTACATTTACATCTACCCAATCTGGTAGGCATTCAAGATAAATAAATGCCGCTGGAAATCTACCCCCAGGAAAAAAATCTTTTGAAGCTTGTACGATGGCTTGTAACGGTGTTGGGTCTTGTATAAATCTGCCATTAACAGCTATGTAAATAGAGGATCGGTTGTTATAGTTTTTTTCTGGACTTGATACATATCCATAAACGGCTATAGAACCGCGTTGTGTATGTGGTATTTCAATTAACGATTTTTGCTCAATACCGCATAATTTTGCAATACGGTTTTCTAGGCTAGAAGCTTTTAGGTTAAATACTTTTTTATCATTATGGTACAAATTAATAGCTATATGGGGATGTACCAGACTAAAACGTGTTACTACATCAACAATTTTATTTAGTTCAGCTCGATCGCTTTTCATAAATTTGCGTCTAGCCGGTGTATTAAAAAATAAATCTTCTACTAAAAAAGTAGTGCCAGTGCTTGGGGCGCATGGCATAATTTGCGGTGAGTTTCCACCGTGCATTATCAATTGATACCCTTCGTTGTCGCCTTGTGCAGTAGTGGATATTTGTATTCGGGATACAGATGCAATTGCTGGTACAGCCTCACCACGAAATCCCATTGTAGTAATAGCGGATAGGTCTTCAAGGCGACTTATCTTTGATGTGGCATGACGTTGTATAGCTAATTGTAAATTTTGGCAATTCATACCGTGGCCATTGTCGACAATCTTGATGCTTTGCTTACCTCCAGCTTTTAGAAATATTTCTATAGATGTTGCATTGGCATCTAATGCGTTTTCTATTAGCTCTTTGACTATCGAAGCTGGTCTTTGGACGACTTCACCAGCAGCAATTTGGTTTATTAATGTATCGGGGAGTATGTTTATGTCATTCATAGTAGTGTGTTAAATAATTTATCCAGAGGAAAATGTTTATGAACTATCTCTTTGCCACGTATGGCTATATTCTGTCTTTGTTTTTTATTTTTTAAATAATACTTTATAATTTCAGGTATTTCATCTTTATTTTTATAACAAACAATATCTGTGCCAATTTTAAAATATTCTTCTAAAGCTGGGGTATAGTCGGTCAATAAAAAATTGCCTCCTGCCAAAACATCTAATATACGCTGATTAAAACCATCTTTAAATTGTAAGTGTGTAATATTAATGTTGATTTCTGTGGTTGAATAAATGTGTGGGGTTTGGGTTTGATAATTTACCCGACCACCAAAAACTTTTGGGCTGATGCATTCAAGCCAGTCTTTGTCGCCATATATTTGTAGATTATTTTTTGGTAGGATTTTCGATAAATGTTTGCGTGTGTAAGCTGATGTTAAAAATTTTAAAAAATCACTTTGCTGTGTTCCGCTAGGGCTTTGATAGTTAAAGCTAAATGGAGATGGAGCAGGGGTGTAGTTTGATAAAAAACCTTCATAATCTCTTGTGTTGGCGTTTAAAAAATCCTGCACAAAACTATTTGCCCAATTGATAACTTTTGGATTATTGTTAACGAAGGCATTAAATTTTTCTTTTAACGTTAGGCCTAGGTTGCCAATAAAACTTACCTGTGTGGTTGGTTGTTGGGGCAGGTTATTGAGAAATCTATGTGTTGTAATATGTGGCCTGTATACAGTTTGGAAGCCTAACTTTGCTAATTTTTGAGTTTGTATTGGGTCTATGCACCAAAGAGTGGTGGTTTCTGATGGCGTTAAATAGTTGTTGTGTATGTACCAAGGGGATATAGAGCTAAATGGGTCATCTAAAAACCAGTTTATTACAGGTATCTTTTGACTGCGTAATAATCTACAAATACGTTTGTCAAGATGTTGAGAGTTTAATGTAAAAAAAAGTGTAGGTTTGTTAGAAATTTGCTTTAAAATTGTATTGGTATCATGTCTCCAAACTTTGTTAGGATTGTTATTTTCGTAATATCCTAATAATTCTACATCCCATCCTTTAGATTTAAAAAAAATAGCGATATCTTGGGCTATAAAGTGGTATACGCATAATAAAATTCGTTTTTTAGACATATTTGTATAGTATATGATTTTTATGCAAGTACAAGCTCGCATTACAGATAAGTTAAATAAGTCTTTTTATTATATATGTTTTATTGTATGATGTGTTGTTAAGTTATAAACAATTTAAGGACAATAATTTTAAATGGAGATATTATGTTAAAGGGAGTAACAGTAAAGATTTTAGCACCAGTTGTGTTATTAGTAATCACAATGTGGGTGTCTGTTATTGTGACAGTATGGGTTAGTAATGCTCAAAAAGATGATGCGGTAACGTTAAATGTGGCTGGTCGTCAACGAATGTTAGTACAAAAATATGCTAAGGAAGTGTTACAAGAAAGTGTAAGTTCTTCAGAAGGAGATTTACATAAGTGTAAACTTACTCAAAAACTTTTTGAATTATCGCTTAATGCGTTGCTTAATGGTGGTGAAAGTTTTAAAGACTTGGGTATGACTAAAAAAATATATATCCCAGCTACTGAATTGAACCAAATACGTACTCAGTTAGAAGTAGTTAATCAAAAATGGACAAATTTTGTTAATATTGTGCAGATAATAGAATCAGAAAGTAAAGATTCGCAAGCTTATAAAAGTGCAATAAAACAAGTATCTAATGTATCTAATGCCTGTTTAAAAAGTATGCATAAAGCAGTTGGAATGTATCAAGCAGCATCGGAAAAGAAAGTGGCAACACTAATAACATTGCAATATATATCGGGTGTTGTTGCTTTGTTTTTGTTGATTTTTACAGCAATTTTTATACGTGTTAAAATTATTGCACGTTTAAAAAGATGTTTATCATTTGCCTTGGATGTATCGGCTGGTGATTTATCTAAAACAGATACAATGGAAGATGATCATACTTCAGATGAAATCGGTGATTTAATTTCACATCTTATTATAATGTCTAAATCATTAGCAAATACAGTTGGTCGTATGCGTGAAGAGTCTACAGGTGTAAATAATACTGCTGTCAATTTGAGTGATGAGGCAAATGATGTGGAACAAAATATGCAAGAAATTGAATCTAAAGCCAAATCTATTGCAGGGGCTGCCGAAGAATTATCTATTATTGCAAATGAAGTTTCTGGTTTTGCAGATGATACAAAGATGTCTGTTTCTGAAGTAGCCACGGCTATAGGTGAAATGAGTCAAGCAATTAGTGAAGTTGCACAAAATTCAATGAAAGCGGCAGAATTGTCAAATTCTGCAGATACTAAAACTCGTATAGCAATGGAAATAATAGAAAAATTAAAAACTTCTTCTGAAGAAATAGGTAAGGTTGTAGAGGTGATTACTTCAATTGCTGGTCAAACTAATTTGTTGGCATTAAATGCAACAATTGAAGCGGCTTCTGCTGGTGAAGCTGGTAAAGGTTTTGCAGTTGTTGCTAATGAAGTTAAAGAACTAGCTAGGCAGACAGCTATATCGACTGACGATATACGCAGTAGAGTTGACGAAATTAGAAGCAACACAAATGAAGTTGTTGTTGCCATACAAGACGTGGCTATGGCAAATACTGATGCCATTGGTATTTCTAATGCTATTGCCGCCGCTACAGAAGAACAATCTGTAACAGGGCGTAACATAGAAGAATTGGTGAATAGAACATCAGTTTTGGCAGAAAACACAGGAAAACAGGTTAAAGAAATGTCTGTGACAGCCACTGAAGTTGCTGGAAATATAGTAAATATTTCTAACATTACTAATAAGACAACTAGTAAGGCTGAGTCATTAAATAATGATGCTGATGAATTAAAGAAAATGTCTGAACAAATGAATGAGGTTGTCGGTATTTTTAAATTAGCATCGGATAAGTAATTATTAAGTTTATTGATTATATTGGCATTAAAAACATCTCAAATCTTTAAAACGATTTGAGATGTTTTTGCTAAAAGAAGCATTATAGTAGGATGACTAAATACAAAACTTATATATTCATTTGGTTAGTTTTAATGGCAAATATTTTTATTTGTTATTCTGCACTAGCTCGTGAAGCAGTTATTTATTTAGAAAAAAATAAGCCTATAGCTAGTAAGGGTCAGATTAAACCCGGTAGTATTGAAGAAAAAAATTTACAATTATTATCTAATTTAAAATGGCGAGAACAATACCCCTGTATAATAGGCTTAAAGCCTTCTATAGAAATGGTGTATGCGCAACAAATTGTCAATCCTGTAGGATTTATTAGATTTGATAGTATAGAACATTTATATAATAAATTATTGCCAGAAATGCGAGGCACATTGCGTTGGATGGATGGTGATGCTTTTTTAATGGCGTCAAATACTCAGATTTTAAATAAATTTTTACGTTCATCGGGTAAAATCGGCTTTGCAGATAAATTTCATCAAGTAATACCTGGCAGTGGTATGACTTATGTGGTTTCTGCTAAACATTTAAATGCTTCACAAAAAAAAGTTTGTTTTAATTCGTCTGATGATGCAGAGACAATTTTATATAAGTCAAAATTTAGAAAGACTTTTAGAACACAAAGCGCATATAGTATGTGGGAGCTACTGGCATTCCCATTAGATACACCTTTACGTTTTTATCGATGTCAGTCTAGTAAAGATGTGGCATTGTTGTTACATGATACTTTGTTAAGTATGAAGTCTATGGAAGATGATGTAGTGGCTCAGGACTTTTTAAGAACTACTGCAAATATAAAACAACAAGAAGTTATTTTGGCTATTAATTGTTTTTATCAGGCATTAAATCAATCTGATCAACAAATACGTGCAATGTTATATGCAGTGGCCACAAGGATTGCAAAATTACCTAAAAATGCAACGGAGCAACAAATTAGGCAAGCTATGGTAGAGTTGTTTTGCAATAGAATTATGGCATCAAATAATATGCAACTCGCCGTGATGAATTTAGCTTCAGAAATAGCAAATACGTTAGAAGGTAAGCTAATTAATGAGTTAAGTGATGCTATGCGCATGCAAGTAACTACTAGTTTTAATAAAGCTATGCAAGGTAAGACAAAACAAGAAATAGAATCTTTCAGGGAAAGTTCTATTAATTTATTTACAGCTATGCATAAAGCTTTTTTGGGATATTTTACAGATTCAACAGGTTTAACTAGATGGTTTGCATATCATTTTGGCTCTTATATTGATAATAGGGCTTTGATTTTAGATAAATTATTTAGTTCGGCAATAGAAGGCTTGGAGTAAAGCTGTTTTGTATAATTAAATCTGGGTACAGTGTTACTGTATTAGTGATTTATCGATTTAGATAAATTTTACTTTATCTTTGTAGCTAGAGGTTTCGCAACATAATAAGAGTTATGTTGCAAGATATAATTTTTATTTATCAGAAAATTCATCCTGTTCTAATTTTGTATATAAGAACAAATAACCCTATA
>JAMOSO010000048.1 GCA_027063065.1 Planctomycetota bacterium | reverse complement strand
TCTTATTGAAATTAAATATCTAAAATCTAAAGAAACATACAACACCGCAGTAGAAGAAGCACTAATCAACAGAGCAACCGCACAGCTAAAAAAATACGCATCTGATAAAAACCTACAACATTCGTGGCATCTTAAACCAAACGGCACGGTTACTTTAAAAAAACTGGTACTTATTTTTCACGGTCGAGAGTTGAAATTTCACGCTCTTTTATCGGACAAAAATTCAGACAAATAAAACTTTTGATGAAAAAACGTCTTTTAATTGAAATACCTGGTTTTTCTAATCGACTACTCGCTATGAGCCCTAAATTACAAAAATGGGCGAAAGCCAATAATAAACACAATATAAGCCCCTGTATACCAGCCTTAACATTGCCAGCACACGCATCTTTAGTTACTGGCTTAACACCCACACAACACAATGTATTTGCCAACGGCAGTTATTATCGAGATCTAAATAAAGTTGAAATGTGGCCGCAATCCGAGGCAATAATCAAAGGACAAAAAATTTGGCAAAAAGCACAAAAAACAAATAAAGATTTTAAGAGTTTTAAATACTTCTTTTGGCCGGGGATGAAATCAACTGCTGATTTATATGCAAATGTAAGACCTGTATATTTTGCAGACGGACGTAAACAAGGCGGCGTATACTTTAACCTGCCTAATTTAAGTAAAGAAATAGAACAAATATATGGTAAATTTCCTTTATTTAATTTTTGGGGGCCAAATGCAAATATCAAATCGAGTCAATGGATTTTAGATACTGCTAGGCACTGTTTACAACTAGAAGACTTTAATTTATCTTTTATTTATGTTCCACACTTAGATTATAAACAGCAAAGCTTAGGACCTAACCATTCTCAAATAAAACAAGAAGTTACACAGCTCGATGATATTTTAATGCCATTTATCGATGAGCACCAAAACGAATACGACATCATCTTACTAAGCTCTTATCATATCAACCAAGTAAACACGCCGATACATATAAACCGTATACTGCGAAATCATGGTTTTTTAAAAACCACATCTAATGAAGCTGGCGAACTAATAGATTATGGACTATCGACAGCATTTAGCGTATCAGATCATCAAATAGCTCAAATTTATATTAATGACCATAAAGTCAAAAATGATGTTTGTAATTTACTACAAACCATTACCGATATAGACCATATAACTCATTATAACAACAATGATAATACAACACCCGATTTGATATGCTTTGCAAAAGAAAATGCTTGGTTTACTTATTATTATTGGTTAGACGAAAATAATGCACCTGATTTTGCTACGACAATTGCCATACATTCAAAGTGCGGGTACGACCCTTGTGAACTATTGATTAATCCGAAATTGAAATATCCTAAATTAAAAATCGCTTGGCAATTATTAAAAAAACATATTGGCATGCGTTACTTAATGGATATTATACCCACCGATGCCAAATTAATTAAAGGCTCACACGGACTAGCACCAACAAAAGCAGAAGATTACCCTATTTGTATACATAACTGTCAAACAGATTTACCACACAACACAACATTACAGATGTCAAATATTACAGACTTATTGTTAAACCCTTAGTTTAAAACTGCACACCTAAATCTTCGCCAACTTTTACCAAAGTTTCATAACCTTCTTGTGAATTTTTAATCAAGCGTTCATTAAATCTTATCTTATCTTTTTGAAACACCAACACTATTGTTGAGCCACCAAAAGCAAAATAACCGCGCTCATCCATTTTGCTAAAAGAATTATTAAGATTACTGCGTAAAATTGACCCGACACCAAAAGCCCCAACCTCGACATAAGCCACCTTTTGGAAAATATCATTTTGTAAAATAGAATAATACCTTTTATTTTGACCAAACACATCAATCCCCAAAGATAACGCCAAAGGATTAACAGAATGATAATAGCCATTTATTTTTTGTTCAGCTATGATTTTACCGTCAAAAGGATAATGAAAACGATGATAATCTGCAGGGCATAAACGGATAACAGCCAAAGAACCGTCGGTAAAAGTGTCCTCTGAAATATTTAAAAATTGCTTAACAGAATAAGACTTACCCTTAACAGGAATAAGCGTATCTTTATTTAAATTTGGATAAACTAAAACTCGACCATCTGCTGGCATAGCACAAACTGTTGCATCATGATTATATGGGCGATATTGAGATAGGTTGAGTTTACGATAAAAGAATTGATTAAATGTTTTAAAAGTGTCTACAGGTTCTGCAAACTCTGACTCATTGATTTGCAAGTCTTTAATCGCTTTGGCTATTTTAGGTCTTGAAAAACCAGAATTAAAAAATAAACCCATCAAATTAGAAAAAAATGGGTTATGAAATAAAACACGACTTAACAATGAGACTGAAGCATCTTGATAGGCCCACTTGATAAGCCCCTCACCCATAATAATTTCTTTAGTTAATTTATCACCATCATAATATAAAATCTCTTGCATTTGTTTATCCATAAAAAAAGCCCACTGCATTATACCTAAAAGATATTAATCACACTAATACTATGTCGCTCTTTAACGACATTAATAATGCCTTAGCAATGGGCGCTTGGAATAAAACTTAAATTAACTAGCCAGCCATTTCTTTAAGTTTTTTTAGAGGTAAAATTTTAACTTTTAATGATGCTGGTTTTGCTTTAAACATCATTTCTTCACCAGTAAATGGATTTACACCTTTACGAGCTTTAGTCGCTGGTTTTTTAACAGTTTTAATTTTTAACAAACCTGGCAATACAAACTCTCCACAGGCACTTTTTTTAATATGACGTCCCATTAAAACAGCTAGTTCATCAATCACTGAAGCGACTTCTTTTTTGCTTAATTCTGTTCTTTCAGCTAATTCAGTTAATAATTGCGTTTTATTAAAACGAGTTTTAATACCAGTTAGCTTTGCTTTAGCAGGTTTTTTTGCAGGTTTTTTTGTAGCCATTTTAATTCCTTTATAATGGGGTTAAAAACTTTTGTTTATTTCGTCAATTAAAAAATATTCTTTAGTAAAAAAACGCTTTTTCTGTATTTTTTAGCTTTTTTTTGTTATATTTTTGTCTTTTATTTTTATTTTGAATGGCAACCTATGGATAGCAACATCTACAATCAGCTAATAAATGCCGATAAAAAACCTATTTCACAGCAATTATGTTTAGACATCTTAAAGCCCAACAAATATGATTTATTAGAATTAGTCAACGCCGCTTATGTATTGCGTAAACGTTATTGTAGCAACATTGTAGAAGTTCAAATTCTAAACAATGTTGCTAATGGCAACTGTAGTGAAGATTGTAACTATTGTCCACAAAGCAAAAAATCACAAGCAAACATTGAAACATACAACATTAAATCCGAAGAAGAAATCTTAGCCGAAGCCGAACGAGCCTACAAAGCAGGAGCTACAAGATATTGCATGGTTTTTTCTGGGCGAGGTCCCTCAATAGAGCGCACTAAAAAAATTGCCGAAATTGTCAAAGCTGTCAAACAAAAATATAATTTAGAAACCTGTGTCTCCGCTGGATTAATGAACCAAGAACACGCAGATATATTAAGCCAAGCGGGATGCGATCGCATCAATCACAATCTAAATACTAGCGAAAAACATTATGCAAAAATTTGCACAACTCATAGTTGGCAAGACAGAGTAGACACTATACTGGCCGCCCAAAAAGCAGGCATGGAAGTATGCTCGGGATTAATTGTCGGTATGGGAGAAACAGCTGAAGAACTTATTGAAATAGCCACTAAACTTGCTCAAGTAAATGCTAAATCTATACCTGTAAACTTTCTTTTGCCTATCGAGGGCAACCCATTATACGCCACCCATGATCTTACTCCGCAATATTGCTTACGAGTACTATGCCTATTTAGATTTTTAATACCTCAAACCGAAATACGAGCTGCCGCTGGACGAGAATATCACCTGCGTGGTTTAGAAGTTTTAAGTTTATATGTAGCCAATTCAATATTTTTAGATGGTTATCTAAATGCTATTGGTGGCTCAAGAGCTAAAACATTACAAATGATTAAAGATGCTGGTTTTGAGATTCATTCTGATTTTAGCATTGACGAAATTTTAGAAAAAGAAATACAACAAAATACTAATATAAAAAACAATCCTTCCGTTTTAAAAATGTTAGACGAACTACGTCCAACCAATAAAAAGGCAACAAAATGAGTCAAGTAAAAACAGCCCAAGAGCTATATGGTAAATTAAAATCTGTAAAATTAGGTGCCAGCCCTTGTCCATACGATTTGAAAAAATGTCAAGAAATGATGCCTATCATCAACGAGATTAACCGCTTAAAACAAGAAAAAAACGCCGTTATATTAGCTCATTCCTATTTAGTACCAGAAATTATATATGGTGTAGCTGATTTTACAGGCGATTCTTACGGACTTTCAAAAGACGCCACCAAAACAGATGCTGATATTATCATATTTGCCGCTGTGCGTTTTATGGCAGAAACTGCTAAAATTTTAAACCCTAACAAACAAGTTCTAATACCCGCTACTGATGATGGTTGCTCTTTGGCAGATTCTATAACAGCCCAAGATGTAAAAGCACTACGTCAAAAATACCCAAAACATACGTTTATATGTTACATAAATACCACTGCTGATGTAAAAGCCGAATGTGATTTAAGCGTTACAAGCTCTAATGTATATGATATTATCGAAAAAATAGACAGCGATAAAATATGCTTTGTACCCGATAAGTTTATGGGGCAAAACATTCAAGAAGAAATGCAACGCCGAGGAATAAACAAAGAAATTATACTATGGGATGGCACTTGTTATGTACATGAAGAGTACACCTCTAAACAAGTTGATGAAGTTAAAAGCAAATATCCTAACGTCAAAGTCTTAGCTCATCCAGAATGCACTAGTTCGGTCTTGCACTGCGCTGATTATGTAGGTTCGACAACAGGTTTACTGGATTATATCAAATCTAATAATGATGAAAATTACTTACTACTAACTGAATGTGGGCTTTCAAGCCGTATACAAGTAGAATTTCCAGAAAAGAAATTAGTGGGTAGCTGTAGCTTATGCAAATATATGAAATCAAACACTCTTTGGGATATTTTACAAATATTAAAAAATCCCAAAGAAAAAGATTTCATTCAAATAGACCCAACTATTCAACAAGGCGCACTAAAAAATATAGAGCAAATGTTTTACTGGGCAGAAAAATAATCCAATTTAGGCTTGTGCTTCATCGATATATTTTTTTAAAGCCTTCACAAGGTTTTTTAATTCTTCTGAACTTGGAGTCAAGCCTAAATTTACTGGCAACACAACACCAGAAAAATTACCTGTAATCATTGCCCTTACCCATGAAGACAATGAATTATAATCTATATCAACTAAAGGGCATAATCCATAACCGCAACTGTTAGCTACCTGTGTTATTTTATTAGCTAATTCATCGGCATTTGCCGTTACTTGATACATCAATGTATGCAGTAAAAAGCCATCATCTTGACTTTGCAATAACATTTCTAATTGCTGATTATTTAATTCATCACTTTCTACCACTAATTTTAATTTATAACGTAAACAACGCTTAGTTAAATGATTTAAACGCTTAATTAATTCTGGCATTTGCAAATCAATTGATTCACTAGCATTAAAACCACAACGCACCGAGATTAATTTTGATCCCATCGCGCGGGCAGGCATTAACCAAACATCAAATACCTTACGCCATGTTTTAGATTCTAAAATACGAAATCCACTTTGATATATAGGTATTTGGATTTGTTTATCCTTAGCATAGTCTCTAATTGTTTCACACCTGGCAATATCAGCACTCAACGGAACTGTACTAGTATTCATAACTACATACGACACTGACATCTCATGGGCACAATCAATAACGTCTTCAGCTTTGGCATCTAAATACAAATTAGCTGGCAAAGCCAATTGCAGGGGGTTAGGTTTCTCAACAATATCAATTGTAAATACAGAGTTTAATTCTTTTTGCAATTTTACTATTTTTTGTTCTGAAATACCTGGATCTATTACATCTTGATGCCCGCCCCCACGCAAACCTACCGTCATAAAAGACACACCATTTTCAACACGCATATCTTCGAATGATAAAAATCTTTTACGCATTAACATTAATGCTAATATGTACCTAAACTCAATTTTATTTTGCTCTGATGTGTTTTCAAGTCCCATAAAAAAATCAAATAAGACATTATCATCAACTATCATTTTAGGTTTTTTAGGCTCTTGAACTTCAGTTTCCCAGTAAGCATAAATTGCAGACGGCTTAGCACTTTGCCAACAATCATGACAGATATCTATTCTTTCAAAGCTATCCTGATCGTCACCAATATAAGAAATATAAGCATCGCCTATTTCAAAAACCCTAGGGCATTGTTGGCATTTTTTTTTACTGCGTTCTATTTTCCAATCGTCCACAAAATCTCCATTGATATAAGAGTCGATATATTAAAGTTTTTTTAATTAAAATCTAGTTGGGATTAAAAAGAAATAATATTAAATAAATTCATACAAACTATAAATCTATAAAAATATCCATAAACATTTGTTCTATATCTCTCGTATCCAATAGCTGATAAAATACTAAGACATAGGCTTTGGAAGAACGATAGTAAAATTACTTCCAATACCTTCTTCTGACTTTAATTCCACCCATCCATTATGCATACGAGCAATCGCAGACACAACTGCTAAACCTATACCAGAACCTTTAGCATCATTAGCAGTGCTTGCATTAATTCTGTAAAATTGTTCAAATATTTTTTGTTGATATTGTTCTGCAATACCAATCCCTTTATCCAATACTGACAACCTATAATAAGCTTTAGTATCCGTTAATATAATTTTAATGCAATGAGCTTGCGAACTATATTTAATTGCATTTTCCAACAAATTCAACAATGCTTGAGAAGTCTCATCTGGAGAACAATATATAGTTTTTAATCCACACTCATTAATAAATTTAAAGCTAAAGCCTGTAACACCTAATGATAAATTATCAATAACCGCATTAACCAATTGGTTTACCTGACACTCCCGTGGCACAAATTGTAATTTACCAGAATTTATCCTAGAAAAATTTAAAATATTATCGACTAAACGACTTAAACGCTCACTTTCTTGGGCGATAGTTTGATAATATTCTTGTTGTTTATTTTTATTTTCTACACCACTATTTAGCATCTCTGCCAATAATCTAATCGTAGATAAAGGTGTTTTTAATTCATGACTGACGCGTGATATAAAATCATCTTTTAACCTGACCAATTCCATTTCTTGACGAATTAACGTCGTAGTAAATAAGCCACCTGTAATGATTGCAACTATACACAATAAAACAATACATGCATTAATCAATACCTCAAATTGAGCCTCTTCTACAATTTTATCTATATTTAAAACCGAAATACTATAAAGCCCCAAAAACAACGCTGGAACAACTACAAATATCACTATTAAAAATGTGATTTTAAAAGACTGATTTAATTTTAGCATTAATTACAAAATAGATTTCTACCATGTTAATACCTTATTGCCTGGTAAAAGCGTAGTTGATTGCCAGCCTTTATCTGTATGTTTAACTGTAATATTTTTACCGTTAGCGGTAACTTTTTTCAAAATAGGTTTTTTTGCTAAAATATTAAACACATTTTTTTTACCCAATGGAAAATTAAATACAAAATCAGATAAATCTTGACCGCTTATTGCCAAAGTATCTTTTGTCCAAGAGGCTATACCTTTACCGCCCAATAAATTTATCAACATTTGATTACGATATTTTAAATAAGTGCCATTAAGCATAACAAATGAAATTAGCTTATCGGACTGCTTGCGTATCACGATTAAATCTGCGTCACTTTCTAAACCATTTTTAATAATCAAATCCGATTCTTTGTAGCAAATTAAATCTTGGCATGATTTCCATACAATCAAATTAGCACTATCATCTATTCTTTTTAAAATTGGTTGTTCCATTTTAGCATTTCTAGGATAGAAAAAATTTAAAAATTTACCCTGCACGGCTTTATCAGTAACCTGCAAACGCAAGTGTGGCAAAGATAAACCAGGAAATACTCCCGATTTAAAACCTCTTTTTGGAGCTAACTGATACAGTGTCATATAAGCCTCTTTAGCCTCATCATAAGCACTAGCTGGCAATTTTTCTGTTTTAACAAAAAAAGTACCACTAAGCTTATTTGGTTTAGAAGCGTCAATTAAAATTAAATTATCATCATGATCGCTATTAAAAACAGGGATACCGGCACTCACAGGATACAACACAAACTTTATCGCCTTAGACTCTGGCTCTCTAGCCAAAACTGTTAATATATTTTGACCCGCCTTTAACTCGTATGGTTTTTTATTTATCTTTGACCAAGAATATTTAGATACACCCCATAAACTTTTTTGTTTGCCAAATTTAATAAAAAAAGAATCCATTCCACCTGGGTTCTTTTCGCCTGGTCTGCCAAATCCATACAAATTGTATTGCCCTGCAACCGGCACATCAATTATGTATTGTGCTTGACCGTATTTTACCTCACCATTATAAGGTCTGCCCTTATAATAATACTGACCCGATTTATCCACTTGCCCTGGCCAACATAAATAAGATACTTCAGCCCCCTTTATGATAGGATATTGTTTAAACTCAACTTTATCTTTTTGTATTGAAACTTCGTTTTGTGAATCTGTATGCAAATTTAACGTATAAGAATGCTCTTTATCATCTTGTTGAATAGTATCATACACCAACAAATATGATGGTGCGTGTTTTTCGCGCATAAAAACAATCTTACGTTGAGCATCCTTAAACATGTCTTCGTACTTAGAATTATTGCCTCGTTTTTTATATCCCCATGTATATGTATAGCGATAAGAATCTGTCAAATCAGCCTCTGCCGTTGTGGCAATAGAATCGTCACTACAATAATTGGTTATAAATGAATCGTGATGAAAATTATGCATCAATCTAGCTTTTTGAAACGGTATTTTATTATCAACTGTAATTAAATTATGTGCATCTCGCCAACCTTGCTTTGGATTGCCTCGCCCACCATTATCAATAATCCAGCGACCTTGATAACCATACAATGTAAACTGACCTCTATCTGATTGATCATGCGACATCATCTTAGCAGGATAAGCCATAAAGATGCCGGCTATACCATCTCTTGTCCAATCAGAACGAAATGCCACAAAGCCCTCACTTTTAAACCACTTTGCCAAAGGTAAATTAGGCGAAGATAATTTTGGTTGATCTGGCTTAAACCAAATAATTGAAAACAAACTCCATTTTTCATACCACGGTTGATTTTCATGTAAACGTTGCCAACACCATTCGGCCTGTTGATTTCCAAATTTTTTACGCAATAACGCCAATGGATAAGAATTAACATTATGTAATACCGTAATTCCTGAAGATGCATATTTTAATGACATTGTCTTACGGCTATTGGGATAAATAACATAAGGAATAAAATTAGTTAATTTAGAAAAATTTGTTTTACTCAAGATATCATCACCACCTGCAGTATAGTATGATTCCATAAAAGGTAAAATCGGTGCTGCCCCATACGCAAAATAATTAATCATTTCGTGAAAACATCCTTCTGTTCCTATGGCATAAAAACCATATTGAAGAGCTCTGGCAATGGCATAATCCAGCCACAATTTTGCGGGAGCATTTGTTTCGCCCAAAATAGCCAAAGAAGTATTGCCCAAAGTAGACACCGACATGGCAGTCCAATTAGCTACCCAACCACTCAAACCATCTGTATGTGATTGAAAATCAACGTCACCCTTATAAAAATTATATGTGCCTTGTGCAATATTTAATAAAAATAAACGTACTTGTTGACGTTGTTCTGGAGTAAAATATTGATATGCCCAATCGTATGTCCAAGTAACCACCATTCCTTGCCTAACCATACCTTCGCCAGAACCATATAATCCTCTATCGACATCATGCAATCCACGTTTTGTAGTATAATCACAAACAAGTTTAATAGCATATTGAGCATATTTTTTATCACCTGTTAAAATTGTCGCCAAAGATAATTCTATAGGTCCTAAAATTTTAGTTGCATCCCAAGAACGAACAGGAATCTCATTAACATACCCAAACGCGTTGGGATTCATCATCGCATCGCATTTTTCTAATAAACGTTCTACTAACTTGGGACCCTTACCTTTTTTTAAGTCCTCTTTTAAAATTTTAATTCTGGCAGGCGTTAATAACATTCTAGGATGATGATTAGCCCACTCAGGTTTTTCTGGCTTTAAAAATCGGCTCAATTCAACATTTGCCGAGTTATACAAACGTTGCCACGCCTTTTTTTGCGCAATTTTATCGGTCTGTTTATTGTTAGTGATACCCTTAAATAATTTGACATTATCCAAACCTCCAAGAAACATATTTTTTTGACTTTTATCTAAATTGCCACCAAAACGAAATTGTTTAATATCTTTTAAAATCCCTTCTGTTTTAGTCGAGCCGATTTTTTCTCCATCTAAGTAAATTTCTAATTTATTTATATTTTTATTATAAATTAATGCCGTGCGATACCATTTATTGCGTTGCAAACTAGCCACTTCATAATTATTGCCATGATTCCACGATGTTTGAATCTCAAAGCGTTTGCCATTGTGATTAACCCACTCTACGGTAAAACGGTTATCTTGATTTAAATAAAATGCCAACACTGTTTTATTTTGCGCATCAATAGCAGCGAACACCTCAATATTTTTGATTTCGGGATTGCGATAATCGTCATCTCTAGGCAACCTGCGAGAATAAAAATCAAATTTAATAGAAAAGGAACCCTTTAATGTATTTATATTATGATTAGATAATTCGATATGCAAATTATCATTAAGACCATTAAAATATAAATAATCATCATTTCGTGTTAAATCTTTAACAAAAGATGTTTCATTTGGTATTTGCAATATTTTACCACCTTCAATTAATGTTTTTGAAGCGGTATATTGATTAAAATTTAACTGTAATGTAGGTGCATTAGTAGCCAAAGCTACAGAGCAAAACGTCCCTAAACATAACATTAGTATTAATTGTTTTTTTAAATTCATATTAGCATCCTTTGCATACAATACATATATATGTAAAAATAAAGTTTATAAGTTAGCTAATAATATATCATAAATAATATATTAATCTTATTAAATTCAAGAGACAGCTATCAAAATTATTTTAAATAGCTACGCAATAATCAATTGTATAGAACAATACATATTGACAATTAATTGCTAAGAGGTAAAATCCTCGCTCTTGTCGGGGCGTGGCTCAGCTTGGTAGAGCGCTACACTGGGGGTGTAGAGGTCGTAGGTTCAAATCCTGTCGCCCCGACCATCTATTTACTTAACTCTAACCAATGGAGCAAAACCATATAATTCTGTTGGCATCAAATGGCAAATACGACCACGCACTTTAATTAAAGAATAACGATACTTGCCATTTGCCCATACATCAATCCTACCCTTGCGCATATCCCATTGACCTACTTCCTTATTAGATGCGTTATAAACTTTACCATCTGAGCGTACGTCAATATATTCTCCATCGGGCAATCTAACCTGTGATAATTTATAATCTGGCACCCAACGCCCCAATACTTGTGTCATTAAAATTTCTCGATCAATAGGCTGTATTGTAGGCCTAGTTACCATTCCTGAAGATTCTAATTTATGCCAATAACTTTCATATATAGCATCTGCTGGATTGCCAACAGGATGACCATCTCGATACTGCACTAAACCATCATCCGAACAACCTACCAACAACACCAACAATAAACTTAAAATATATTTCATTTTGTTTTCCTAAAAAAGTAAGTCTTCCTTTAAATTTTCATCTGCTTTTTCATCGTCGTCGATATTCATATCCTTTAGTATCAAACCTACTTTTTCCTCGGTTGTTCTTAGTTTATTTTTACAAATAGCTATTAATTTAACCGCTTCTTCTACTTTTTCGCCTAAAATATCAATATCCATTTGATCGTTGTCTAATTCGGCGACGATTGATTCTATTTTATCCATTGCTTCACGATAACCAATATCAGTCATTTTTACTCCCTTTTTGTTCTATATTTAATACTTCACTTGTAAAACTTAATCCACTCACAACGGTTTTTACTTTATCACCAACACTTATTTTTTGGTTGCCTTTAAATAATTTATTATTTACATAAGTTAAAGAATAACCCCTTTGCAATAATCTTTTAGGATCTAATATATTAATCATCGATTGTAACATATTTAGTTTATTGCCACCTTGTGTAATATTATTCTGTGCCAACTTAGGTAAATTTTTAATAATATTTTGTAAATATAACTTTTTAGATAAACACAATCTACGTGTGATTTCAGCAATATTTTGTTTATATAAATCTAGTATATGTCGTTGGTTCTGTATTTGATGTTGTAACTTTAAATTTAACCTTTCGGCATAATATTGAATATTTGTATTTGTATTATCTAATATAGTGTTAGTTTTATTAACTATAAGTTTTTCATTGTTCTCTAAATTTTGCAAAAATTGATTTATTTTATTAATAAAAAAATCTGCTACTGCCGTAGGTGTTTTTAACGATACATTGGCAACTAAATCTAATATTGACGTGTCGCGCTCATGACCTATACCTATTACAACTGGCAACGGAAATAATGCAACTGCAACTGATAATTTATAAGAATCAAAACAACTTAAATCGATAGACGCTCCACCACCGCGAATAACTACAAGAGCATCGTAAAGATGTGATGATTTTGCTATGCGAGATATCTGGCTCAATATACTAGTTTCAGCACTATCTCCTTGCATAATAGCTGGATACAAATCAACAACAATAGTAGCACCTGTTAAACCTGATGATATTTGCTGACAAAAATCATCAAAGCCAGCTGCTGAGTGCGAAGAAATAACAGCCAATCGCCTTGATACAAGAGGCATTGATAATTGTTTGTTCTTATCGTATAAACCCTCATCTTGCAATCTATTAATAATAGCTTGCCTACGGCGCGCCATCTCACCAAGGGTAAAATTAACATCTATCTCTTGTAAATTTAAAGCAAAACCATATACGGGGTGAAAACCTATATTCACCCTAATTAATACTTCTAATCCAGCTTTTAACTTAACACCTGTAGATATTTCAAAATCTGTGATGATTTTATTAGCCATTGTACGCCAACAAGTTGCCCGACATTTGGCCACAATAGCTTCGCCTTGTCTTTGTACTAACTCAAAATAAATATGACCACTAGAAGGTTGACGCAACTCGGCAATTTCTGCTAATACCCAGTGGCTTTGGCCACCACCTTCAACACGAGCTTGAACCTGCTTTAACAAATCCTGCAAACTTTGCCTAACAGGTGTATCTAAATTTAAAGGTTGTGGTTGATCAAAATTAAAAAAACGAGACATAATTTTATTTTAACAAACATTGCTTGTATGTCCAGTATTTACTCTGCAACAAAACACAATTGCATACCAACTTGTACACAACAGGGAACAATCCCGCCCAAACATTCCACAACTTGAAAAGCACCAAAACACACTGCAATACGCCAAGGCTTTACATTATATACAATTTTAAGAACTCTATTTTGACGATTTAGAAATATTAAATCCAAAGGAAAGCGCATAAAACAAGTATGAATAGCATTGGTTTGAATAAGCAATCCTGACGACTCTGACATAGAACTTTTACCCAAAAGCCCTACAGCCCTCTGCACAAACCCATCGGCAAATTTAAGCTCTTTTAAAATTATTCTATTGTGCATATCTTTCAATGTATAAATTTGCATATTTATTAGTATAATACATTTATGATTTGTATACCACTTACCACCAAAACAGAAACAGATTCATTGGCTGCCATAGATGCTGCCAATAAACACGCCGATATTATCGAGATCCGTTTGGATTATTTAGACGATCCAAATTGCGCCCAGAAATTAATCAAACATTCAACCGTGCCAATTATTGCCACATGGCGCAAAATAGAAGACGGCGGATGTAACGACTGTAACGACAACATCCGTTTGCAATGGCTACAAAAAGCAGCTAATTGGGGAGCCAATTATATTGATGTAGAGCTTGAATACGCCGATGAATTTCCTCCTCAATCCAATACTAAGATTATTGTGTCTCACCATGACTTTAAAGGATTTCCAAATGATTTTGAAACTATCCTTGAAAACATCCGCAAACACCCCTTATGTGATATAGCTAAAATAGCTGTTAAAATAGATAAAATTCAAGATAATTTACGCATTTTTCAAGCTTTAAAAACTAGCAAAAAAGAAACTATCGCCTTGGGTATGGGAGAACTTGGATTAATATCCAGAATAGCTACCAAAAAATTTGGCGGATACTTAACATTTGCATCATTAACCAAAGGCACAGAATCAGCACCTGGTCAAATCACTGCCTCTGAACTACGCAACAGATTTCGCTATGACAAAATAAATACAGACACCAAAATTTACGGCATCATTGCCAACCCAGTCGGACACAGTATGAGCCCTGACATTCACAATGCCGCCTTTGATAAATTAAATTTAAACTGTCTATATCTGCCGTTTAAAGTAGATGGTGAACCCAATGCATTTATCGAAGATTTTAAACAAATACCAGTATATGGCTACAGTGTTACAATTCCACACAAAGAATCAGTGCAAAAAAGTTTAAGTCAAATAGAACCTTTAGCACAACAAATCGGTGCAGTAAATACTATTGTAATGCAAAAAAATAACGAACTGCACGGATACAATTCCGATTGTTGGGCAGCTATCAATGCCGTAGAAAACAAAATTAATCTAACTGATAAAAACTGCCTAATTATTGGGGCTGGAGGTGCCGCACGAGCAATTGCGTTTGGTCTACAATCTCGCCAAGCCAATATCAGCATTTGTAATCGAACGTTTGAAAAAGCCCAAAATCTAGCCAAAGAATGCAATGGGCTAGCCATCACCCAAGCAGAGGTACAATCTATCAAATGGGATGTTATACTAAATACTACATCGGTAGGAATGTCTCCCAACACAGACGAAACCCCATTTGACAAAAATGGATTTACACCAAATTGTGTTGTATTTGACGCTATATACAATCCGTTAGAAACCAAGCTATTAAAAGAAGCCAACAGCAAACAAGCTAAAACAATTAATGGCGTAGAAATGTTTATCGCCCAAGGAGCGCGCCAGTTTGAGTTGTGGACAGGCGCTAAAGCACCTAAAGATATTATGCAAAACGTAATGTTGGCAAAATTAAAAAATTAACTTAAATTATTTAATTGCAAAGATGCCTTTACGTCGTATCTATATTTTATGTGGTATTTTTTGTGGACTATTAAGTTTAATACTATTGCGAGCCTTTTGGTTACAAATAATTGAAGGCTCACAATACACACAAACATCATCTAATCGCTTAATCAGTATCCGCTATCAAGCACCTAGACGAGGCACAATAAGAGATAAAAATGGGATGATACTAGCCATAGATCATCCTGCATTTGATTTAACTTTTACACCCAATAATTTACCGTGTCTAAAAAATATTGTTAATAAAAAAAGTTTTAGAAACCCCGACAATAAACTACAAAATTTGGCCATAGCCAAAGAAGCCATCAAAACATCACCTATTTTAAACCAAATTGCTAAAGTGCTAAATATTAAAAAAAATAAAATGCACAAAATGGTTATGGCGCGCATTAAAAAATTAATCGGTAGAAGACGCAAAAATAAAAAAATTATTATTGTCGATAAATTTCCATGGTCTAGTCAAATACTTATAAAAGGCATGCAACCACAACAGGCCATTGTATTAGAGACATTACCAAATTTTATCAATGCCTTTTCTATAAAAGCCAATTCCAAACGCTATTATCCGCAAAAACAGCTCGCCTCACACATCATTGGCTATATGACACATATTCAACCAAATGAGTTAGATATAAAACTAAATGGAGACGATCGCGACAAACTAATCGGACGCAGTGGTATCGAAAAATTTTATGATTCAGAACTAAGTGGCATCCCTGGCAAAAAAATTATAGAAAAAATTATCGACCCAGACAGTAACGAAGTGTCTTGGAATACCATTAAAGAAGAACCCGCCATAGGAGGCCGCAACATAAACTTAACCATTGATTTAAAAATGCAAAAAGATTTACAAAACGCAATAGGAAAACAAATAGGTGCAGCCGTTTTAATGGATATTAAAACTGGTGCTATTTTGGCTATGACAAGCTACCCCAGATTTAATCCCAACTTGTTTATCCAAGCAATAGGACCTCAAAAAAAACAACGCGCCAAACTTTTAACATCATCACAACATCCTTTAATAAACCGCGCCATTCAAAAATATCCCCCGGGGTCTGTTTTTAAATTAGTTACAGGTCTCGCCGGCTTAGAAAGTAAAACAATAACTGCAAAGTCCACCGTGCGATGCACTGGGGGGTACCGCATTGGCAATTATACAAAACACTGTTGGAACCACTTTGGACATGGAACACTGTGCTTATATCAAGCTATTATGCATTCTTGCAATCCTTTTTTTTATGATACTTCTTTAAAAATGGGCACAACCATTTTACAAGGCGAAGCTCGCAAATTAGGCTTTGGCCACAAAACCGGCATTGATTTGCCATACGAAAAACAAGGGCTTGTTCCAGATAACGCATGGAAACGTAAACACCTTGGCGTCCATTGGGTTGGAGGCGACACTGCTAATTTAGCAATTGGACAAGGCTATATGCAAGCTACACCCTTACAAATCGCACGTCTAATGGCATTAGTAGCCAATGGAGGCTATCTATTACAACCCTATTTAGATCAAGCACGTCAAACAACGGCAAAAAATCTACATATTCCAGATACATATTTAAAACCTTTGCGTAAAGGTTTATATAGTGTAGTAAATGTAAAAGGTGGCACAGCTAATCGTTATCGGCCTAATATTGCCGGTGAAATTGCAGCCAAAACCTCAACTGCGCAATCTGGTGGTAAACGCAAACCACACGCTTGGTTTGGTGGATACTACCCAGTAAATAATCCGCAATACTCTTTTGTTTTTATGGCAGAATTTGCCGGTAGTGGCGGCGCAATATGTGGCAGTATGGCAAAGCGTTTTTTTGAAGCCCATTATCCAAAAACAATTAAAAACTAAAATTTAACTAAGATTGCCTTTTAAAGATTAAACCTTTAAAATCACACTTTTAAAACTTTGGGGATAGCTTGTGCGCCGTAACCGCAACGAAGACGAAAGCGAATTTGACTTACCAATGACTCCACTCATTGATGTGATTTTTATTTTAATCATATTCTTTTTAGTCGGCTCAACATTTGCAAATAAAGAAAAAGATATCGATGTAAAATTGCCTAATGCATCCAAATCGAAAAATCAAAAAATTATTAAAAAAGATTTAATTATAAACATTCGACAAGACGGTATTATTATTGTCAACGGTAATTTATTGACCATTGAAATGTTAGAAGATCAAATAATAGATGCCGTAAATAAAAACCCAAAACAAATTGTACAAATACGTGCCGATGAACTGGCCTATCACAAATACACTGTAAGAGTAATGGATTTATGCCAAAAACATAACGTCCGCACAATTACAATAGCCGCAGCATTAAATGAATAATAACACAAAAACACGCATCGAAACTTTGCGTACATTAATTAAATACCATAACGATCAATACTACATACATAATGCACCAGAAATTTCCGATCATGAATATGATGATTTACTTAATGAACTACAAACACTCGAATCCACCAACCCCGCACTAATAGACCCTAATAGCCCAACACAACAAGTTGGTAATGACACTGCCTTGCAAGATGGTACTATCGCCCATGGCATACCTATGCTATCAATTTCTAATTCATATAACACAAGTGATATGTATGAATTTGATACTCGTATTGCTAAAGATTTAGCCGAAAATTATACATATACTATTGAATTAAAACTAGACGGCATAGCTGTAAACCTGCGTTATAAAAATGGCGAGCTATATCAAGCTCTAACCCGTGGCGATGGCAAACGTGGCGAAGACATTACAGAAAACGTAAAACAAATAGCTAACTTGCCACATAAATTAACTTCGCCTTATCCACAACATTTAGAAATTAGAGGTGAAATTTATTTAACTTTTGAACAGTTTAACAAAATCAATGCTCAACGAGCAAAAAACAATGAAAACCTCTTTGCCAATCCTCGCAACGCCGCTGGCGGTACATTAAAATTGCATGATTCAGGTGTAGTAGCAAAACGAGGGCTCTCGATTACACTATATGCTCCTGGTGCATCTGATCAACTACAGGCAAAAACCCAATTAGAATTTGTCAACTTATTAAAACACTGGGGCTTTAATACCAACCAAACCACTTTATGTGCCAATATTGATGAGGCATTAACCGAAATAAAAAAATGGCAAGAAGAACGTTTTAATTTAACCTATCCCACCGACGGTATGGTAATTAAAGTGAATAGCTTTGAACAACAAAAGAAATTAGGTGCAACCACTAAAAGCCCTAGATGGATTATAGCTTATAAATTTCCTGCTGAACGTGCAAAAACACAAATCTTATCCATAGAAGTGCAAGTAGGTAAAACTGGAGTTTTAACCCCTGTGGCAAATTTAAAACCAGTGCTATTAGCTGGCACAACTGTCAAACGAGCTAGTTTACATAATTTTGACAATATATATACAAAAGATATTAGAGTTGGCGATACTGTCGAAGTAGAAAAAGCCGGTGAAATTATCCCATACATTGTAAAAGTTGTTCCTACAGACAAACCAAGACAAACCATAATTGATTTGCCTTCACACTGCCCATGTTGCCAACAAAAAGTAAAAAAAGACGAAGATGGTGTTTTTTACCGCTGTACCAATCCTATATGTGGTGAACAGTTTAAAAGCAAATTAAAATATTTTGCATCTCGCAATGCAATGGATATTGACGGTTTAGGAGAAAGCATCATAGAACAACTGATTAATAATAACCTCATTAAAAATTTTGCCGATTTATATAAACTAAATATAGAACAAATAATTCAATTAGATCGCATGGCTGAAAAAAGTGCCGAAAATCTAATTAAAGCTATCCACCAATCAAAAAAACAACCACTTAGACGTGTTTTATACGCCTTAGGTATACGTCATATCGGCACCACAACAGGCGCAACCCTAGAAAAATATTTTAAAAATATCGATGAAATCATATCCGCGTCTATCGAAGACTTAGAAAATATAGAAGATATTGGGCCAATTGTAGCTAAAGCCATTTATGATTATTTTCATTCTGAAGAAGGTATCCGCACGATTAATAGCCTAAAAGAGCTTGGACTAACAATGCAATCTGCTCCGCCCAAAATTAAACATAAGCAAATATTTGCCAATAAGACATTTGTAGTAACAGGTAGTTTAAAGCATTTTACCCGCACTACAATTAAAGAACAAATCATTAGTTTAGGTGGCAAAGCCTCTTCGTCCATAAGCAAAAAAACTGATTATTTACTCGCTGGTGAAAAAGCGGGATCCAAATTAAAAAAAGCTCAAGAACTAAACATTCCAATTTTAACAGAAAATGATTTTTTAAATCTCACACAAATTGACTAACGAATATGTTTTCTAAAACTACACTAAGTCATGCTGTTTTATTATACCACAGCGTGGGTACACAAGAAAACGACCCCGATAAATTAGCCATTAATCCCGATGATTTTGAACATCAAATGGATTATTTATTTGATGCCAACTACGACGTATTACCTTTAAAAGAATTATTAGAAACAAAACCTCTCAGACGTAAAAAACGTATCGCAATTACATTTGATGGTGGATATCGAGATTCTCTATTAGTAGCAAAAGATATTCTAAACTCATTTGACTTTTCTGCATCTTTATTTATACCAACTGCTCCTAGTTTTGAAGATGCACCATTAAATCACTACAGTCAAAATTGGGGAATTTTAAATGCAGATGAGTTAATACTGGCAGGGATAAATTTTGATTTATTTACGGCTGGACACTCTGGTACAGACTTAACTACATTAGATACAATACAACGCCAACGAGAATTAACCAAATCCCAACAATTGCTTAGCACAATTGCCGATAACGTTAATTATGCAATGGCATTACCACAACACAATTATAATCAGGCCGTAATTGATGATATTTTAGATGCTGGATTCAAACATATCCTCGGTAACCAAAATTTTGTTTATTTAGAAAACTCACCTGTAATACATCGTATACAAGTTACAGGAAACGACGCATTTGCCTCTTTTGTATCTAAACTCCACAGACTGCCAGACTGGATTATTAAGCGTATGAAAAAAAATGTCATTGAAAATTTGGATGCTAGAGAATGATTATTTTAGGCATCGATCCAGGAACTATTAGAGTTGGCTATGGGCTTATTAGATCGGTTGGTAATAAATTAACTCATATTGCTAATGGCGCTATTTGTGCCAATAAAAAAGAACCTGTTTATAAACGTTTAGGTTTTATAGCCAGTGAATTGCAAAAAATTATCCAACAACATCAACCATCAATAGCTGCCATAGAAGAGCCTTTTGTCGGTAAAAACATTCAAACTACTATTAGGATTAGTGAAGGGCGAGGCGCAGCCATAACTATGGCCGCTATCAATAATTTAGACGTTATCAGTTTTTCGCCGGCAACCATAAAAAAGGCCGTTACAGGCAAAGGTAGTGCACATAAATCGCAAGTACAAGCAATGGTAAAAATATTAATGAATTTACACGCCATACCACAACCAGATGATGCAGCTGATGCTCTAGCTGTGGCAATAGCTTGTGCACATCTAAAAAATATTAATCTTCCGTAGGCTCTGGATCACGGGTACGTTTTTCTTCAACCCATGCTTTCCAACATTCACGATGATTAACAGCTTGCATACGCAATTCTTCCTCGGGTAATTCTTCGTTACATATATCACAATGTGTAAATTTGGGACGTAATCCTTTACGCTCTGTTTCTACTGGTAAAATTGCTTCATTTAACTCTTCAGAATTTGCACTGCTATCTGTCATCATTTACTCCTTTTATCACTAGGATATATTTTCTGTAAACCCTGATTTAACAGGGTTGTATTTAATTTTTCTAATTCTTTAATTCTATAAATTTGTGTTGATAAAGCAGAGGTTAATTCATGATCTTTAGTAACCAACTTGTGTTGCAGGTTAACTACTTCCAATGACAATTTATCTAACTCTTTAGATTGATCTGCATTATCCCTCATTAAAAAAACATTTCGGTTTCGACACTTAGTCAATTCTATATTCAGTTGAGTAATATAATCACTTTGCATTTTTGCAGTTTTTGCAGTGTCTAAAAACCAATATAAAAACCAACTCGTTAAAACTAATAATAAAACAAAAAATAGTTTATTTAAAAAAACTCTACTAATTAACAACACCTTTGAATCATCATGCTCGTTAATTTGAGTCTCATCATTTGATTGCTCGTTAGACATATCTGAATGCACAACTGGGGCACCCGCACCTAATAAAGATTGCTGAGTATCTTTTAATAATATATTACTCTCACGCTGACGCTCTAATAATTGAGCTATTTGATTATCTTTGCTTTTTAATTGTGCTATCAATGCCTGCACAACCTCAGAACTGTCGGTATTTTTAGTGTTTTTTTGCCAAAATTTCATAGTTGTCTTTTTAATAAATGGGTAATCTTACTTATTGTAACATATTTAATTTTTATGTGTAAATTTCATTATAAAGTATAATTCATAATATTAAGCTTCTATACCCATTTTATTAAACGCTACTTTTATTTTATCTAATAATATATCAGGAGTAAACGGCTTAACTACATAATTAGTTGCTCCAGCTTGCACAGCTTTAACAATACTGGCTTTTTCTGATTCAGTAGTTACCATAATAAAAGGTATTTTTTTATTCATCGCCCGAAAAGCCACCAAAAAGTCAAACCCATTCATTTCTGGCATATTCCAATCACTTAATATACAACCAATTGCCGGATCGGCCTTACACTTACTCAACGCTTCCTTTCCATCACATGCAGTATCGATATCTGTATAACCTGCAGATTTTAAAGCCGCTGTAATAATACGCCGTATTGTTGAAGAATCATCTACTACTAAAAATTTCATTATAACTCCAATTACCCACTCATAAGTTTATATTAAAGTTATCGTTTATTACTGCAAGAAACTTATCATTAACCCGAAATTTATTTGTAAATTTATTATGAATTAACGGCTTTTTACCACGATTATATCCACTCAATAACTCATGTAACACTATTGTATTATGTTCTATACTATATATTACACGCCAATCGTGTATCCCTAACCAATAAATGTTATCGCTCAATTTTTTAACACGATGATTAGGGTACGGTAATGGCCTACGGCTTAATATATTTTCGATTTCTAAATAAATATAAATTTCATTATCAGCCAAAAAATCCAACTGCGTTTTTATTAATTCGCTAGGTTCAACTGTATATATATTTTCTGTTCCTAACTCATCTACCCAACCCGCCTTTGCATTTTCAAAAGAATCGCAATACGGAATGTAAGGTTTTATATCTAAAACCGGAGTGCCATCTAATAAATCATGATTAGAAATTTCTATTTTAAAATCATTAATATTACTTAATTCCACACAAGACATTCCCAATTTATTTGGATGATGTGGAGTTCTGGTAGCTAAAACCCCACGCTTGAGATTACCCCTTGGTGGACGCACTTTTGATTTTGATTTTACCGCTTTATGAAAAATAAAAATAATCCAAATTCTATCAAAGCCTATTAAATCTTCTAAGGCCTCCCGCGCCAAATAACCTTTGCAATCTATAATAGCCTGATTTGATTGCAAGCCCGCTTGGCGGGGCAATTGCCATTTGCGAAAATGCAAAGTTTTGACAAAACCTATCGGAGCAAGCTCAATGATACTGTCGACGTGGGAGGTGAAATTCATAAACTGCTTTTAAAATCTCAGAAATATCAAAAGGTTTTTTAAAAAAATAATCCACCCCTAAATCTTTACATTTATCAACAATATCTATACAACCAAATCCAGTAACTACTATTATGGGTGTGTTATTATTTAAATCACTTTCACTGGCCTTGTTAATAACATCAATGCCTGTCATAACTGGCATATCAATATCTAATATCAACAATGAAAACAATGTATTAGTTATATAACCTATCGCTTCTAACCCATTATGAGCAGTTGTTACCTCAAAGCCTTCTGGCTCTAATAAAGCTTTATAAACTTCTAATACTTCAACTTCATCGTCGGCAACCAAAATACGTTTGCAATGTTGGCTTAATTGCTTCGATTCATTTTGATGAACACTTTCAAAGACTTCTACTAAATTTGCATCAAACTGAGTGTTGGCACAACGCTTGATTTCGGCAAAAGCCTCATCAGCTGAGCGAGTTTTAGCAAAATTTCTTGGAGTAATCATGGCCGAATACGCATCTGCAATAGATAAAATTCTAGCATCAATTGGTATATCTTCACCTGATAAACCATGTGGGTATCCACTGCCGTCGAAATGCTCATGATGATGCAAAATCGCAGGTAATTCTTCACTCAAAAATCTAACTTCTTCTAAAATATCTACACTTGCTTGTGGATGGGCTTGCATAACAGCAATATCATGATCGTCATAGCACGTTTCTTTAATTAAAATATCTGTATCAATGGTTATTTTGCCAACATCTTGCAACATAGCCGCAAAACGCAAAGAATTTAATCGCCTTTCATTAAAACGTAGACGCTTACCTATTTCGACAGCAAAATAAGCAACTTGTATAGCGTGAGACCTAGTATAATTATCTTTAGCATCAATGGCATTTAATAATATACTTACTGACTCTAAATAAGTTGATTGCACTTGTGAAGCTATACAAGCACATTTATATTTAAATGTATGCATTAACTCATTAGAGCCTTTACTCAACTCACGATCATTTGGCGATTGCCAAACTACAAATCTATTACGACCATTTTCTTTTGCCTCATAAAGTGCAGCATCAGCACAAGAAATCAAATCATTTTCACTACACATATCATTAGTAAAGCTAGTTATACCTATACTAATAGTAACTTGCCTGGACAAATTACCATCACTAAAAATATGATTAGACACAGCTACTAATAAGTTATCTGCTAAAATACGCGCACCTTCAAGATGTGTATTAGTCATAACAATAACAAATTCTTCACCGCCATAACGCCCAACTACATCAACCTCCCTAGTTAATGCTCGCAAAATTTTTGCTAATTCAACTAAAACTAAATCGCCAAATTGATGCCCTAAAGAATCATTAATCAATTTAAAATGATCAATATCTAACATCAAACAACTCAGTGGCGTTCTATAACGTTTTGCGCGTCTAAACTCAAAAATTAACCGCTCAGATAAAAACCTTCTATTATATAATCCTGTTAAGCCATCATTAATTGAGATTTTTATTAATTCTTTATTTTGCTCCTCTAATTCTAAACGCAAGGCTTGCTCTAATTCTAAAGCTTTAGCCAGTTTATTCTTAGAATTCTTAACCTCCTGTTTTTGCTTAGCTAATTCTAAAAAGATTCTTACTTTAGAACGCAACACATGAGGTTCAAATGGTTTATAAATAAAATCTACTGCACCAGCATCATAGCCTTTAAACGTATTGTTTTCATGACGATCCATACCAGTAATAAATATAATAGGTGTATATTTAGTTCTTGGGGACTCCCTTAAAAGCTCGGCTGTTTCAAAACCGTCCATATGAGGCATCATCACATCTAATAAAATTAAAACAAAATCATCTTGTAACGCACATTCTAAGGCCTGCAAACCTGATTCGGCTTTAATAATTTTTGCACCTTCTT
This sequence comes from Planctomycetota bacterium, assembly GCA_027063065.1. Classification (GTDB taxonomy): domain Bacteria; phylum Planctomycetota; class JAMOSO01; order JAMOSO01; family JAMOSO01; genus JAMOSO01. Next base: position 77,801 of record JAMOSO010000048.1, on the reverse strand, counting down.
TTCTTAAGGTTCTTTCAAGGACAAAAAGGTTTTCTTGCAAATCATCAACTATTAATATTTTAAAACCTTCTGACATTATGCCGTTTCCCAAAAATGATTATCAATGCAGTGTAAATATACCACACTCAAAATCACAGTTTATTTTTTACTTGCTGATAAATAAATAAATAACTCAAATAATAAACTAATTTGTGGTATGGTCGCAAAGCCCCTTTATGCAAGGTGCTTCGCCAGTTGGCAATGTCTCTACCCAAGCGCAATCGCCTATTTTGACTTATATTTTCCATCAAATTTAATGATATTCGTTCACCAGCCGCGCCTATAAAACGTGCCAAAGACTCATCGTCAACACAAACTAACAAATTTTGCAAAACCGCTGGTTTGCTTCGTAATAATTCAGGTTTAGGAATTTGACGCATCATTATAGGAATTAATGATGGCTTTAAATAATAAACTAACTTTAACACACCTAAAGATGCATCAAAGTTAGAATAATCAATTAATGACTGAATAAAATCAATAAGTGCATCTTCATCTAATGATAAATTAGCACTTATTGAAGATATGCTAGATGCCACCTATATTATTTGCTACCATGAATTGCATCTTTTGGCATCTTAGCAGGACCTTTGATACCCAACAATTCTACTTGAAATTTTAAAACCGCATTAGGGCCAATAGGGCCACCAGGACGAGGTGTTGCGCCATACGCCAACTCAGACGGAATTACTAATTCCCATTTAGAGCCAACAGGCATCATTTGCAAAGCTTCTGTCCAACCCTTAATTACTTGATTTACAGGGAACACTGCTGGTTGACCACGTTTAATAGAAGAATCAAATTCTGTGCCATCTATTAAAGTACCAACATAATGAACCTCTACACGATCAGTTGCTTTAGGTATAGCGCCTGTTCCTTGTTTAATTATTTTATATTGCAACCCACTTGCGGTTACTTTTACGCCGTCTTTCTTTTTATTTGCCGCAAGATAGCTAAGGCCTTTTTCCATATTAGTTTTACCCATAGCCTCTTGTTTAGCCTTCATTTTGGCCATCATTTTCTGTTGAAAACCCATCATAAATGCCTGCATTTCTTGCGGGCTCATCTGAGATTTTTTACCAGCTAATACAGATTTTAAACTTGCATAAAATACATCAGGATTAACAGCAACTTCTTGACGCTTCATACTTTCACCCATATTTTGAGCGATAATATATGAAAATTTATCAACATCATTTTTAAGCTCTATTGCATGAACACTAGAACTCAAAACAGCAACAGCGCCTACAACTCCAAGTAATTTTTTCATTACGACTCCAAATTCATTTAAAATTTAAATTGTAAGGTTTAAAGTATTGCTGTGCAAGAATTGATATTGTAAACTTTCTTCATGCAAATTTTTATATACATACTAATGCCGTTTATATCTGCAGCTATTGGCTGGTTTACCAATTATTTAGCTGTCAAGATGATATTTAGGCCCTATAAATCAATTAAAATTTTAGGTGTCAATATTCAAGGCTTAATACCGCGTCGCCAAAACGAAATGGCCGACAGCATAGGCCAAACAGTCGAAAAAGAATTAATCTCGCCAAATGATATTAAAAACATCTTAAACAAAAAAGATGTCCATCAAGATATTCATCGTGTAATAGAAGAACAATTAGATATTTTTTTACAAAACAAATTAAGCGAAAACCCTATGATTGCCATGTTTATACAAGGCGAAGCAGGTTTACAAATAAAAAAAAGTTTACTGACTCACCTAGAAAACGAACTACCCAATTATATGGAACTATTATTAGAAGCCGTCGAAAAACATATGGATTTTTCTGCTATAGTCTCTGAAAAAATTAAAGGCTTTGATTTAAGCAAATTTGAAGATATCATCTATGATATATGCTCAAAAGAGCTAAAAATGATAGAAATTTTAGGTGGTGTTTTAGGCTTTATTATCGGCGCTATACAAGTAGCTCTATTAATTTGGGTTCAATAACAAAACACTCTATACAGGCAAAGTTATTGTAACTTGCGTGCCAACATTTAGATTACTTGTAATATGTAAGTTACCTTCTTGCAAATTACAAAATGATTTAACTTGAGCTAATCCCATACCAACACCAACCAAGTTTTTAGTAGAAAATAACGGTACTGTAGCTTGAGATAACACTTCGTCGCTCATACCTTTACCATTATCAGTTACCGTTAATACAAAATTTTTTTTATCTAAATAAGCGTGTACATCAATCTGTGGAGCATCAACATTATTAACGGCTTCTATGGCATTAACAATTAAAGATGAAAACGATGCTCTAAAATCGCTTTGACTCATATTAATATGTAAACCATTAAAATCATCAATTTCATATTGAAAGATAATACGACTACTCATAGTAGACTTTATTAATTCTATTATTTCTTGTAATTCACTTTTTATATCTAAAATTGTTTTATCATCCTCATTGGATAAAACCAAATTACGCAAATCCTTGACTAATTTAGTTAATTTATCAACACCTTCCATTATTTGATTGCCAGCTTTTTCGGCCATCTGCACATTATCAGGATACAGTTGCACAAGTTGACCGTAACCACGCACACCAGCTAAAAGGTTATTAAAATTATGCGCTATACCATTAATAAATTGAGCAAGATTACTATTATGTCTTTGGCGTATCAAACTGCGTTCATACTTTAACAAAGATGCTTGTTGTTCTAAAATTTGCATTCGTTGAGAATATAAATCTAAAAACACCCTGGCCTTAGAACGTAACAATCGCATATCCAATGGTTTACATAAATAATCAACCGCCCCTGACTCATACCCCTGAAAAACATATCGCTCATCTTTATTAATAGCTGTAACAAAAATAATGGGTATTGTTTTAGTAGCTTCGCGTTCTCTTATAAACTGAGCCGTTTCAAAACCATCCATCTCTGGCATTTGCACGTCCATAAAAATTAGTGCCACACCCGTTTCTGACAGCAGATATGTCAATGCTTCTTTACCCGACTCAAAACACACAAACTTAGCGTCTAGCTTTTTTAATGACGCCTCTAATACTACTAAATTTTCTGGCTTATCATCTACTAACATAATTGTTGGCTTAACACTTTTATCTACTGACATAACACCTCCGATATAATAGCTATTAAATCCTTAACCCCCACTGGTTTGTTAAGCACTTTTAACGCCCCTGCTTGATAGGCTTCTTTATGAGAATCTGTTAAAAAACCTGTGCAAACAATAATTGGTATGTAAGGTAAATATTGTTTTATCTTTTTTATTGCCATTACACCGTCCATTTCGGGCATAGCAATATCCATCAATATAATATCAAATCCATTACTTTGAGCCAACTCCACTGCTTCTACGCCATTAGTCGCATTAGTAACTAACATGCCATTGCGCCGACAAATAGCATTGTAAACATTTACTACAACAGGTTCGTCATCGGCTATTAAAATACGTTTACCTTGCAAATTACTATTTGTTATTGCCACATTATCCGATTGTTGCACTATTTCACGTTTTAAATATTGATTTAAAATTCGGGTAAGCTTTAGTTTATTAAGTGGTTGAAACAGGCAATCGTTCACTCCAGAAGCACGAAAATCCTGCACACCCATTTTGTCTGCTATATCAGCAATTAAAATAATTGGTATATCCAAACGATGATGTCTAATAGATTTAATTATATCAGTACCATTTTCATCCAGTAATATTGATTCAACCATAATAAGGTCTAATAATTCTGTAGATAATATATTTTTAGCTTCGCTAACACTAAGCGCCGTTAACGCTATACAATCAACCTCTTTAATTAAGGCTGAATATGTATGCAATAACTCTTGATTACTTGATATACATAAAATCCTTTTAGAACGGTTTTTATCTGGCATATAGGGTAATTTTACAATAAATGTAGCACCTTTATCTTTTTGAGAATCTACTTCTATCGAGCCTCCAAAATCATTCACAACCCCCACAACCACAGATAAGCCTAAACCTGTGCCATGTATTTTATCTTGCACGCTGCCACCACCTAATGCCCCTTTAGTGGTAAAAAATGGGTCAAAAACATGCTCCAATACTTCCTTATCAATACCGCAACCAGTATCACTTATTTTTATCACCACTTGCGCATCTATCACTTTTACATCAATAGTCAGCCTCTTTAATGCGGACTCTGCCATAGCATGTTGCGCATTTATAATTAAATTCATTATCACCTGTTGTAAAGGCCCTGATTCCCCTTCTACAAACGCATTAGCATCAAAAGACGTAACAATTTCAATTGTTTTAGCCCCTGCATTTTTACTGGTTAAACCCAAAACTTCTTCACATACTGATGTTACATCAACACGTTTATCACCTATGCAATTAGTACGAGAAAAAGCCAACAAACTTCTAACTAACTCAGTAGCACGTTTGCATTGGCGCTCTGTAACCTCGGCGCCCCGCTTATATAAATCATTAGTGTTGGTTTTTAAAGCCAATTGAGCATAACCTTGTATGCCGGCGATAATATTATTAAACTCATGGGCAATACCACCAGCTAATAATCCAACTGATTCCATACGTTGTTTGCGTTGTAAATAGCGTTGTTCCTTACGTTTCTGAGTTATATCAGTAAAAACTAATAAATATTGTGTATCACAAGTATGTAATTTGGACATACTTATCAAAAACAATCTGTTTACGTTGTCAATCGTTGTAAATTCCCATTCAAAAGAATTATCCTCTTTATTAGAATTTAACTTTTTTAATTTAGCTATAAACTTAGCTTCCGTTTCACGCCATAAATCAGGCGTAATTAACCTAAAAAGATTTTGCCCTATCAAGCTTTGTTTTGTTCCCTTAATGCTAAAATAATGAATGGCAGGATAATTAATACTATGCACTATGCAGTTGGAATCGATTAAAAATAACGAAGAATTTACACTATCAATAATAGATTCTATGGTGTTTTTAGAGATTTCTAACTCCTGCATAGATTGATTTAATTCAAATGTGCGTTTAGCAACTTCGTCCTCTAATCTTTGCATCATTACATGGGATTTATTGGCAAGGTTCCACTTACGCACTTGAGATAAAACCATTTGTTTAACAGTTATGGCATCAAATGGTTTTTTTAAAAACATCAAACGATCTGATGTTCCCAACTGATCTAAGATAGCTTCCCAAGAATAATCAGAATACGCTGTACAAATAACAATTTCCGTATCTGGTGCAATCTTCCATATTTCAGAAGCAGTTTTAATACCATCCCATCCAGGAGGCATTCTTACATCAAGCAAAATTAAAGCGTAAGGTTGATTTTGTTTTACGGCCTTCTGAACTAAGTTAAAACCATCTTCGCCCTGAAAAGCCGAATCGATATGGTATGCACTAACACGACAACCTTTTTCTTTTGATATGCCATTTAAAAACGAATCTAAATCCAATTGAGCATGTGTAGACACACCAGATAAAACAGATTTAAAATCTTGATGTATACTTTCTGTATCGTCTATTATTAAAATTTTATTATTATAATTCATGATAATGCCTTCTTGTAAGCCCTGTAAGTATGCCAACTATTCATAGGCGGTCAATGATTATGCTAAGAAGCCCAATTTAAGTAATAATTTTTATTTTTGACATACATCATACAAACATATAATCTAAAGTATTGTTATGAAGACAAGAAAAAAGCTTGTAATTCCAAATTGCAGTCTTATAATTTTGCGATTTTAATATAAATATACATTTTCACAGGATATACCATGAAAGCAGAAATTCACCCTACTTACCAAACTTGCACCGTTACTTGTGGTTGCGGTAATTCATTTGAAACCGAGTCGCTAACAACAGAGCTACATGTTGACGTATGTTCAGAATGCCACCCTTTCTTTACTGGCAATGAACGCGTGTTAGATACCGAAGGTCGTATCGAACGCTTTAAGAAAAAATACGCCAAATTTTCTGCTAAATAGCATTACTCACATTATTTTCAAAGGCCTGATGGGTTAAAGCTCCTCAGGCCTTTGTCGTATATACTTTTATTTTAGGATTATTATGCTCATTCCATCACTCGAAGACCTACTCAGACGCTTTTACGGCCTTGCCTCACAGATGGAAGACCCAAACGTCATTACCTCTCCTGATTATGCCCGTATCGTCAAAGAGCATGGCCAGATTAAAGGCCAAGCAGAAGAATATCTGTCCTATAAAAAACTTCTTGAAAGCATAGAAGAAACCAAAGAGCTTATCCAGATGGAAGATGACGCTGAAATGCGTGATATGGCTCGTGATGAACTAAAAGAAATGCAAACACGCCAAGAAACATTATTTAATGCTATCATAGAAAATCTTGCCGTGTCTGATGCCGATGCCGCCAAAAACTGTATCATCGAAATGCGTGCTGGCACAGGCGGAGATGAGGCTGCATTATTTGTAGGCGATATGTTTAAAGCCCTAAAATACTGGATTGAAAAACGTGGTTGGAAGTTAGACGTAATGAATACTAGCTATGGCGAAATGGGTGGATTTAAAGATGTTACTTTTATGGTAACTGGGCAAGATGCTTTTAAATTTTTACAATTTGAATCTGGCACACACCGAGTACAACGCGTACCAGCTACAGAAACCCAAGGTCGTATACACACCTCTGCCATAACTATTGCAGTATTACCAGAAGCCGAAGAAGTAGAAATTGATATACAACCAGCCGATTTAAAAATTGATGTTTTTCGAGCTTCTGGCCCTGGTGGACAATCGGTAAACACAACCGATTCTGCTGTGCGAATCACGCATATTCCAACTGGAGTAGTTGCGACCTGTCAGGACGAAAAAAGCCAAATCAAAAACAAAGACAAAGCATTAAAAGTTTTGCGCTCACGTATTTATGAAGCCAAAAAAGCCGAAGAAGCCGCCGCCCGCGGTGAAGCTCGCAAATCACAAATTGGCTCGGGAGATCGCAGTGAAAAAATCCGCACTTACAATTATCCTCAAGGACGTGTAACTGATCACCGTGCCAATGTAACCTTATACAACTTAACCGATTTAATGAGTGGCGATTTTGACGAGTTAATTTCTAAGGTTTTTGCTTACTTCCGCGATAAAAAGATGGAAGAAATACAAAATGGCTAAAAACACTCAGCAACAATCTTGGCGTTTAATTGACGTGCTAAGTTGGGCTAGTGAATGGTTTAAAACAAAAAAAATACCTCATCATCGCAGAGATGCTGAACAATTATTAGCCTCTGTATTGGGATGTAAACGTATAGAGCTTTATATGTATTACGATAGATTGCTCAGCATAGAAGAACGTGAGAGATATAAGAAATTTATCAATAGACGCGCCAAACGTGAACCTCTAGCATATATTATCGGCGATACGGACTTCTATGGCTATGAATTTAAAGTAGGCGATGGAGTGCTGGTACCTCGTGCCGAAACTGAAATACTTGTTGAGAAAGCCTTAAACACTAATTTACAAAAAAATGCCAGCGTTTTAGATATTGGCACGGGTTCTGGCAATATTGCCTGTACTATGGCTTTAGAGCGGATAGACTTAAAAATTACTGCCATTGAAATATCACCAGAAGCATACAAGTGGGCAGAAATCAACCTTAAAAATCATAACTTAACAGATAAAATAAATTTATACTTGGGTGATTTTCTCGACGATAAACACGAACAATTTATGACTGAGCCATTTGATTTAATCTTGGCAAATCCGCCATATATCGCACAAACAGAAATGCCTCATTTAGAAGCAGAAGTACGTGACTACGAACCTAAAACGGCCTTGATTGGCGGACGAAATGGCGATGAACTACCAATTTTGCAATTAAAAAAAATAGCGAACTGCATCAAAAACGATGGACAAATGTTTATGGAAATAGGCTCTGATCAAGGAGCTTCTATGCTCAAGATAGCCAAACAATTATTTAAAAATGCTCATATAGAAATTATTCGAGATTTAACTAATCGAGATCGCATTTTATATATTGCTGGGAGATGGCATGGATAAAATAATTATTGAAGGGCCTAATATATTAAGTGGTCAGATAAATATCAGTGGAGCTAAAAACTCTGCCTTGCCTATTTTAGCTTCCACCATACTGGCTAATGGTACCTGCCAATTAAAGCAAGTTCCAAAAGTACAAGATATCAGCACAATGATTGCTATGCTAGCGCACATGGGAGTCAACGCAAAACTTGAAAACAACATCGTAACCACCAACGAAAACAACCAAAAAGGAACGACTGCCCCCTACGAAATCGTCCGTAAAATGCGTGGCTCTGTTTGTGCATTAGGACCATTATTAACTAGATATGGTGAAGCCCACATATCACTACCAGGCGGGTGCGTTATCGGTACAAGACCTATTGACTTACACCTGAAAGGCTTAAAAGCATTAGGAGCAAGCATTCAAATAGAGCATGGATATGTCCATGCTAGTTGTAAAAAATTAAAAGGCTGCCGCATATTTTTAGGTGGCAATTTTGGTTCATCCGTATTGGCAACTGACAATATTATGATGGCAGCAACTCTAGCCGAAGGAACAACCATTATCAGTGGCGCAGCTTGCGAACCAGAAGTGGTAGATTTAGCAAATTTTTTAATTAAAATGGGTGCAAAGATTACTGGCGCTGGCAGTCATAACATTACTATTGAAGGCGTTTCAAAATTGACAGGAGCCACACACACCATCATACCAGACAGAATTGAAGCTGGTACGTTTTTGATTGCGGGGGCAATGTGTGGTCAAAATTTAACCATCAACAATATGATACCTGAACACCTAGATGCTTTATTTGACGCATTTGATCGCTTAGGAATAAAATATAAACGACATCAATCAAAAGTTGAATTATCCTATTCTGGTGATTATACTTCTGCCTGTGATATTACAACTTTGCCCTATCCGGGTTTTGCAACTGATTTACAGGCTCAAATAATGACTCTTTTAGCTGTCCAACCAATAACTTCTGTAATAACAGAAAAAATATTTCCAGATCGATTTATGCACGCTGCCGAATTAGACCGTATGGGGGCTAAAATTAATATTGATGGCGGTACCGCCATTATTACTGGACAAAGCAATTTAAGTGGAGCAGAAGTCATGGCTTCCGATTTACGCGCATCGGCTGCTTTAATACTAGCTGGCTTAGTTGCCAAAGGTACCACAACAATTAATCGAGTCTATCACTTAGATCGAGGATATGAAAATATGGTTGGTAAATTAGCATCACTAGGTGCCAAAATAACAAGGAAAAGTTAAATGTTAGATACCGTAGCTCAAGGAATTAATAACGTTTTAGATAAATTTAAAGGGCGTGGTACCCTTAACGAAGAAAACATTCAAGAAGGTTTGCGCGAAATACGCATGGCATTATTAGAGGCAGACGTCTCTTATAAAGTCGCCAAAGAATTTATTAAAAAAGTTACCGAAAAAGCAATAGGACAAGAAGTAATCAAAAATATACGCCCCGGCCAACAAATAGTAAAAATTGTCAATGATGAATTAGTTGAGCTTATGGGTGGCGATAACCAGCCCATAAATTACAACAAAAAAAATGCAACCATAATAATGATGGTTGGTTTACAAGGCGCTGGAAAAACCACAACCACTGCAAAATTGGCAATGAAACTACGCAAAGAAGGACGCAAACCAATAATGGTAGCTGCAGATTTACAACGTCCTGCCGCGGTTGAACAATTAAAAACATTAGGGCGTCAATTAAATATCGAAGTTTTTACCGATGAGTCTACACCTGTTAGAGTTTGTCGCCGTGCTGTGAAATACGCCAACGAAAACAATTTTGATACTATCTTATTTGATACGGCTGGTCGATTACATATCGATGACGAATTAATGAAAGAATTAGAAAAAATCAAAAAGAAAACTTCTCCTGATGAAATATTATTTGTATGCGATTCCATGGTCGGTCAAGACGCTGTTAAATCTGCACAAGAATTTAACAATCGCTTGGAATTTAACGGCGTAATATTAACCAAGTTAGATTCTGATACACGTGGCGGTGCCGCTTTATCTATCCGTGGTGTAACAGGCAAACCAATTAAATTTGTAGGAATGGGTGAAAAACTTGACGAGTTAGAAGCCTTTCATCCAGACAGAATGACATCGCGCATTTTAGGTATGGGTGATGTAATATCCTTGGTAGAAAAAGCCCAAGATGCTATAGATGAGGACGAAGCCCTATCTATGGCAAAAAAAATGCAAGAAAACAAATTTAATTTAGATGATTTTTTAAAACAATTAGGTATGATTAAGAAAATGGGTTCTATTAAAGACCTAATGGGAATGATTCCTGGGTTGGGTTCTAAAATAGGAGATATGGATTTTGACGATAAAGAGTTTACAAAACTTGAAGCAATGATACAATCCATGACTCTCAAAGAAAGACGACGCCCCGATTTAATAGATCGCTCACGAAGACATAGAATTGCCAAAGGCTCTGGAGCTGAGGCACATGACGTAAATAAGCTGCTTAAACAGTTTAAGCAGATGAGAAAAATGATGAAGAAAATGAGCTCGATGATGGGCTCAGGTAAAGGCATGGGTTTGCCTAATATGCCAGCTGGATTAAAAGGATTAAAAGGATTAAAATGGTAAAAATCAGACTAAAAAAAACAGGTCGCCGCAATCACCCTTGTTTCCGTATTGTGGTACAAGATCAACGCACAGCTCGTCAGGGCAAAGTAATTGAAAACTTGGGTTCTTATGACCCTATGCGCGAAAAAGACAATATCATTCTTAAAAATGATCGTGCTGAATACTGGCTATCAAAAGGTGCACAACCAACTGATGGCACAAAACCAATTTTAAAACGTCAAGGTGTTCAATTTCCTGGTTCTAAATAAACCTCGAAACCTTTTACGTATATAGCAAGACAGAGACACCTCTGTCTTGCTATAATTTAAATAATTGTAATTACTAATAAACCAGTATATGGATATTCACATACTTAGTTTATTTCCTGAGCTATTTGAAAGTTTTACTTCCACTAGCCTCATTGCAAGTGCTATACAAAAACAATTACTTTCAGTTAATATTCATAACTTTAGAAATTACACAACCAATAAACACAACAATGTTGATGATAAACCATACGGTGGTGGCGCAGGGATGGTCTTGATGTGCGAACCATTATTTAATGCCGTAGAGGACATATCCCAACGCAATAATAATGCAGAATATCCTTTAATTATGCTCACTCCACAAGGAGAGCCATTAAACCAACGTATTGTAGAAGAATTAAGCCAAGAAAAAGGTCTTATAATGATGGCTGGTCGTTACGAAGGCTTTGATGAACGTATCCGCCAAGGCTTAAAACCTAGAGAAATTTCTATAGGAGATTATATTCTTATGGGCGGTGAACTGCCAGCTATGGTTATTACCGAAGCAATTGCTAGATTAATCCCTGGAGTATTAGGTAAATATCAATCGGCAGAGGATGAATCATTTAATATTGAAGACAATATTTTAGAATACCCCCACTATACTCGACCTCCCATCTACAGAGGGATGGCAGTACCGCCTGTACTTATTAGCGGGAATCATGCAAAAATAGCCAAATGGCGCCAAGAACAAGCTAAAATTAACACTAGAAATAACCGCCCTGATTTATTATAGAATATAAAAACACATTAAATATTCTTTATATTTGATGATAAATTCTGTAGCCTAGATATATTATACACACTTTTAAGGGACAATATATGTTACAGAAAATCATTACGTTTTTGAAAAATTGCACTTTTAAAGTTAGATTAAATTATTTATCAAAAGTAATTACCTCTTTATTAATTGTATGTAGCGTAGGATTTGCTTTATTTACCTTTAACAAATACCAAGAAGCATCTTATACCGCTAAAATAACTCTGATTTCCCAAAAATTAAGCGCGTTATTACACGAATTACAAAAAGAACGTGGCGCAAGCGCAGGATTTATTAGCTCTAATGGCGAAAAATTTAAAGATATTTTACCTGAGCAAAGATTAGCAACGGACAAAAAAATAGCTGAATTAAAGCTTATTTATCAAGATTTCAACAATGATTTAACCAATTATGTTAAACGCCATATTGATTTATCACAATTACAAACTCGGCGTGAAGATGTCTCTGCTTTAAACACTACCATTGACAATACCGTTAAATATTATACCACCATTAATACTTCTTTAATTGACGCCATTGCAGAATTTTCTACAAAAATTGAAAATCCGCATATTAAAAATCAATTTTCTGCCCTTTTAATATTTATATCTGCCAAAGAAAGAGCTGGTATTGAACGAGCTGTGCTTTCTGCTATTTTTAGCAAAAATAAAGCTTCTCGAAAATTAATGCAAAAATTTATCACCGTAACTGCCCAACAAAACGCCTTATTGCATTTATTTAATACGACAGCCCCACCTGAACTTACAAAATTATATGCTCATATAAAAAATGATATATCTGTTACAGAAGTCAATAGAATGCGCAATATAGCTTTAAACAAAACAGAAAACTATAATATTGATCCAGAATACTGGTTTACAACCATCACAACTAAAATAAACAAATTAAAATGGTGTGAAGATAACATTACAAATATCATTATTGGCGAAGCACGCAGTATCAAATTAATTGCTGCAATCATTTTGGTGTGTTTTCTAATATTGGCCAGTGCCATAATTTTTATTATTTGGCGATTTATCAAAATGATAAGCACTACTATATGTAGCCAAATAGATGAGCTAACATCATTGGTATTGCAAATTGCATCTGGTGATTTATCTTGTCTACGTAACGCACCTGAAAAAAACGCAACAGAAATAGATCAAATTACAAATTCACTAAGACAACTAGAAAAAAAACTCAGTGTTTTAATTACCAGAATTGACACTTCACTCACCTATGCTAAAAATACAAATTTTGCCAAAGCAGCTATATCCAACGATGGCTTAGAGGGTGATTTTGCTAAGGTAATTGATTTAATTGCCTTTGCCATTGACACTATGCAAGAATCCCACAACAAACAGGCTCTCATTGCATTTAGTAATGATATGCAAAATATTTCTAATGTTACCGCCGGACTCACCACCCTACAAACCAATTTATTAGAGCTAAACGATGCCTTTACAGCTATGTTACAAACAGCAGAAAACACTAGCAATAAATCGAATGACAGTTTAATAACTATTAAAGAAGCATTAGAAAAACTGAAATTATTAGAACAAGAAACAAAAAACAATCAAGAAGCTATTAATGAACTAAACAACAAAAATAAAGCCATTATACCTGTCATTGATTTAATTAAAGAGATATCTGCCCAAACTAATCTTTTAGCTTTAAACGCTACCATAGAAGCTGCTAAGGCAGGGGCGCATGGAGCAGGCTTTGCCGTAGTGGCAGAAGAAATAAGATCGTTAGCGGAGGCCACCAACACTGCAACTGAAGATATCGCCTCAGCCATACATGCTGTTACAGGTCAATCTGACATTATTACTCAAAAATCTCAATTAATGTCAAATTGCGCAAAAGACGTATCGATCATCATAAATAATTTAGATAGCAATCTAGATCACATGCATCATGATGCAAAAGCCACAAAGCACATAATAGAGATGAGTCAAGCAAGCTTATTTATGACCATAGCTAAAGCCGACCATATTATCTTTAAAGAAAATGCCTATACCGCTTTAAACCTATGCGATGCTTCGGCAACATTTACAGAACACACAGGCTGTCGCCTTAGCAAGTGGTATAAAGAAGCAGGCAAAGTTGCCTTTGGCACAATGCCTAGCTATAAAAAAATCAACCAACCACACATGAGTGTACATAATAGTGTTTTAGAAAATATGATCTTTATTAATAATGGTGATAAACGCCTTGAAAACGCCAAGACAATTTTAGCTAATTTTCATAACATGGAAGATAATAGTGATATTTTATTTAATCTTTTGGACAACTTAAAAATAGAGTTAAAAGACCATTTAAATAATTAACTGCTTCAAAAATATTGCTCTTTTGAATGGGCAACGTTATCATCTAAAGAAATTTAGATTAGAACTATCAACCAAAGGTGGCTATGAGCTTAATTAGTGCTGATAAAAAAATACAAGATTTACAAATATTGTTAGGTATAACCTTGGCAATGCAACAAGAAAAAGATCTCACTGTTTTGCTAAATCAAATTATGGATGATACGTGCAAGATTATGGACGCCGATAGAGCAACCATATTTTTATATGATAAAAAACATAACGAGTTATTTTCTCGTGTAGCAAAAAATGCAGAAATATCTGAGATTAGAATACCAAGTGATGCCGGTATTGCAGGATCTGTATTTACTAACGGCCATACAATCAATATTGCCGATGCCTATCAAGACAAACGGTTTAATCCTGCTATTGATAAAAAAACAGGCTATCACACTAATTCCATATTATGTATGCCACTGATTAATAATAATCAAATTGTTATTGGCTCTATACAGGTTTTAAATAAAAAAAACTCTTCATTTAGTCAATATGACGAAGAATTGTTAAGTTCTGTAGCAGTGCAATCGGCAATGGCATTAGAAAATGCAATGCTAATTGAACACTTTGTCGAAAAAAAGCAAATGCAACAAAGTTTAGAAATAGCCGCCGAAATACAAACAAGTTTATTTCCTAAAACTATGCCCAATAACGACAAATTAGAATTTGCGGCAAAAAATATCCCATGTGATGAAACGGGCGGAGATTTTTATGATTTTATCGAAGGTTTTAATGGTAAATTAGGCTTAGTCATCGGCGATGCTTCAGGACACGGTATTCCAGCGGCAATGTTAATTACTACTGCCAGAGCTGCTTTACGCTCTTATGCGGCAGCTAAACCAAACTTAGAAAAAGTAATGGCACATGTCAATAAAACCATTGAAAATGACTTTGCTGATGAGAGATTTTTAACCTTATTTTTTGGTATGTTAGACACATATACCTTAGAATTAACCTACTCTTCAGGTGGGCATGATTCGCCTTTAATATTTCGTAACGGTGAATATGTAGAACTAGACGCAACTGGTATCCCCATTGGTATGATAGATGATGAGGATTTTCCAACCGAAGGCCCGTTTCAATTACAAAACGGAGATATTGGTGTATTTTGCACTGACGGTGTATGGGAAGCAATGGATGCCAACGATGAAGAATACGGACGTGAACGCCTTATAGAACTTATCAAATGTAATACAGATTTAACTGCTGAAGAACTAATTAATAAAATAGAAAAATCCGTTTATGATTTTTGTGGCGATGCCCCACAACGAGATGATATAACAATGTTTGTTATGAAAGTAATCGGAGAACCAAGCGAACCACCCGAACAATCAGGAATGAAAATAATTGTTTTAGATGAAAAAGCACCCTTAGAAGGTGAGCTTATATATTCTAACCAAACAACATCACAAAATTTAAGCGATAAAGACCCAATAATCGAAGATATTGTAAATTTATTAGAAACACGCAATCTGGCCGATCAAAGACTATACTTTGGTGTTCGTCTTGCACTAGATGAAGCCCTAGTCAATGCTATGCGACACGGCAATAAACTACAAGCAGATAAAATAGCCTATGCGTCAGTAAGGTTAACAGACAAACATTTTACAATATTAATCGAAGATCAAGGTGATGGATTTGAGCCTTATGATGTGCCAGATCCAGACGATGAAGAAAGCTTATACTTAGAGCGTGGACGTGGTGTTTTATTGATGAAACATTATTTTGATAGCGTAGATTACTTCAATGGTGGTCGTCAATTATTACTTACAAAAGAGATTTAAACAGGAGTATATATGCCTTCTCTTATGACACAAACCAACGGCGATGTCGTTGTGATTTATTTTAAAGATGCCAAAATTTTAGATGAGGTACAAATCTTAAAAATATCTGAAGAACTCATGAATATTGCCACTAAAGCCTGTGGAGGTAAATTGTTATTAGCATTTAATGAGGTTGAATATCTATCTTCAGCCGTTTTAGGCAAATTAATGGCCTTACATAAAAAATGTAAAGCCGACAAAACCAATTTAAAAATGTGTGAATTATCCCCCACTATTTTAGAAGTCTTTAAAATAACTAAATTAAATAAAATTTTTAGCATTTACCCAACGGAAGACAAAGCCATTGCCGCATATAAAAAACGTGGTTTTTTTGGCTAATTATTTTGCGAATTACTTATATCCTATACGGGATAATAAGTAATTCGCAAAACATCATCACCTAGTAAAGGTAAGGCGTAAATATCTCTAAAATATTTAGGTATCAATAAAATTTGACTATCTCTAGCCAATAATGGCAAAGCATTACGCAAATGCTTGTCTATTTTTTTATCTATCAAAAAACGTTTTAATTTTTTATGTTTAGAAGTTTTATTTTTATCATTACCCAACAAGATATAATCACCCGATTGCCGAGAACGCAACATTAAAGATTTAGCTTCTGTAATATTAATTAAAAATTCATTTTTAGAAATATCTGTGCCTTGCCAATTATTAATCACATCTACCTGCCAAAAATAATTAGCATAATTAAACGTTTTAGGCGATACACCTATCTTAATAGGCAACAACTCTAAAGAATCTTTAACCACTTGTGCTTGCCTTAATATATTTTGCGATATTTCTAAATTCAGACCGCCGCCAACTTCAAAAATACCAGTACTTTTAACATTGCAAATAAAATTATCCAAAGACTTAATTCTTTCCCTAGTTGGGCGTACACAACCTAAATCGATTAAAAATTTTCTTAAAATTTCAGACCGTGGCCATTTTGGCAATCTTACATATTGATTAATATTTAATTTATTATCATCAATAACCGATGATTGCATCTGTGTCAATATGGGTGCAATCCATTCTTGCAAACTGTGTGTTTCTTCAGCTAAATCACAAAGATGTTGGGCAAAACCACTGTTTACATTATGCAATACAGGCAAAATAGAATGGCGTAAATGATTGCGTAAAAAATTTTCATCACTATTAGTACTGTCCTCGCAATAGCTAATAGCATTTAAATTTGCATAAGCATCAATTTTTTGACGGCTAATTGACAATAGCGGTCGATGAATTTTAACACTATTTATTAATTCTCGTGCCTTCATCATAGAAGCCAAGCCCATTACGCCTGTACCCTTAAGCAATCTCATCATCACTGTTTCAGCCTGATCATCAAAATGATGACCCATAAATAATGCTTTTAATCGATATTTAACTATCGCATCAATAAAAAATTTATATCTAGCCTCTCTGGCAAGCATTTCCAATGAACCATTTTCACTAAATAAATTTTCAGCCTTTTCTGAAACAAAATTTAAGCCATTTTCTATACAATAATTTTGTACAAATTTAGCTTCTGCATCTGATTGTTGACGTAAATTATGATTAAAATGTAACACAAATAATTTTGTGTGTGTTATTTGTTTGCATAACAAATCCAATAACACCATTGAATCACGCCCCCCAGAAACTGCCACACCCAAATTAGCATCAGCTAAATTTTTATCTATTAAAACAATATCCTCTATGCGCATACCTATAGTATAATAGCACCTACATTTTATGCCCAAGAAAAATCATATATTATTAAATATACCCTTTTGCTTTTTTACTATTGATATGC
The DNA here is from genome assembly GCA_027063065.1 of Planctomycetota bacterium. GTDB lineage: Bacteria > Planctomycetota > JAMOSO01 > JAMOSO01 > JAMOSO01 > JAMOSO01. The sequence continues at coordinate 60,141 of JAMOSO010000048.1, read as the reverse complement.
CATACTTTTGAGCATGATAAATAAATCTAATCAAACAGGTATCGCTTTATTGGTAGTGTTAATGTGTTTAAGCATTTTAACCTTTATTGTTTTAGACAATCTACCACAATCGTCAATAACCCTAGAAACAACTAAAAGTTATGCTTCTAAACCACAGTTAGAGCAAGCTTGCTTTAATGCCGCATCATTGGCATCAAAATTATTACTAGCCGATTTAGATGACAACAAATTTGATTGCTTAACTGATAGATGGGCAGAGCCCGCTTTACATACATTTGAGTTTGAAAAATCCAAAATAAATGTAGCCTTTAGTATTCATGATGAAGACGGTAAGTGGCCTATTAATGCTTTATATAAACAAAATAATAAAAACACAAAAATACCACTTGATATTCGACATCATAAAATTTTAAAAGCTATTTTAAAACCAAGTAAATACGCTGAAGATATTGAAGAAAATCTCATCGATACAATGCAAAGTATTTACAAACATAAATTCTTTAGATTATCAAGTTTACGCCAAGTACCATATATGGACTCCATATATAATGGCATAAAACAACCAGATGATAAAACGCAATGGTTGATACCGCCATTACCACAATTTATAAGTGTTTATTCTAGCCACGATACAATTAATATTAATACTGCGCCAAAATACTTATTAATGGCCATATTTGCCGATGCATCTGCTAGCACTATTGATGATATTATGCAACAACGTATTGATGAACCATTTACATCTACAAAAGATTTAACAAATATTATTGGCGTCAGTCCCAATACTATAAATATTGTACGAGCATTATTAGGTGTAAAAAGCTCTATTTTTAGAGTAGACGTATTAGCCAAAACAACTGATCGACAATTATTGCGATCTTTTTTTATAAAACGCAACCAACAAGAATGTTCTTTATTATTTTGGGCAGATAATTTATCAGGAGTAAAAATCAACCCTAAGTATTGAACCTTGTTTAATACTTCAACTAAACTATAATGAATTTTTATTTATAATTTCTCTTAATAGTTAAAAAAGAGGTTCCATGTTTGATCGTTTTACTGACCGCGCCCGCAAAATATTGGGCTTTGCACGCCAAGAAGCCGAACGCCTTAACCATGACAGCATTGGTACAGAGCATATGTTGTTAGGCCTTATCAAAGAAGGTAGTGGTGTAGCTGCTAATGTATTAGAAAATATGAACTTAGACTTGGCACGCTTGCGCCTAGAGGTAGAAAAAATTGTGCAAAATGGTGGGACAACTGTATCTATGGGGCAAATGCCTTTTACCCCACGCGCCAAAAAAGTATTAGAATACTCCCTAGAAGAAGCCCGTAGTTTAGGGCATAATTATATTGGCACAGAACATCTACTTCTTGGGCTACTGCGTGAAGAAGAAGGCATCGCAGCACAGGTTTTAATGAACTGCAATATTAAGCTAGAAGATGTCCGCAAAGAAATTTTACATCTATTAGGTGCCGATGTTAGCTCTAATGACCCTACTGATGCAACAGGCTCTTCCAAAGGACAAAAAACACCAAAAACACCCGCCTTAGATTCATTTGGCAGAGATTTAACAGTATTGGCAAGAGAAGGCAAATTAGACCCTGTAATCGGCAGAGCTAAAAACATTGAAAGAGTATTACAGATACTATGCCGTCGTCGCAAAAACAACCCTGTTCTACTCGGCGAAGCTGGGGTTGGCAAAACAGCTATAGTAGAAGGTTTTGCACAGGCTATAGTCGATGAAAACGTACCTGATATTTTAGCTAAAAAAAGAATTGTCTCCTTAGATTTAGCTATGATGATAGCAGGCACAAAATACCGTGGGCAATTTGAAGAACGCATCAAAGCGGTTATGACAGAAGTTGCCAGAGACTCAAATATTATTTTATTTATTGATGAATTACATACCATTGTCGGTGCTGGCGGAGCAGAAGGTGCTGTAGATGCCGCCAATGTTTTAAAACCAGCCCTTTCTCGTGGCGAAATTCAATGTATAGGAGCTACAACTATTGATGAATATCGCAAACATATAGAAAAAGACGGTGCTTTAGAAAGACGTTTTCAAACAGTTATGGTAGAACCGCCAAGCGTAGAAGATGCTATTGAAATCTTAAAAGGACTACGCGATAAATATGAGGCTCACCACCGACTAACCTTTACAGATGATGCTATTGCAGAAGCCGTAATATTATCCGATAGATACATAAGTGGACGATTTTTACCCGACAAAGCCATTGACGTAATAGATGAGGCCGGCTCTAAAGTAAGACTAAAATCATCAATTATTCCACCTGATTTAAAAGAAAAACAACGAGAAATAGAAAATCTAGAAAAAGACAAAGAAGAAGCCGTAACTAACCAAGACTTTGAAGGTGCTGCTAAATTACGAGATACTGCCGAAAAACTTAAAATTACCATGCAAGAAGCTCAAGATAAATGGCGTGTTAAAAATACCGAAGAAATGGGTATAGTCGATGGTGATTTAATTGCAGAAATCGTTAGCGATATAACTGGTATTCCTTTAACAAGATTAGAATCAGCCGAAACTGAACGCCTATTAAAAATGGAAAACAGTTTAAAAGACAGCATAATCAATCAAGAAGAACCTATCGCTCGTGTTGCCAAGGCAGTCAGAAGGGCGCGTTCTGGATTAAAAAACCCAAATCGTCCAATCGGCTGTTTTTTGTTTTTGGGTCCCACAGGAGTTGGTAAAACATTGTTAGCCAAATCCTTGGCAGAATTTATGTTTGGCTCTAAAGATGACATCATACAAATAGATATGTCGGAATACATGGAAAAATTTGCAGCAAGCAGAATTGCTGGTGCGCCTCCAGGGTATGTTGGTTACGAAGAAGGTGGGCAATTAACAGAAAAAGTTCGCAAAAAACCACATTCATTAATTTTACTAGATGAAATAGAAAAAGCCCATCCAGACGTCTTTAATTTACTATTGCAAATTATGGAAGAAGGCACTTTAACCGACAGTCTAGGACGCAAAATTGATTTTAGAAATACTATCATCATTATGACTTCTAATATTGGCTCTAATATTATACGCAATAAAAACGGCATGGGATTTGCGTCAACTAATGAAAGTCAAAATGTCGATGAAATGAAAAAGCGAATCCAATCCGAATTACATAACCACTTTAAGCCAGAATTTATTAACCGCTTAGATGATAACATTGTATTTAATCCCCTACGCAAAGAAGATTTAGAACAAATAATTGATTTAGAGCTAGAAAATGTTCGTTCGCGTCTTACAGAACAAGGACTTAGCCTACGCCTAAGCAAAGATGCTAAAGACTTTTTAATTGAACAAGGCGGTTCTAATTTAGATTTCGGCGCTAGACCTTTACGTCGCTCTATTGAAAAATATATTGAAGATGAACTAGCAGAAGAATTACTAAGAGGTAAATTTAAAGATCGCAAACAGGTGCGCGCATCTATTAAAGAAGAAAAATTAATATTTGAATAAATAATTTGCCCAATAAAAAAGGCCACTACTATTACAGTAGATGGCCTTTTTTAATATAAACTTATATTTATTGAAAATATTTTTTATCTAACTTGTCTAACTCTTTATTTTTAGCCTTTAACAAACTGCCCATATGACTATAGTACGATTTCATACGCTCATGACGGCTCATACCATCAAATGTAATAATAGGTGCATAATCTTGCGAAATATGAAAACCATCTTTATGACGCTCTACTTGAATATCCATACGAACCTTTCCCAAGTGAAAAACCCACGGTACAATATATGGATTGGTACTATAACAAATATCATAAGGAGCTTTAGTAACCCCAACATTAGTTACAAATTCGCTTAAACGCATTCCCGCTGGCTGTACTGCTACAATAGCTTTAAAGTCTCCATATTCTAATTGATTATTGATAATACTATAATCTTTTAATGTTTTGGGGACTTTATGTCCACATCCAACAAATATTACTGCAATCATTACGCTTAATAAAAATTTATTCATATTTATACCTATATAAAATTATATTTAAATTTTCCATACTATAACAGATATTGTGCCAACATACGAGTTAGCAAATTTAAATCTATCGGTTTTATAAAACATTCATCTGCCAAACCATTTTTACATTCAATTATATTTTTATTATGCGAAACAACAAAAATAGGTAATCTAAAATATTCTTCTGTATCTCGAATCTCTTTAATTAATTGTAAAGTATTATTATCCGAATTATCAAAATCAATCAACATTACATCAACACCTTCTTGGGCTATAATATCTATAGCTTTTAAACTTTCAGCTATAGTAATCACTTGCATATATAAATGTTCAAATGTCGCTGTTAATAAATACACATCGCGTATGGCATTACTCACTATAATTATTTTTTTATTTTTAATACTTTGCATATCTAATGATAATGAAACCTCACCTTTAAATAATTTATGAGAAGTTGCAGATATTTTTTGAATACGTTTTTTATCTGGTTGTGCAAGCTGTTGATAATTGATATTTTTATCAAATACACGTTTATCAATAGGTAATATTAATGAGAAACAAGAGCCTTCACCCTCACGTGATTTAACTAATAATTTACCGCCTAGCAATTCTGTTAATTCTTGCGAAATAGACAGCCCTAAACCTGTCCCTCCATATTGTCTACTAATAGAACCATTAGCCTGTTTAAACGCTTTAAATATTTCATGAATTTTAGATTCTTCAATACCCAGACCTGTATCTAGTACAGAAAATTTTAAAGCATCCACAAATGGTTCATAATTATATAATCTCTCGATAGACAAAGAGACCTCTCCACAATGTGTAAACTTAAAAGCATTTGATAAAAAATTTCGCAAAATCTGAGATATTCTATGAGCGTCTCCATAAAAATACTTTGGCACATCATTAGCAATATTAACAGTAAATTCAAATTCACGTTCCATCGCTAAAGGTTCAAAGATATGTTTTTCAGATTTAATCATATCATCTAACTCAAACACTTCTTTTACTATTTCTAAATAACCTGATTCTACTTTAGCTAAATCCAATACATCATTAATTAATTTTAATAAATCTTTGCCTGAACGATTAATTGTTGTGATATACTCAGTTTCATTTTCATCTAAATGATTAGTTTTATTTTCACATAATAGTTGAGACAAAACCAAAATGCTATTTAAAGGTGTTCGTAACTCGTGGCTCATATTAGCTAAAAAAGAACTGGCGTATTGTCTTGCCAAATCTAATTGCTTATTTTGTCGCTGTATTTCTTGAAAATTTAACTGAATTTTTTTATTTAATAAATAATTTTCCGTTACATCATTAATGGTAACCAACAATGCTGACGTGCTATCTGAGATATCTATTACTTGCGCCTGTACCAATTGATACATATATTGTATGTCTTTTTTTTGTTCATCTGTAACCTGTAACGGTAATAAATATTGATGTACTGTAGGCGATAAAGATACGTGCGTATGTGTTTTAAAAGCACTCATCAAATGCAAAAAAGCAGGTTTTACTTTAATATCATTAAATATATCTAAAAGAAAATGCCCTGAAACTTCTGCACTACTTAAGCCAGAATGTGTAGCTAACCAATAATTCCAACCTAAAATACATCCTTTGTGATTTAATAACAAAATACCCTGATTTAGGTATTGAGAAATATCAATATTCTTAAAAGCGCTCATAAAATATATATTAAATACCAACAAATATTTTAAGTTCTTCTGTTGCTTCTTCGATATCCTTTAAATACTTATCTAAATCCGCAACCTTGTTTTGTTTGGCCATAATTTCTATTTGTTTAGCCAATTCTGACACTGTTAAAAAACCAATATTGGCGGCAGAACCCTTTAAGCCATGTGCAAGCCTAGACAAAATTTTAATATCATTATTTGCATATACATTACGCATATTCGATAATTCTGTTGGTAATTCATCAAAAAATATTTCACAAACTTCTATAATATCTTCTTCATCAATACCTAAATCAGCCTCTAGTTTCTGTATCCATTCTTGCCTAGTAAGATTCATGTATTTCCTCTTTTAATAGTTTACGCATATCATGTAAAAAAATATCTAAACCATAATATCTCAACTGTGTCGCCAAAGACATCGATGCACGCGGATGTGATTCAAGCACAATAGCTTTTTTATCCGTTAAACTTGCTAGTGAATAATTATAAATATCTTCTGAACAAACAGATAAATTAATATTAAATTCAAATTGCGAACCTTTTTTTATTTCACTTGTAACGTTTAAATCTCCACCCATCAACGCAACTAATTCTTTACTGATAGTTAAGCCTAAACCAGTGCCACCAAAATTACGACTAATAGTTACTTCTGATTTTTCTTTAGATATTAACATTTTAGTATACTGATCATGCCGTTTAAACGCATAGAATAGTTGCTCTATTATACCATTGATAAATTTTTTAAATTTGATATCTGCAACTGTTTGTGATGAAAAAAACTCTAACAATGCAACGATATTATTTTCGATGATAATTGGAAAAGCATATATAGATTTTATTTTTATATTATTCGCCAATATTTTGCGCTTATGCTGTAAAGTATTTAAATCTTGACCCCAAACAATATCGTGCGTATGAAATATATGCCCCGCTAAACCAACATCTTTAATATATTTACAACTTTCGCTAACGGTTTTAAATTCATTATCAAACACAACGCCTTTTTTAATGCCCCATATCTTAGAGCTTGCTAAAGACAATGGATTATTTTCAATTAACAAATGTCCTATATCCCACCCAGTAGTTTGGATTATCAATTGTATAACTTCAATAACAGCTTCATATAAATTATTAGATTGATTTATTTTAAAACCCGCTTGTGCAATTAAAGCCTCAGCATTATTTATCTCAAAATTTTTTACATCACATACTTGATACACATTGGGTTTCCACATGAAACCTGCCATAAATTATAATAGCCCAATCAATTGCTCTGATATTTTAGATTTTTCAACGCAAGCACTTACCCCCAAGCTCAATAACATACTTTTAGCTTCGATAGAAAATTCTTGTGCCATACAAATAATATTTACTTTTTCATATTTTCTTTTTGTCGCTCTAGAATTAATTAAATCAATATAATGTTTGCAAGTATTATTAATAAAATCCATATCAATAATTACTTTATTAGGTTTATAACACGCAAAACATAAACCAGCGTCAAATAATGTATCGCTTATTTTTAAAACATAATTATTATTAATTAATAACTTTTGCATATCGGCACTTAAACTAGCATCATCGCTAATTAATTGTACACGCATACCCGCATTTGGTTCTAAATCATGTGGGATTGGCAAATTATATTCAAAAAGAAACTCGACCACATCTTCTCTTGCAATCCTATTGCTACCACCTGGCAACTTATAAGCAGATTTTAATTGCCCCTTCTCTATCCAAGTTAAAACAGTTTTAAAATTTACCTGACAATAACTAGCAATCTTGCGTGGTGATAAAGGTTTCTCTTTTTTAATAGCCATAATTCTCCATATACAATTCAATATAAATATACCTGTGACTTATAAATTGGCAACTATTTGTAAAAAGTTCCCGAAGTTGACCACATCGTTACATAATTTGATAAATTCTGATACCGCATGGTGGTAAATCTAATTTTAAAATACCACGATCTATAGATTTATTTTCAGAGGTAATCATCTCTAACAACTCTGCTTGAAATAAATTTATCTCTTCCAAGTCCAATGTGCATTGCTGATTGCCCATTACATCCAAATTAGCTACAACTATAAAAGATGAGTCACTTATTTGTGAACCATCGCGATAAGCTGCCAAAATAGCCTGATGACCATTATCAATAAATGTGATATTATCAACCTGATGAAAAACTTGAAAATCTGCTAATAATTTATTTATTAATCCCAAATAAACACTAAAACGACCGTAATTTTTAAACTCCATCGGCTTTGAACGACGACCTATAAAATCTATTTTTTCGTCAATACCATGTTCGACTCCCTGTGTTAATCCTGTTTGCCCAGTTGCCATCAATGCACAAATACAATATCGCGGTATTGCAGCTACATCTTTACCATATTCCTGCGCAGGTGCTCCCGTATCATGGGTTGTAATAGGTGCAAAATAACGTAATTGCTTGCCCATACGATGCAAATACATCAAATAATCACGTAACTGAGGCGTAAAAGTATATTCCCAAGAATTAGCCAAAAGCAAATTTAAACCCCAACGAGGAACTTGCTCTAGCATAGTATCATCATCGGTAAAAAATTCTGCCAAAATTTTTAATTGCGGAAACTCATTATGTAAAAATCTAGTAAGTTCCGTAACAAATTCATTATTAGAAGAATGTAAATTATCAAAACGCACTAACCCGCCTGTTTGATTGGCATAATTACCCCAAAAGGCGCAATAAGCTTTAATATAATCCCAAATTTTCAAACGTACTTCATCGTGTGGATGTGCATAATTAACACGCACCAAATCACCCCATGTAATCCAACTGTTATTATGCCAACACCCAGCGCGTTTAAAACCGTCATTTTCAGTATTATCACTTGCCAACCAAGAAGGACATTCTTTAACTATATTGCTTGTGATACCAACGTGATTAAAAACTAAATCAACACAAAGTTTTATATTTAGTTCTTGGCATCTTTTTACAAAATCTTCAAACTGTTCTAAACCAGAACGCTCATCATCTGGGTCAACATAAGAACAATCAATATCAAACAAGTTTTCTGCAGCATACGGACTTTCTGAAATAGCCATTGCTGTAATCGGCAATAGATGCACAGCATTAAAATGCATATTGGCAATATCGTCTAATAGCTTAATCCAATCTTTAATATAACCAGAAATACTTGGTATTAATGTATACATACGGATGTCATTTGTGTCCGCTGGATCAACTAAAACTCTGGTATAGGGAACTCTATCCCAATACCAGGTTTGACCATTGTCTAAAGAATATTTTAATTTAAAACTAAAATTACCCGTTGCAGTTAAGGGTACTTCTATTTCAAATCGCTTTCCTTTTTTGTCTAAGGCCATATCATGCCAATCCTGTTCGCAACCAATATCACTATGTAATACAAATTGCGCCTCTGGATAATCACCTTCAGTTTCAACCGCCAATTTTAAAGTTGCGCCTACTAAATCTCTAAAAAATTCGCCTGCTTCCACAGGAAAATGCCTTTTCAAAACCCCCGCAGGACCTTGATTTAAAAAATGCGATTGTAACTGTGGTATTGGGTAACGTGATATGGTCATAGTATCCTTTACTCTTTAAAACGAGCTTCTTCAATAGGTTCAGAAAATGATTCGCCGTGATCAATTGGCACTGCTTTTACATCCCAAATTTCATCGGCATATTCTTGAATAGTTCTATCAGAAGAAAACTTACCAGAATTAACCATATTTAAGATAGCCATACGCGACCAATTATCCTGATCACGGTAAGCCTCATCGACTTTCTTTTGCGCCTTAGCATAAGAACGCAAATCAGCCAGACACATATAATAATCGACATTTAACAAATTTTCGACTATCGGAGTAAAAATGCCAGGTTCACTTACATTAAAATGTTCATTGGCAATTAAATCAATTGCTTCTCTGATTTCTGGATCTCGTTCATAATAACCACGAGGATTATAACGAGGTTTTAAATCCAAAACTTCATCGTCTTTCATTCCAAATATAAACGCATTTTCAATGCCAGCTTCTTCGACAATCTCTACATTAGCGCCATCTAAAGTGCCTATGGTCAACGCACCATTAATCATAAATTTCATATTGCCAGTACCTGAAGCTTCTGTACCTGCTGTAGAGATTTGCTCAGATAAATCCGACGCAGGAAAAATATGCTCGGCCATAGAGACTCTATAATTTGGTAAGAAATGTATTTTGATTAAATCACGAACACGTGGATCGTTATTAATTACAAAGCTTAAATTATTAATAAATTTAATAATTAATTTTGCCGAATCGTAACCAGGTGCAGCTTTTGCACCAAAAATAAAAGTACGTGGTACAATTTCTTCGCCTTTGCGAACACGATTATACAACATAACAATATGTAACGCATTTAATAATTGACGTTTATATTCATGCAATCTTTTAACTTGCACGTCAAAAATGGAATCCAAATTTAATTCATAACCAAAATGTTTTTTACAATACTTACTTAAACGCTGTTTAGCTTTGCGTTTAACTTCTCGAAATTGTCTGCGAAATTTAGGATCATCGGCCAATGGCTCTAATTGTTTTAAATCCGTAAGATGAATTATCCAATTATCACCTATATTTTCTGTGATTAATTTTGCCAAAGGAGGATTAGCTTTTAACAACCAACGGCGTTGCGTTACACCATTTGTTTTATTATTAAAACGCTCTGGAAACATTTCATAAAAATCTGGCACTAATTCTTCTTTAACTAATTTAGAATGCAAAGCTGCTACACCATTAGTTGAATGCGAACCTATAATAGAAAGATGAGCCATACGCACCATTTTTTCATCACCTTCTTGTATGATACTCATTCGTTCCATTTTGCCTCTATCGCTTGAAAACGCATTAGAGACCTCTTGCATAAAGCGATGGTTAATCTCATAGATGATTTCCATATGCCTTGGTAAAATACGTTCAAACATACTAACAGGCCAAGTCTCTAATGCTTCTGGCATTAAAGTATGATTGGTATATGCAAAGGTACGTACACAAATATCCCAAGCATCTTCCCAACTCATAAATTCTTCATCTACTAAAATACGCATTAACTCTGGAATTGCCAAAGCGGGGTGAGTATCGTTTAATTGCATTGCAATTAAATTTGGAATATCAGTCAACGGTAAATTTTTTAATTTAAATCTACGTAAAGCATCATGTAAGGAACAGGCAACAAAAAAGTATTGTTGTTTAAAACGCAACTCATGACCTGCTGGATGACTATCATTTGGATATAAAACTTGAGTTAATGTTTTAGCGTCTACTTCGGGACAAGCGGCTTCACGATAGTGACCACTATTAAATTGTTGAAAATCTAAACGGCTAACACTTTTACCACTCCACAACCTCAATGTATTAATAGTATTGCCACCATAACCGACTATTGGAGTGTCAAATGGTACACCCATTACATCACTGGTGTCTACCCAATATCTACGCCCATCACGCCCCTGTGTTACCTGACCACCAAATTGTACCTTTACAGAAATATCTTCGCGTTCTACTTCCCAAGGATTACCACGCAATAACCAGTCGTCTGCTTTTTCTACCTGATAACCATTTTCAATTTCTTGACGAAACAAACCGTACTCATAACGCAAGCCATAACCAAAAGCAGGTATTTCTAAAGTTGCTAATGAATCTAAAAAACAAGCTGCTAAACGCCCTAAGCCACCATTTCCCAAACCTTCATCAACTTCTAAATCACGTAATTCTTCCCAAGAATAACCCAATTCTTCTAAAGCCTGACGCACAGATGTTTCAAATTTTAAATTAATTGTATTATTACCTATTGCACGTCCCATCAAATATTCAAAAGATAAATAATAAACTCTTTTTACTTTTTTTTCTGAATGTACTTGCTTTGTTTTAACCCAACGCTCAATCAATCTATCGCGAATAGCCAAACAAAGTGCATGATAATGATCATGCGATGAAGCAATCATTGGATCTACCGCTAAAGAATATTTTAAATGTTCCGCAAAACCATGAATAAATGATTGTGTATCATGCCCTTGACGCGAACGTAAATCTTTTTGTCCTTCCAACTGTTTTTGTAACTTTTTCTTAGCCATATAACTCCTATTATTGCGACCATCCAAAGCGTAAATCTGGCAAATATATGCCTTCTGCTTCTAGTCGCATACTTAAATCGTTTAACACATTTGTATACACCACATAAGCATCATGCGGTGTTGAAAAAGGTGAAAAATACTTATGTACTTCACCATCGCCTTTATCTTTGGTTGACATATAATAAAAATGATCTGAAATCAAAAGTTTACGCCAATCATCAATAATCTTTTTATCTTTTGACTGTCTAACTGCCCCTTCCAATTCATAAGCAAAACGCATTGCAGAATCTTGTAAAGAATTGCCCAACCATGGACTTAAATCACGGTTTGTATCAGCCCATGATATAGCGTCTAACACTTGTAACTTAGCAACGATATTGTGATGTTTAATCACTTGGCTAGTTGTTAATGTCTGAATCTTTTTATTTTGTAAATTTTTAATTAAATTTATAAAAAAATCAAAGATGCCTGTCTCTTTACTTTGATGCTCTCCAAATGTTTCATAATCCATAAAAATATTAATTAGATTTCCATCCAAAAAACCATTATTTAACTTAGCGATATAGTCATCTAATCGCAAAGGTTGGCCATTTTGTATAAATCTAAAAGCTATATCGTCAGATAAGTCATAATTTTTAAGTAATAAAGCCAAATTGTCACAAGTTTGTGGTTGATAAAGTCTATTAGGACTACGCCATGCCAAAATTTTATCAGCGCCTTCTGTTAAAATACCAGTATAGCCACGCTTTTGAATTTCCTGTGCGATAATATCATTATAGATTAATTCCGTATTTCTAAAAACAGAAGCTTCGGCATTAAATAATTTTTTTAGTAACTTTGCATGTAAATCTATCTGCTCACCAAATTCCTGATTAGAAAAAACAGAAGATAAAGAATGATAATAAGTCTCTGACAAAAACTCCACATTACCTGTCGCATATAATTTATTAAATGATTCTATCACCTCTGGAGACCATTTTTGACATTGCTCTAAAAAAACACCACTACAAGAGAAACTAATATGCAGATCGTAATTTTTAATTAACTGCAACATCATATCATTAGCTGGTAGATAACACTTTTGCGCCACCCTTTGCATAATCATTTTATTTAAACTATCATCAAAATAATCATGATTTTTACCCATTGCAAAAAAATTATAACTCGGGCACAATCTATATGGTTGATGTAACTGAAAATAGAAATTTAAATGTTTCATCTTTTAAAAACGCTTAACAAGAGTTTCAAAAATGTTTTTTAATTGTTTAGCTGGCGAACCCCAACTTAAATTTTTAACTTCATCAGCGGATTTTTCACCTAACTCATCATTATCTAATGCACTAAGTATAGATTGTGATATTGCATCAGTATCCCAAAAATCCACCTTTATAGCGTTGGATAAAATCTCGGCAACACCTGATTGCTTAGAAATAATAGTCGGTAATCCATATCCCATAGCCTCTAAAGGCACTAAACCAAATGGCTCGCTAACTGAAGGCATCACAAACAAATCACATAAATTAAAGATTTTATGAACTTCCTCACCGCGTAAAAAACCAGTAAAATGAAAATGTCGCTCCATGCGTTCAGTGGCTACTAATTCAATCATTTTAGGCAATTGATCGCCACATCCGGCCATAATAAAACGCAAATTACTATTGTGCTGTAAAACTTTTTTAGCCGCTTTAATAAAAAACTCTGGCCCTTTTTGCTCGGTAATGCGCCCCATAAATAATATCAACTTTTCTTTAAACTTATGTGAATCATCTAATAATGTATTATCTATTTTCACTTGAGTAAGAGCATTATATACCACTGAGATTTTTTTAGGCTTAATCGCATAATGATTAATTAAAACATCTTTACTGCGATTAGACACAGTAACTAGCATATCGGCTTTTTGCATAGCAAATTTTTCAATATCTATAATTTGTTGATTTGGATTGGTGCTATTTCTGTCATACTCAGTAGAATGAATATGCAAAACTAATGGGGTAGCGCTTTGATTAGCCGCCTCGACACCCGCTAACATTGTCATCCAATCATGGGCATAAATAATATCATATTTACCCCTTAAACCTAACCTAGTACCTACACGGGCAAAACGACTTACCTCTGCTAATAAGTTATCACCATATTGCCCTTCAAGGTAAATCTTTCCCCTATCGTATTCCTGTCGTTGCTGTTGTTGCGACAACTGCATAACCCTTGCTTTTTGAAATTGATATTCTTCTTCATCAAAATAAGGATTTATACAAGATTCAACCGTAATTAAATCTTCAAAACCCGAATATAATTTTTCTTTAATCTTAGATTCTGCAACACTAAGAGGAGCAACATCTTCTGCTGATAAAAATTCAATACCACCTAAACCGGCATCTGGCACTTGAGGCAAAACTAAAGTAATCGCAATATGTTCTTCGATTAATCCTTTAGCTATGCCCTGACAAGCTGTACCTAAGCCACCACTAATGTAAGGCGGAAATTCCCAGCCTAACATTAGGATACGCATTTTTATTTCCTTGCCCTCTCAAGCAACGTACAAGCTCTGATAATCTCAGATACAGACCATGCTTGAGAAATACACCCTTGTGGGGTGTGAGGTTCAGAACCGTCAAAAATCTCAGAAATACCACCCCATCCAGCTTGATAAAGATGCTCGTTAAGTAAGGGCTTTAAAGCCTCTAAACGATTAATCGCCGTTTCTTTTATGTTATGGCTTACTTTTAATTCTGCTTCAATAAAATGCCCCATTGGCCATGGCCAAACCGTTCCTTGATGATAAGTGCTATCACGTTCATCACCATTACCTGCATAACGAGAACAATAATGTGGAGCATCTGGTGCTAAAGTACGTATGCCAAATGGCGTTACCAAAGAATCATTAACGGCATTCACAACCGCACGTGCACACTTATCATCTAATGCAGAATAAGGCAATGACACAGCAAAAATTTGATTGGGTCGCAAAGATGGGTCTATGCCCCATTTACCCACTACATCAGCTAAAAATCCTTTATCTTGCAACCAAAAACGTTTGATAAAAGTTTCTGGAAAGCTAATAATAGCCTCGCGAGCATCATCTAAACATTCTTTATTAAATACGGCACATAATTCATCATAAAAACATAAAGCATTATACCACAATGCATTAATTTCAACCGCGCAACCGTGACGAGGCGTAACAGGACGCCCCCAAGCAGTAGCGTCCATCCAAGTCAACTGAGAGCTTTCAGTACCAGCGCTTAATAAACCACCAGAAATAATATGCGCTACAGGTACGCGACCCTCAAAATATGCGGTAATAATTGATTCTAAAATATTAAATAATTGTATATCAACAGCATTAATACCATGGTGTTTAACCATTTGCTGTACAGCCCAAAAATACCACAAAGAAGCATCAACAGAATTATAAGACTCAAACCCCTGCAACCCGCCCAAAGTGTTAGGTAATAAACCATCGACTACATGAGAAGCGTACGCTTTTAAAACATCAATACCATGCTGAGCATTATCGGCAAAAAAAGTTAAGCCTGGCAAAGCTATCATTGTATCGCGACCCCATTCTCCAAACCATGGGTAACCAGCTACTACAGACGCTTCGTTATTGGCATTAATAATACAAAAGTCTTCGGACTTACGTTTTAACAAGCTTAAAGATTTGGATGAAGTTTTACACTTTTGAGCGCGCTTAGTTCTACGAGATAATTCTTGATTATAATTATTAATTATTTGTGTTTCATCTTCTAAAGTATCAATTGCAACTCTAATGATTAAATCATTTTTACTGCTTAAGTTATAGTTAAAAACACCGGGACAAAAGCGATCTTCACAGTTGTCAAAACCTCGTCTTTCTTCCCATAAATATTTAACGCCGTGCTCCCAAAAAGGTGCTGGTTTAAATTCTAATGGACACGAAGATTGAAAATGCAAAGACGGCATACCTTCGTATGGACTAAATGATACACTTTTACCTATATCATAAGCCTGTGATTTTAAATCCATATTTTCAAAAGTTAATACATGAGAATTGCGATAACTTAACAGGGGACGCATAGACAACTGTACATTTTTTTGCCCCTTTAAAGAATAACGCATATAAACGGCATTTTCTCCGCGAACCATTAAAATACTACGAGTGATTTCTGCTCGCCCAACTTTCCACTTTGTTGTTGGGCACGGCTCAAAATCAAAAGAGTCAATCAAAGAGTAACCTGCTGGATGAAACACATCGCTATAACGATTAGTAGAAAGTTCAACAATCTCATCGTCAAAAATAACTGCCGTTGGCATTTCCGACAACAATACATAACGACCTTCTAAATTTGGCAGGGAGCTTACTAATAAACCATGGTATTTGCGCGTATGACACGTAGTTGGTGTCGAGCTAGCATAGGCACCTAAGCCGTTGGTTTCAAGCCATTCTAATTCTAAATGACTATTTAAATTAATATCTCCTTTGATTGACCCTTCACACATAATTAACCTACGTTTGATTCTAAATAATGACCAATGGCTAATAAACTTTTAGAAGAATGAACTAATTTTTTATGCCCTGCTTCTTCAAGCTCTTTTAACAAGCCCAACCAATCATCATGATTCCAACTTGTGCGACCTTTTAACCAAGCATTTAACAATCTTTTAGGCAATTTAACACTTGAAGTTGATTTTTCTTTTAAAAAGGCAGATACAGCCTCACGCCCTTCTTGAACATCTGCGTAAAAAGAATGGCCTTCAGCGCGTAAATATTCAAGTAACTGCCACCAATCTAAATCATTCCAACCATCGCGACCCTTTAACCATGTAGTTAATAAAGCCTTTGGCAAGGCTGGTTTTTTTGCAACTGATTTTTTTGCAACAACCTTTTTAGCTGTCGTTACTTTTTTTGTTGCAGTAGCTTTTTTAGTCACTTTTTTTACAGGGGTTTTTGCTACTTTTTTTGCCACTTTCTTAACTTCTTTTTTTGCTACTTTCTTAGCCGCTTTCTTTGCGGTTTTTGTTACGGCTTTTTTAACTACTTTTGCCATATTGTACTCCTTTATATTTAAAATTCTTATATTATTTATTTTTTTCTTTTAAAACCAATGCCGAACGTGTGGGCAAATATAATAATATTTCTGTACCACTTATTGTGCCAAAATACTGTGGCAATTCAACTCTACCATGTCCGCCAAAACGCAATTCATCAGTACAAAAAATCAACTCAAACTCGCCACCAATTGGCAAAGCAAAATTTTCAAAAGATTGTGTACCATTAAAATTAAACACAAACACAAATTCACCACGTTTAAAACTTATAATCTGATTAGCAATATGCTCTAAAATCAAAGTAGTATCCGTACAGCTTAACACAGACGTACAAGCACCAAGCATCTGTTTGTCAAATTCTGCCAAGCCTTTATAACGCAAATAATCTGCATCTGCCAAGGACCATTGACGTCTAGCGTAATGATAACTCCAATTATTACCTTCACGTGGAAAATCAATCCATTCTGGATGACCAAATTCATTACCCATAAAGTTTAAATAGCCTTCACCACCTGCAGTAAAAGTAATTAAACGCAATAATTTATGAATAGCTATCCCTCTATCGACTACTACAGACCTAGAATCTTTATTCATAGACGTGTACATTTCTGCATCAATCAGCCTAAAAATAAGCGTCTTATCTCCCACCAAAGCTTGATCGTGACTCTCTGCATACGCAATAGAATTTTCACCCATACGTCTATTGATTAACTCATGCCAAATCTGCCCCATATCCCAATCTTCATCACGCACTTCTTTTAAAAGTTTAATCCACATATCTGGTAAACCCATACATAGACGATAATCAAAACCTAAACCACCATCATCGCACGGTAAACCAATACCGGGCATACCACTCATATCTTCGGCAATAGTAATGGCGTTAGGTTTAACACTATGAATTACATTATTGGCCAAGGACAAATAAGCGATAGCGTCATTATCACAATTATCCCCATAATAATCAGCATAAGATGTAAAGGATTTACCCAAACCATGATCGTGATACAACATACTGGTAACACCATCAAAACGGTAACCATCAAATTTAAATTCTTCTAACCAATAGCGACAATTAGATAATAAAAAATGAATCACCTCATATTTAGCATAATTAAAACAACGACTATCCCAAGCGGGGTGCAAGCCCTTATCGCCACCATGAAAATATTGATAATCTGTACCATCTTGCAAAGCAATACCTTCAACTGCATTTTTTACACAATGAGAATGTACCAAATCCATAATGACATTCAGACCTAAACCATGCGCTGTATCAACCAAATATTTTAATTCATCTGGAGTTCCAAAACGTGAAGATGGGGCAAAGAAATTAGACACCTGATAGCCAAATGAACCATAATATGGATGTTCCATAATAGCCATAAGTTGAACAGTGTTATATCCTGCTTCAACAATCTTAGGTAAAATATAGTTAGCAAATTCTATGTAACTACCAACCCTACCTTCTTCTAATGCCATACCAATATGCGCTTCGTATACGGTCAGTTCCCGCGGGCGTAGAGGAGCATTATTTTGCCATACAAATTGTTTTGGAGGACTCCAAACTTGAGCATTAAACCCATGTGTTTCCGGGTTTTGCACTACCCTATTAACATAGGCTGGTAAACGTTCGCCATTGCCTTCCGCCCAAAAAATATGTAAACGATATTCTGCATAATGAGTTAATTTATCTAACGGTAGATGCAATTCCCAATCCCCTGCTTGATTAATGCGCTTAAAAGCATAATCATCAGATTTAGACCAACTATTACAATCGCCTATCAAAAAAATTTCGGTCGCATTAGGAGCCCATTCACGCAGTACCCAACAATCTTGTTGTTTATGTAAACCATAATATAAATATCCTTGCGCATAATCTGCCAAAGTTTGATTTGAACCCGGCAATTGCTTACTCAAATATTGATAATGGTTTAAACGCCCTTCAATAGCGCCTCTGTGTGATTCGAGCCAAGAATCATTGGTAATTATTTTAATTTCTTTCACGTTCCCCCACATGACCAATGTAAATGAATATACATATTAGCATACTTCATTTGTTCGATATATAAAGGAAATTTAATGAAAAAAAGATTTTTACAAAAAAAAAAGAGCTGCGCCCCCTCAGATACGCATCTCTTCTTGTGACCTCAGCCCTCCGTGCCTCGGCCGTACGCCTTCTTCCCCAAGGAAGACTACCCCACACTAACCTCTCCCGCCCCTACCATTTACCCCTAACCACTCCCTCACTTTTTCCCACCCCTATTTACTTTAATACATAAAGCTATTAATGTGCCAACGACCACAATAAACCGGCTAATACGTCTAACATACAAATACACAACAACTTACAGCTAAAAATAATATAAATCTATTAAATTACAATCTTTGGATGCCGTGCGAATATGCACGCGATAATATAAAAAATAACACAACCAATGTTAAGTGTAGATATCTAAGGGATTTATATGAACGTGCTATTTCGCACTATAATATATTAATCTGTGCGATTACGCTCTTGTTTTTAATGTTTAATTATACCTGTTAAGCTCTTAAGCCTTCTGTGCAATGCAAAACGGCTAATACCCAAATAATTAGCCGCCTTTGTTTTATTACCCGAATATTTTTCTAAACTTTGAACCACAAGCTTATCAATCAAACCCTCCAAGTTAAGATGATCTTCAGGCATATGAATATATGGCAAATTATTTTCATCACAACTCTTTACTTTACCTTGCCCCCAATCAATAAACCACAAATGCTCGGGAAGCAATTCTTTACCGTCAAAAGCCAAAACAGCCCTTTCTATAGCATTTTCTAATTGCCTAACATTGCCCGGCCAATCATATTTAATAAATAAACGAGCAGCATCAACACTTATGCGCTCAAAAGATTTTTTCTTTTTTATAGACTCACGCCTTAAAAAAATTTCACCAAGCGGTAAAATATCTTCTCGTCTTTCTCGCAATGGAGGAATATAAACCCTACCAACATTTAATCTATAATATAAATCTTCACGAAAAGTCTTTTTGATTATCTCTGCTTCTAAATTTAAATTTGTAGCGCAAATTAACCTACAATTGACCTGCTGATGCTTTAAACCACCGACAGGAAAATAAATCCTTTCCTGTAACACACGCAACAGCTTAGGCTGCAACTCTATTGGCATATCACCAATTTCATCTAAAAACAAAGAACCGTTTGCAGCTAAATTAATTTTACCTCGCTCACCTTTAGCCTTTGCACCAGTAAACGCACCTGCTTCATAACCAAATAATTCTGCTTCAAATAATTCCTTAGATATAGCTGCACAATTTATATCTATCAGCGGAGCCGATTCAACCGAGTCGCCATAATGTATTAATTTAGCGATGACTTCCTTACCCGTACCTGTTTCTCCTTCGATAATCACTGGAGACTCTGGATTATGATGATACATCATACAATCGCGATATATCTGTTGCATAGCTTTAGATTCTGCACAAAAAGTACTGAGGCCATTAATACTAGAAACTCTGGACTTTAAACTGGCAATCTCTGTCTGTAATGGAGCTACCGATGCTTGAACAACTTGCTCAAAATTATGGGTTAGCTCCTGATTTTCTGTAACCAAATCTTGATGCTTACGCACACGCTCAACAGCCAAGACCAATTCTGAAATATTAATTGGTTTTTGAATATAATCAAATGCGCCAACTCGCATAGCAGCAATAGCCGTATCAATATCCCCAGATGCAGTACACACAACAATATCACAATTACGCACTTTAAAATTAGAACATATCTGCTTTATTAACTCTAAACCTGTCATACCAGGCATATTAATATCAGTAATAACCATGGGGAAACTGGCAGAACTCAAAATAGTTAATGCCTCTTCACCAGATAAACAAGTGCAAACAGTATGCCCTTCTTCACCTAAAGCCATTGACATGACTTCTAAAATTACAGCATCATCATCAACTATTAAGATTTCCACTTAGCAACAACCCGCTCTAAAGCAAACCTTAAATCTTTTTTGGCAATTGGCTTGTCCACAAACTCATCAACCTTTAATCGCAAAGCATCTTTAATTAATTCACGATCATTTCTAGCAGAAATCATTAAAATCCCAACATTACTTCCACTATCCCTGATACGCTTAACCAACTCTAAGCCATCCATAATAGGCATACAAATATCAGTAACAACAATATCATACGTATTATCTGTTTGGACAAATTTCTGCCAAGCCTCTTCACCATTACAGCAAACGTCCACTCTATAACCTAAGATTTCTAATTGTTTTTTTAACATTACCCTATTGTCATCATCATCTTCTGCTAATAAAACATAATTAGGCCTACAGCGCAACAAGCCTTCTGTTTCTGCCAAAATATTAAAAATAAGAGTTATCAACTCATAAGCGGAGTAAGGTTTCTGAATAAAATGACGAATATTAGGCCTAGAAATTAATTCCACATATCTATCACCTGCAAAGCCAGAACATAAAACAATAGGTTCTTGTGCGCCTATTTCTTGTAGACGCTCATAAGTGTCGCGACCGTTCAAACGCGGCATTACCATATCCAATAAAATTAAATCAATCTCATCTCTATGCTTTACATAAGCATCCAAGCAGTCAAATCCATCATGTGCTAAAATAACATTATATCCTGATTCCTCTAATAGACCTTTAGCAATCGTACGCATTACTGTTTCATCATCCACAACCAAAATCGTGCCACTTCCCATAGGTATATCCGTCTTGACAATAGTGGCTGGCTCATGCATCGCTTCTTCTGCAGGCAAATAAATATTAAATACAGAACCTATACCTATTTCAGAATAAACTTTCATAAAACCACCTAGCTGTTTTATGTTTTGATAACACATAGCTAAACCCAATCCCGTGCCTTTGCCAACTGCCTTAGTAGTAAAAAAAGGATCAAAAATACGACTAATAATTTCTTTAGAAATACCAAAACCAGAATCACGCACAGAAAGCTTATGATAATAACCCTCCGTAGCCTCTGGATGTTCTTTGATAAAATCCAAACCCGCTTCAAAATTTTCTGCTGTTATAACAATATTACCACCTTGATCACCAATAGCATCACGAGCATTAACGCATAAATTTAACAACACCTGTTCCATAATATTAGAATCTGCACGTACGTATAAAGGGTGTGTCGGCAAGTGCATCTCTATATCAATCATCTTATCAAAAGAATTTAATATAATTTTCACAACACCTTTAATTGATTCACGCAAATCAAATATTTTTAAATCATAATCATATTTGCGAGCAAAACTTAACAAATTAGAAACCAAACCCCTAGCCCGATCAGTACACTCATCAATAACATCTAAATAAGATAAATATGGATCGTCTGCTATTTTAACACCAGCTTTTTTACATTTCATCTGTATTAGCTGAACTGTACCGGTAATTCCTGCTAGTACATTATTAAAATCATGTGCTAAACCACCTGCCAATGTCCCAACCATTTCCATTTTCTGAGACTGCGCTAATTGTCGCTCCAATCCAATGGCCTTTTCTTGAGATTGTTTAATTTTCTTATTACTTTTTAATAACTGCTCATTTGCTGTTTGTAATTGATGTAACTGCGCTTGTACCTCTAGCTTTAAAGCACGTTTTTTACTTAAGCTCAATACAATATGCTCTATCTCAATAGTATCAAACGGTTTTTTAAGAAATATAACATTATCGACCGATCCTAATTTTTGATGAATTTCTTGAATAGAATAATCACTATATGCTGTACAAAGAACTATTTCTAAGTCAGGATCTAATTGCCACAATAACTTAATGGTATCAAGCCCATTAATACCAGGCGACATACGCATATCAACAAAAGCTAAATCAAATCTGCGTCCCTGCTTTAAATCCTCTCTCAGCATATCAACCGCCTCATAACCTTGATAAGCCGACGTAATATTACAGTTTAAACTAAGTGGTGTAACTCGCCGTGTACTTTCTTCTACAATTGACTCTACCAACAAGTCTAAACTATTAAGATTCTGAGATGAGGATAAAATGGATTCAAATGATATATGGATACTTTCCATATCATCGACAACCAAAACCCTTATTTCAGAATCTTGTTTCATAGTTTAAATTATTTTTTCATCACGGCATCCATTTTATCCTTCAATACATCAGGAGTAAATGGCTTCACCACATAATTTGATGCCCCACTTTTAATTGCTTCTACTACTGATTCTTTTTCGGACTCTGTAGTAACCATTACAAAAGGAACTGTTTTGTTTTTCTCTCTAAATTTCTTTAAAAATTCTAAGCCATTCATATTAGGCATATTCCAATCAGAAAACACAAACTCAATATCTGGGTTTTCTTCAACCTTGACTAAAGCATCCTGACCATCAACAGCCTGTACCACACCTTCATGACCTAAGTTTGTCAAAGTATTGGTAATAATACGACGCATGGTCGAGGAATCATCTACTACTAAAATTTTCATATTTTCTCCCAACTCATCTAAGATTTATCAGCTGCTAAAGATATTTGCAATGCAAATTCCTGTCCGTCAGCTTCCATTATAATTACAATACAAGGCGTGCCTGTCTTGTGAACTATTTCATGCCCATGGCCAGCTACTATAGTTGGCAGGGATATTACAAATTGATAATCAGTATTAGCTAACTCTGCCTTAGCCTTACCAGAAATCATATTAATTAATTCACCAACACCATCATGAATTTCTTCTTTAGCTAAACCATTAGCATCCATACCTAACATACTAGCCACTAATTTAGCAGCTAGATTTTCTGGTAATGTAACAACTACAGATCCAACAGCCTTGCCACTTAAACCCATAACTCCAGAAATATCACCAAACATATTATAATCTTTTTTAAGATATAAAGCTTTTCGACTAACCGATTTAGCCTGTGCCATAGTTTGTAACACATCTACTGTTGATTGAATAAAAGGATTAACAAATTCTACATTAACACCATTAGCAATAGATCCAACAGGTTTAACTGCATTCTCTACTGTCTTTTTTAATAATTCTGCATCCAAAGGAATAGTCAAATACTTACTAGCACCAGAAGTCATCGCTTTATCAATAAAGTCTGGTTTTTTTTCACAAACTAATATTAACGGCACATCTTTAAAGCTCAAGGCTTCTCGCATTTCCTTAATATGAGTTAAACCCATATTACTATCCCCATCCCAATAGAAAATAATCACATCTTCTAAGCCAACTGATTCTTGAGCACTGGTAATAGGCACAGGATTTACAGATGCTGAATCTATCTGAGCTAACGTATTGTTGATAATATTCAACTGAGGCCCAGAAAAATTAACAGCAGTTATTTTCATTACTTTTCCTTATTTTTATAACATATTGTAAATAAATGATAATATTACAAAAGCAAACCAAAAGATAAACAAAATATTTATATTTTCATAGATTTATTAAGATTTTAACGCACTACAATATAATAACAAACAATCGGCACATATTACATAAATTACATACTAAACAACATACGTACTACGTACAACTCGATACCTTTATAATATTATAAAAAAAACTGGAAATTAACAACCGTTTATTCTATTGTAATTATTATGCAAAAAAATATAGTGCTTGCTATAACAGGATCAATCGCTGCTTATAAAGCCTGTGATATCATTCAAACATTTAAATATAATAATTATAATGTCAGAGTTTTATTATCCCAAGCAGGTGCGGAATTTATAACCCCTTTAACTCTAAGAACACTATCAAGTCATCCCGTTATAACCAACACCTTTAGCGATAATTGCTCGATTGAACATGTTGAATTAGCCCCATGGGCATCTGCGTTTGTAATTGCTCCTGCTACAGCAAATATCATTGCCAAATGTGCCCACGGTATTGCAGATGATATTATATCCACCACTTATTTATGTATGCAGGATAAACCTGTATTTTTTGCGCCAGCTATGAATACCCGTATGTGGCAACACCAACAAACCATTGCCAATATAAATAAGCTCAAAAAACAATCCCATATTATTGAGCCAATTAAAAAACAGCTCGCTTGTGGCGATATGGGCATAGGCGCTTTAGCCAACCCAAAAGATATTGTTCAATATATTTTAAAAACTTTAAGTACAAATGAATGAAGAACAATTAAATCGCATTTGTAATCTAGCATTATTTATAGTACAACATGACGGTATTGACGCCGACGCTATGCGTGATATTACAATTAGCATTGAACAATGCAAAAAAAATAATTGTACATCTTTTAAAAATAATATTTTAAAATTAAGCCAACAAATTATTGCTTATATTTGTGCTCCAGACAAAAATACCTTAACCAATATTTTTATATTATCAGAACAAATAAAATTAAACGCATCATTATATAAATGCTTTGAAGTTGGCATAGATTTACAGCCTAGCCAAGAAAATACATTAAAAAAATCTCAAATATTTCATAAAATTGAAACAGCTATATTGTTATGGCTAAAAAATAGTTATCTGTCAAAAACCGTTAAAATAGCCTTACAAAATAAAACCTTAGAATTTAAAAACTTTTTAAAATTATTAAACTTTATTGAAAACGAAATCAAAGAAAACCGTCTTGAAGAATTAATATCCTTATTACAATTCTGCCAAGGCATAGATATGCCACAAAAAAGTTTAGAGGCAACAAACAGAGTTAAACGCGTATTTGAACGTGAAAAACATAACATTTTACACCTAACACAACAAAAACAACTCACAGAAGCATCGCATAAATTTATTTCCGTATTGAGACATCCAATACAAAACTTAAAACAACAAAGTCAATTAGCTCAAATTAACTTAAAAGATATCGCCACTTTTTATTATGAAAACATTTATGATATAAGCACAATAAAATATTAGGTATATAATATAACAACTTAATATTTTATTGTTTTTTTTCGTAATAAGTGGCATTAAAATGCTTGTTGTTTTTTTCGAAACAATCTGTGTATGGCTCTACCATTTCAGAAGAACCCACAACCAACACTCCTCCTGGACGCAAATGAGATGCTATTATTGAATATAATGTTTTTTTATCGTTAGAATCAAAATATATCATTACATTACGCAAAAATATAATATCAAAACCTTTTGCCGGAGCAGAATTAAAATCAAACAAATTACCCTTACCAAATTTCACCTTAGAGCGAATATGATCTTTAATGCGATATTGATTGCCTTCTTTATCAAAATACTTTTGCACTCTTTGTGCATCTAGCCCGCGACCAATTTCAAATTGTGTATATAAACCAGATGATGCTTTAGCTATAGCCTCATCACAAATATCGGTAGCATAAATTTGAATGGGACATGGAGGATCTCCATAAAATAGCTCTTCCATAACCATAGCTATTGTATAAGGTTCTTGACCTGTCGAACACGCTGCACACCAAATACGCACTCCACCAATGGCATTACCACTACGATCCATAGCATCAGGCAAAAGTTTAAACTCAAACAACTTAAATGTCTGGGGCTCACGAAAGAAAAAAGTTTCATTAGTAGTAATAGCATCTACTATCATTTCTGTAATAGCCCCTGTCGCATCCGCCTTAGCCTTAGCCACAATATCATCAATATGCGCGCAACCAATTTTTTTAACAATAGGATCAAATTTGGCATGAATTAAATAATCTTTAGACGAATCTAAAGTAATACCACTGACTTTATGTACATATTCACGAATTATATCAAATTCTGCCATTAGAACACCGATGCTAAAGCTGGAGCAATTTCAGATAAAGGCAAAACCGTATCAACTACTCCAGCATCTATTGCGGCTTTGGGCATACCATTTACAACACAAGTATCACCACTTTGTACAAATACAAACGCATTTTTATTTTTTAACTGCCTACAGCCTTCTGTACCATCATCACCCATACCAGTTAAAATGACAGCCAAAGTTGAAGACCCAAAAACATCTGCAACCGTTGAAAATAAATAATCAACAGATGGTTTACAATGCTTAACTGGCGCATCATCAGTAATATCGATAGTCGCAGCACTTGCACTGCCTTTCAACCTCATCTGTTTACCACCAGGAGCGATATATACCTTACCCCGTTGAATAAGCTCGCCATGTTTAGCCTCTACTACACTCAAAGGTGATTTTTTATCCAAAGATTCAGCTAAAACTGATGTAAAAGCTGCTGGCATATGCTGTACAATCAATACTGGAACTTTTAAAGTAGATGGCAATTTTGGGATAATTTCCGCTAAAGCATTAGGCCCCCCAGTAGAGACACCTATCACCAATACACTTTTATTACGTGGCAAAGCAACGCCTGTCTTACATACAGTATTAGATTTGCTAGCAACAACAGATGGTTTAGATGCAAATGTTGAAGTTGGTTTTACACTTGTCAAAGATGGTTTAGATGCAGAACGCTTTAATGTCTGCAACAATTGTTGACGCGGAAGTTGAGCAATTAAATCTTTAAAACTTTCTGTTAAATAATGAATATTTTTTTGCAAATCCATACCATCTGGTTTAGTAACAAAATGGTATGCACCTAACTCCAATGCTTCAATAGTAACAGCGGCTCCTTCCTTAGTATGCGCACTAATCATAATCACAGGAATATTAAAACCACTCTTTTGTAACTCTTTTAACGTTTGTACACCATCAATATCCGGCATCTCAACATCTAAAGTTATTAAATCTGGTTGTAATGACTTTGCTTTAATCAATGCCAAACGACCATTTGGAGCTGTACCAACTACGCTAACACCTGGCATTTTTTCTAAACAAGCAGTAATAATCTTACGATAAATCGCAGAATCATCTACTACCAAAACCTTTATTTTAGGTTGTTCCATATATTCCTTTATAATATTAAGATTCTTCCACTTGCAACACTTCATTAATATCTAATACAGAAATCAAATCCTCTTCTCGCTTATAAGCTGATAAAAAGAAATTTCGGTGAATACCACCTAAATTTGCAGGAGGAGGTTGAAAACGCCCTTGATCTACTTCTGTAATATCTTCAACACTATCCACTAACAACCCTACCTGTTCATCTTCGAAACTAACAACAATATTTCGAGTGATATTTGTAATTTCAGATGATTGTAAACCAAATCGCATACGTAAATCAATCACTGTAACTATTTGTCCACGCAAATTAACAGCACCACGTACATAATCAGGAGCTCCAGGTACAGGCGTGATATTAAAGTTTTGATTAATCTCCTTCACCTGACGTACTGGGATTCCATAATGCACATCACCTAGCAAAAATACTGTTAATTCATTTATATCACTTACTTGCATCTTATCCCCCTTAAAACACATAGTTTTCTAAAGCTTCAACTATACTATTTTTGTCTAATTTAATTAAATACCTATCTACACCGGCCTCAAAACCAGCTTTCTCTCCTGTAGAACCAGCCACAGAAGTAATAGCTACCATCGGCAAATCACTAAAGTGAGGATTAGCCCTTACTTTACGTGTAAACTCTAACCCGTCCATTACAGGCATTTCAATATCTGTAAAAACCACTCCAAAAGGATCATCTAAAGAATTTTCAACTAGCTCTAATGCCTGTGCTCCATCTTCTGCTGTTACAACCTCACAACCTGTCTCTGTTATAAAACGAGATATCTGATTGCGATAGAACTTTGAATCGTCAACTACTAAAATCTTCTTACTACGTGTTGTTTTTCCGTTAGAACCATCGATAGATTCTGATGTTTTAGCATCAAGTTTAACAAACCATTCTGGACAACTTTCTTGAATAATTCCCTGTAAATCCAACAATAATGTAGTTACATTATTCATAATACCAGAACCAAATATGCATTTTTGCGAGAAAGTACTTTCGTCAATTTCGCCTTTATAATCCAAAACATCAACAACATCAGAAACCAATACACCAACTTCACGTTTAGCAACTTCAAATACTAATACATAAATATCACCATCAGTACTGCGTGGTTTAACCTGCGCAACTTCTTCAATAGAAAATAATGCCAATGACCCACCACGGTACTGAATAGATGATCTGCCACCTGCTTCGACAATATCTTCATTTTTAATCTTTTCTATT
Source organism: Planctomycetota bacterium (assembly GCA_027063065.1). GTDB lineage: Bacteria > Planctomycetota > JAMOSO01 > JAMOSO01 > JAMOSO01 > JAMOSO01. The sequence continues at coordinate 31,209 of JAMOSO010000048.1, read as the reverse complement.
CGCTCTATTAACGATAAAGGTACGGCAAACTGTTCATCTTTATGATTTTTAACCAACAATAAACTATGATCTTCTTCTAATGAATCATCAACTACCTCATCCACATTAGAGTTGGCGTCTTGCAATGCACCAAGATTCATATGATCAGAAATGCCAACCACATCCAAAATCAATGCCACAGAACCATCTCCTTGAATAGTAGCTCCAGCATAACATTTACAATCTTGCAAATGTTTACCAAGTGGCTTCACAACTATTTCTTCAGAATCTAAAAAATCATCCACAATTAAGCCATAGTGAAAACCACCCTGGTTTACCACTACAATATTCATAGAACTATTTATAATACTACGTCTATCAGTAGACAATCGATTTTCATCATTTTTTGCTTTTTGTTTAGCGCTTTCATTACTACGTCTATCCGCAATGGCATCACGCCTGCATGGGCGTTCGATACCTGTTTCAGGATCGAAAAAAGATCTACTTTCAAGACCTAACACATCGCTTAAACGCAATATAGGCAATAAGACATCTCTTAAGCGCAATATCACGGCTTCACCTATAGTCTGTATGCTCTCTTGAATTTTATCTGGCGAAATGCGAACTAATTCTACTAAATTTACCTGAGGAATTGCATAATTATGTTTAGCTAATGAAATTAATAAACTTGGCATAATGGCAAGGGTCAATGGTAACTTAATGGTAAATATTGAACCTTTACCAACCTCTGTATCAATATCGATAACACCGCCTATCTTGGTTAAATTTTGAAACACAACATCCATGCCAACGCCACGTCCTGAAACATCTGTTACTTTTTCTGCCAAAGAAAATCCAGGATTAAAAATCAATTTAACTATTTCTTTTTCTGGCATTGCATCAAGCTGTTCCGCCGTCCAAGCACCGCCTTCTAAAGCCTTAGCTTTTACTTTAGTAGCATCAATACCATTACCGTTATCTTCTATTTGAATAATTACCTGACCAGCTTCATAAAAAGCGCGTAAAGCCATACGACCTGATTTAGGCTTACCAGCAGCTAAACGTTTTGCTGGCAATTCAATACCATGATCACAGGCGTTTCTAATTAAGTGCGTTAAAGGATCGCCTATTGCTTCAATAATGGTCTTATCAAGTTCAACATCTTCACCAGTAATTTCTAATTCTATTTCTTTTTTTAGTGTACGTGATAAATCTCGTACTACTCGTTTAAACTTATTAAACACATTGCCAATAGGTTGCATACGAGTGGCCATAATTGCTAATTGCAATTCAGATGTTATTGTATCCACACGTTGAGTAACACCTTCAACTGTAGACATATCTGCAGATTTTACACTTTGCACCAACTGATTTCTAGCTAATACTAACTCTCCAGCCAAAGTCATTAATGTATTTAAAGTATTTAACTGTACTCGAATACTAGCATCTACTTTTTTAGGAGGGGTTGCTTTTTCAGCATTTTTGACGGGCGCTTTTACGGGTGCTGACGCCACTTTAACAGGAGCTGGCTTTACTTCAACCGGAGTAGATACCGGTTTCTCTGTTTTAGTCTCAAGACTTGGCGTTGCTACATTTGGCGCTTTTGATACAGATTCCGTTGAAGCAACAGTGTTTTGCGCAGTATCATCTGCCGCAATAAAATCATCATCATCCAAATGTCGCAAACTTTGACCAGGCACTTCAATCATCACATTTAACATATCTGGTTCTAAAACGGTTGCCAAAAACAAATGTAATTCTGGAAGTTGACTTTCTTGTATATCATCACAAAGCCCTTCATTTAATTTTTTAGAACTTTTTAATACTGTGCCTATACCTTTCCAGTGTTCAGCAACTTTATTAGGGTCACTATTCTCATCTGTCGCCTTGGTCAAATCTGCAGTTAAAATATATAAATAATGTCCTTTGCCTCGTTCATTTTCTATCAAGGACATATCTGTGGTAAAAAGCTCTACATTGTTTTCGTTGTAGATTTTCACAATGTTTTTATCACTATTAGAAGAGGTATTTGAAGAGGTATTTGAAGAGGCATTTGAATCAAGCGATTGAACCTCATCAGAGCCAACACTATCAGCACTACTGTCTGCGTTGGCTACACGTTGTAAATCCGCCACCAAATCACTTACGTCTTCTTCATTACTATTGGCATAATCTGCTATTAAACTACGCAATTTATCAATACCATTTAACAGGCTATTGACAATTTCTGGCGTTGGAATCAACTCGCCTTTTCTAATTAAATTTAAAAGATGCTCTTGATGATGAGCTAATTCTTTAATGACATTTAAGGCTAAAAACCCAGCACCTCCCTTAATAGTGTGTAATGCACGAAAAACCTCATTGACTACATCTGGATCTACATCTGCTCCAGCTTGTTCAATTGCCAATAAATCATCTTCAATTCCATCAAGATGTTCTTCAGACTCTTCAATAAATTCTGCTACGATACTTTCATCAAAATCCATACTAACCCCGCTGAAAATAAAAACGTCTTACGACGATGTTGTCCAATATCTTACAAGATTACGATTACCAAGCCCAAATTGCAAGCAAAGATAACTAAATTTCTATTTTTTTAAACAACCAATATTTATTTGCCCTTTTTAAAGAATTAGTTACCATTTATATAAATGGGACTATTTTGAAGGAGAGGACACATGATGCGATTGTTAATAGCGGAAGACGATTCAGCACTACGTTTAATATTGAAAAAAAAATTATTAAAAGACGGTTACGAACCTATATTTTGTCCAGACGGACAAGAAGCCTGGGAAGTATTAAAACAAGATGCCAATTTTGATTTAATTTTAACAGATATGATGATGCCCAATATGGATGGGCGTGAATTAATTAAACTCATAAGAGAAGACGACCTTTTACAAAAAATACCTGTAATCATCATGAGTGGAGTTGTAACTGTAAAAGAAATCAGTGATTTATTAGAAACAGGGGCATCTGCTTTTATTGCCAAGCCAATAAAAACAAGTGAATTGCATACCGAAATACAAGAAGTGATTGGCCTGCCAGAATGGGGAGTTAGCCTAAAAACTAAGCAAAAATAACTTTATGTAATAATTGATCGTGCTTTTCGGTTAATACAACATCCATTTTTTGCACCACAAAAGCACAGCCAATTGTTATCGCATTAATAGCTTGAGGAATAAATCTATCATAAAACCCCTTTCCTCTCCCCAGCCTGCCACCATTGTCATCAAACGCCACCCCAGGGACTAAAATAACATCTATATCTTGGATGGCACAATGACTTAATTCTAAATTTGGTTCTAAAATATTGCAATATCCGCGATGGCAATCATCGGCAAAACTACGCACATAACATATCTGCATAGCCTGTTTAAAAACACGAGGAAATACCGTTTTAATATCACGAGACCATAAAAACTCAATTGTTTTATCAATATTGACCTCATCATCTAAAGCCATATAACACATAACAGTAGAACCTTTAGATAAATACGCCAATTCTTTATTTAATATATTACATACTTTTTGCGAACTTATCTGCTTCTGCTCCATACTCATACCATGTAAACGCTGACGTATTTGCTTACGAATCATTGTTTTTGTCATTGTTTTTCATCTTTTCCTTAATACGCAATTCATAACCTTGATTACTGGGTTGATAATACTTGGCCTCATCAGGCAAATACTCTTGCCGCACCCAATGATTTGGATAATCATGAGGATATAAATACCCCAAACTATTACCCATGCTCTTGGCATCTTTATAATGCCCATCACGTAGCGGCTTTGGCACTTCATGAATCACACCGTTTTTAATATCTGACAAAGCTCTATCAATAGCTAAATAACTAGCATTAGATTTAGGCGCGGTAGCCAAAAATGTAGTAGCTTGCGCTAAAATAATCCGCGCCTCAGGCATACCTATTAATTCCACTGCCTGTGCAGCTGATGTGGCAACCGACAAGGCTTGCGGTGATGCATTGCCAATATCCTCTGATGCTAAAATAATCAATCTTCTGGAAATAAATCTAATATCTTCGCCAGCATTTAACATTCTAGCCAACCAATAAATAGCTGCATTTGCATCTGAACCACGAATAGACTTAATAAAAGCTGATATTACATCGTAATGATCATCACCATTGCGATCATACCTTGCAGCTTTGACTTGAATAGCTTCTTCAATATCTTGTAATCTCAATGATATTTTTCCATCATTAACTGCAGTAGAATAAATTGCTAACTCTAAGGCATTTAATAACCGTCGCCCATCACCATTTGCACGCGCCAACAAATACTCTTGTGCGTCTGTATTTATTACTATATCAACGGCTAATTCTTGCTTACATAAATTAATTGCACGCATAATTAATTGTGTTTGAGCACCTAAAGATAAAACCTCAAAACTAAACAAATTAGAACGCGACAACAATGGCGAGTTAATTGAAAATGATGGATTTATAGTTGTAGCTCCTATCAAAATCAAAAAACCGTTTTCAATATCTGGCAATAATACATCTTGTTGAGCGCGATTAAACCGATGTATTTCATCAATAAATAAAATACTTTTGCGACCTGTGCGTCGCAACGATAACCGACTGCGCTCTAAAACCGCACGCAATTCTTTTACGTTTGATTCGGTGGCATTAATCTCTACAAACGGCGCGGAAATTTCCGTGGCTATTAGCCTAGATAAAGTAGTTTTTCCCGTTCCTGGAGGTCCATAAAACAATAAAGAATTCAATCGTTTAGTTTCAATCATACGTCTGAGCATTTTTCCGCTAGACATAAAATGTTCTTGCCCCAAAAAATCATCTAATTTTTTTGGACGAAGCTTGGCAGCTAAAGGTGCATTAATTGGTAAATTTGGCACAGTCAAATCCAAATTATCAACAGAAGTGTCAAATAATGATAAATTCATATAAAATGCCCTGGGCAAATCAAAGGCCTATTACGAACCAACAACGGTTTAAGTGGTAAACGCTCCCATTGGAACCAGTCGCAACGGGGAAGGTAGTGTACCTATTTAAATACCTAGGCTCGCCTCTGATGCCAACGACTCAACCCAAGACATTTATATTGTAATTTTGCAATTTTTTTTGGCAACAACTAAATACATTTAATTAAATATAATGAGCCATATTTCACTTGACTTTATATGATTTATATGGTTTTATTTCTCTTCAATTTTTTACCTTTATAAATCTTTTACCTACAGAGATAGAGAATGGTTCTCTAAGAATAACTCTGGGTTAAAGAAGGAGAAACTATGAGCATCGTAACTGTAGACGAGCTACTTGAGTCTGGTATCCACTTTGGACACAGCACCAGCCACTGGAACCCTAAAATGAAACCTTACATTCACGGCAAAAAAAATGGGATTTACCTCATTAATATTCGTGAAACTGTTAAAGGCTTAATTAAGGCGTACCATTTAGTACAATATATTTCTGCCCATAATGGACAGGTTTTGTTTGTAGGCACTAAAAAACAAGCTAAAGAAGCTATTAAAGTTGCTGCAAAATCTTGCGGTATGCCTTATGTAGATCAAAAATGGTTAGGCGGAGCCCTTACTAACCTTACTGTTGTTCGCAGTCGTATATCACGATTTAAAGAATTAGATGAAATGATGCAAAACCCTGCCGAACTTGAAAGTTTGCCTACACGTAAACAAGCTAATTTACGCCGTGAACATAAAAAATTAAAACGCAATCTTGAAGGTATCGTAAACATGGAAAAACTTCCTGACGCGATTGTAGTTATAGACACTGGTTATGAAAAAATCGCTATGCACGAAGCTAATTCTTGCAATATACCTGTAATTGCTCTTTGCGATACAAATGGCGATCCAGATGGAGCTAAAATTCCAATTCCAGGAAATGACGATGCTATACGCTCTATCGCTATTGTAGTTGATAAATTGGCAGCCGCCATCAATGAAGGCGCAAAACACCGTGCTGTTGCAGCAGAAAAAGCTGCTTCCGATAAAAAAGTTGAAGAAAAAACTGCTGAAGCTTCTGTAGAAAAAACAGAAGAAGTTGTAGAAGCTAAGTAATTAAAGGATATATAAATGGCTATAACTGCTGCACAAGTAAAAGAATTACGCGAAAAAACAGGCCTTGGAATGATGGACTGTAAAAAAGCTCTAAGTCAAACCGATGGTGATATGGCAAAAGCTATTGAAGCCCTACGCAAATCTGGTGAAATTAAAGCTGCCAAAAAAGGCGATCGCGCTACGGGTGAAGGTATTGTAATTTCATACATTCACTCAAATAACAGAATTGGTGTATTGCTTGAAATCAGTTGCGAAACTGATTTTGTTGCTGGCAATGCTGATTTCCAAGCAATTGGACGTGATATTGCTATGCATATTGCAGCGATGAATCCTCCATATTTAAAACGCGAAGATGTTCCTGAAGACGTTATTGCTAAAGAACGTGAAATTGCTGCCGAAACAGTTAAGGGAAAACCTGCTGAAATTATCGATAAAATTGTCGATGGCAAAATGAATAAATTCTTTTCAGAACAATGCTTAGAAGAACAAAAATATATTAAAGATGACTCTATGACCATCACTGACGTTATTAAAACTGCCATTCAAAAAGTCGGTGAAAACGTAAAATTGGCACGTTTTAGCCGTTTTGAAGTTGGTGCCAACTAAGTAATGTCAAATAACCGCCCCTATAAACGAATCTTACTTAAACTTAGTGGTGAAGCTATGGCTGGTGATATAGGTTTTGGCTTTTGTGCTAAAACTGTTAAAAATATTGCTGCAGAAGTCGATAGCGTTGCCAAAGCTGGGTTTGAAATAGCAGTAGTTATAGGCGGCGGTAATTTTATGCGTGGCGAAGCCATGGCACAAGCTGGTATGGATCGTGTTAATGGCGACTATATGGGTATGATGGCAACAATGATGAATGCCATGATGTTGCGCGATGTATTAGAAAAAATGAACACAAAAACAGCATTGCTTTCTGCTTTGCATTTAAAAGAAATTGGCGAACCTTACATTAGGCGTAATGCATTAGAACATTTATCTAACGGCAAAGTAGTTATTTTTGCAGGTGGAACTGGCAGTCCTTTTTTTACCACGGACACAACAGCCACATTGCGAGCCAATGAAATAAATGCCGATGTTATTTTTAAAGCCACAAATGTAGACGGTATATATACTGCTGATCCCAAAAAAGATGCAACAGCAACTAAATACGAACGTTTAAGTTTTATGGATGTTTTAAAAAATGAATTACGTGTCATGGATGCCACTGCTATAGCAATGTGCAAAGAAAATAATCTGCCCATACAAGTATTTTGTTTACAAGACAAGGGTTCAGTTTTAAAAGCAGCTCAAGGTGAACCCATTGGAACTATTGTAGGAGCTTAAAATGGTTGAAGAATTATTGTTTGAATTAGAAGAAAAAATCGAAGCCAGCACAGAGGCGTTAAAAAATAGATTTAAAACTTTACGTACTGGGCAAGCTTCAAAAGCTCTAGTTGAAAATATTCGCGCTGAATATTACGGTGCACCTACAGGTATTGCTCAAATGGCAAATATAGCCACACCAGAACCAAGACAAATAATGATAAAGCCCTTTGACGCAAGTACTCTTGGTGATATAGAAAAAGCTATTTTAAAATCTGACTTAGGTGTCACGCCTGCAAATGACGGTAAAGTTATCCGTTTAAACTTTCCTCCACTTACTGAAGAACGTCGTAAACAAGTACAATCTTTAGCAAAAGAAGAAGCTGAAAAAGCCAAAGTTGCCACTAGAAACGCACGCCGTGATGCCAATAAAAAACTTGACTTAGCACAAAAAAATAGTACCATTAGTGAAGATGAATGTTACACTGCTAAGGATAAAGTTCAAGACTTAATTTCTAAGCATGAGACGCTTATTAACTCTCTTTTAGAAACAAAAATTAAAGAGATAATGACCGTATAAATTATAATTGGGGACATAGCTCAGTTGGTAGAGCAATTGACTTTTAATCAATTGGTCGATGGTTCAAGTCCATCTGTCCTCACCATTATAAGGCGCCATCGTCTAGCCAGGCCTAGGACTCTGGGTTTTCATTCCAGCAACACGGGTTCAAATCCCGTTGGCGCTACCATTTAAAACCCTTCTTTAAAATTTTAAAGAAGGGTTTTTTTATGTTTTAATTTTCAGGAAACAAATGAATAAAGAAATTTTCCTTGTAAGTCTAGGTTGTTCAAAAAATCTTGTCGATTCGCAAAACGTATTAGGAAACCTTAGTGAACACGGATTTTCTTTACAAACAGATGAAACCAAAGCAGGTATTTTTATGATAAATACCTGCGGTTTTATTGGTCCTGCCCGCGAAGAAGGCTATGCCCATATCCAAGATGCAATTGCTTGGAAACAGCAATACGGTGGCATAATTGTTGTTTTAGGCTGTATGCCTCAAAAAGATGCTAAACAATTAGAAATTAAATTTCCTGACATTGATATCATTTCTGGATTTAGCGGCTATGTACAACTCTTAGAATCAATTACAACAGCCCAACAAGGTAAAAAGATACGTACAGTAGACACTAATCAATATGCTGTGCCAGAAGCTAAAAATCCCACTATTTTAACTGGTGGAGCCAGTGCATATTTAAAATTAGCAGAGGGATGTTCTAAATCGTGCGCATTTTGTACTATACCAACAATCAGAGGTAAACAAGTTAGCTCTGATATTAATACTTTAGTTTCACAAGCAAAGCATTTAGTAAACAAAGGAATTAAAGAAATTATTTTAATTGCTCAAGATCCTATAACTTATGGACGTGATTTAAATGATAATATAAATATTTTAGATGCCATTAATGCTTTAGAAAAAATAGACAATTTAGACTGGTTGCGTTTACATTATTTGTTTCCCGAAAAAATGGTTAAACCTATTATACAACGTATGCATGGCAGTGAAAAATTATTACCCTATGTCGATATTCCACTACAGCATGGTCATCCAGAAATATTAAAATTAATGAACCGTCCTCCGCTTGGTGATATACCAGAATTTCTAATTGAAGCACGTCAACAAAATCCAGATCTCATTTTACGCACCACTTTTATTGTAGGATTTCCCGGAGAAACAGAAGAGCATTTCCAAAGCTTATTAAATCTAGTCGATAAAATCCGTTTTGATCGAGTAGGTGTATTTGGCTATAGTCCTGAAGTTGGCACACCTGCAGAAAAACTGCCAAATCAGGTTTCAGAAGATATCATTCAGAAACGATGTAACATACTAATGAAACGTGCCGCAGAAATATCAAACGAGTTAAATGCCAACAAAGTCAACACAGAACAATTGATTATTATCGATAAACCTTCCAATAATGAATTAAGTGCAATAGGGCGAACAATGGGTCAAAGTCCGGATGTTGATGGTGTTACATATGTCGAAGGCGAAGATTTAGAAACAGGCGATATCATTGTTGCTGATATTATTGGTCATGATGACTTTAATTTATATGCCGAATTTTAATGTATAAATGGATATATATATTACGTTGTTGCAATAACAGTTTATATACAGGCTCCACTAGCAATCTGCAAAGGCGGTTTTTGCAACACTGTACTGGTAAGGGTGCCAAATATACAAGAGCATTTAAACCGCTAATGATGGTAGCCTGTTGGCAAATAAACGAAGAAACTGGCAAGGCTTTAACAGTGGAAGCCAAAATTAAAAAATTATCACGCCAACAAAAAGAACATTTATTACAACATCAAGATAACATAGCTACCATATTAAATTTAGATATGCACATACAAACACACCCCTGTGTTTCAATCAAGCAAAATAAATAGTTATTCCGCTTTTAATAATTCTATAATAGCATTATCTGCCGGGGTCATTTTCCATTTATGTAAATTTTCTGGCAAAACCCATGCCCCATCTGTATGCTCCCATACAGCTATTTTGCCTTTAATAACTTCAACTCTATACCCTGCTAATTCAATACAAAAATCACCATTATAGTGAGTTGTAGTAACTAAGTGCTCAATAATACGTGTACCAATACCAAGCTCTTCTTGCAATTCGCGCACCAAACACTGCTCAGGAGTCTCGCCTTCTTCTATTTTACCACCAGGAAATTCCCAATATCCAGAAAAATTAGCTCCCTCTGGGCGTTGAGCGATAAAAACCTCTCTTCCTCGATGGATTACTCCAGCTGTTACTTTTAATGGCTTATTCATTTTTCAATCAAATCTTTTCAATCAACTCAAATTTATCATTATTACAAAAAAAAACACCTTATATATACACTAATATTTCTTTTAAATGACAAGATTTTGATAACACATCTACTATATTAGCATGGCCTCGCAAATAGGCAGTTTGTTCATAACCTGTAATAATTAATACTTTTACTTTTGGATCAACCTTTACAATTGCATTAACAGTATTTAAACCGCTTTTACCTGGCATAAGCATATCACAAATAATAAGATTATACTTATTATTTGTTACATAATTCACAGCTTCTAAACCTGACTCACATATATCAACAACAACATCATGCTCTTCTAAAAACGCCTTATATATATCTAAAATTAAACGTTCATCATCTATTAACAAAACCCTTTTCTGTCTATTTACCACCATAACCCCTCTATATTATCTACATGCCCAACAATAAATAACGCAACGATTTATGTACGATATCAGTTTACTTAATATTATATGATTATCTAATAAAATTAAACTAATTATATAGTCTTAAATACATCTTGCACCAACTGGCCTAATTTTTCTAATTTAAATGGTTTGCGTAACAAAATATATTCGCCATATTCACCAGAAGCTTTCAAATCATCCGTATGAGTATTATTAGCTCCTGTTACCAATATAACTTTTAATTTTCTATGAGATTTTTGCAAGTCTCTAGCCACTTCCGAGCCATATTTTTCTGGCATGATAACATCTGTTATCAACAAATCCGCAGGCCACTCTGCAAATAAATCCTCTATATCTAAACCGTTACTACATACCTGCACAACATATCCTTCGTTCGCTAAATATTTCTGTAATAATCTACGCATATGTAACGAATCATCTGCCACAATGATACGTTTTTTTGGTGGCTCATTAACAAGAAAAGCAGACATCATAAAAACGATTTCCAAATATCTAATACCAACAATAAAAATATAATAATATACAATAATTTATCCCTAAACGGGCTGGCAAAATAACCTTCAATACGACAAGTTTTTTCTATTAGATCTCCTACAGACTGATCCATTTTTTGTGATAACTCCACAAAATCAGAATACACCCTTTTTTGCTCCTTTACCATATGCTTCATATCTATTAGCTCATTTGCCAAACTAGCTATTTGCGCTTTATCAGAAATCATAGTGTGAGATAACTGTTGCAAAGTATCTTCAAGCTTGTTAAAACGCTCACAAAACCTATCTTCAATATCATGCTCTATAATATCACCATTTTCTATATTTTTAATAGACTCTGATGTAAACTCCTGCCACTTTTCTAACAAATAATCTCTTTGCGGACAATCAGAACTTATAGTATCTAAATCAACAAATAACGATTCTGCCCCACCAGATTTAAAAGCTACCTTTTTTAAATATTCAATAGTTGTAGAATCACAATTAAAATTTTCTACTAATTCATCAAACTCTATACATTTCATTACACCAACACCTCAAGCTTAATTATTTTTCAAAATATCGTTAATAGCCTCTTCATCCAAATAAGATTTAAACTTCTGGGCAATTGTATTTTTTAAAGTTTGAATAGCTTCTTTTAAATCTGTTTGTACCATTTCTTTACGTTTTTGTAAGTCTGCTTCTCGTTTTACACTAGCAACTCTAACTCCAACTGTCAGATTACATTTAAACGTATTTAATTCTAACGGAGGTAATTTTTTACGCCCAGCCTTCTTTTTAACAATTCCATTTTTAACCTTCCCTATCGGTTGTGATTCTTGTATAAAAAGATTCTGACCTTGTTCAATAGAATCATAGATTTTTTGGTGTAAATCATTATGATTTTCACCAGCAGCATTGATTAATGCTGGTAATTTATCATAAATAAATTTAGAACCAAATATCGAACTATGCACAAGTAATAAATCCTGATATTCACTATCTAATTTTGCTAAAGTTAATAATCTTGATACGTAAGTCTCAGATTTTTGTACTTGCTTGGCTAATTCTGTATTACTTATTCCACTCATACCTGGCAAATTAATTAACGCTACAAGACCCTGTGATTTCTCTAGTGGATTTAAATCTTCACGATGAATATTTTCAGCTAGTTGATCCAAAATAATACTTCTGGTGTCCATGCCCTCTTCAAAAACCAATGCTTTAATAGTTTTTTTACCCGGTATTAATAATGAAGCCCTAAAACGACGCTCACCAAAAATTAAACTATAGCCCTGAGCTTTCTTTAATACTTTAATCGGCTCTAATTGTCCCCTGTCCTGAATAGACTGTGCCAATTCTGCCAACTTGTCATCATCAAAAAATTTACGGGGTTGATCGCCTATAGAAATTTCACTTAAAGAAATATCTTGCAAAGGCGCTTGTTGAATCATAGAACGCAAATTTAATCGACGCTTTTTCTTAGTGGCAGTATGTAATTTCACAGCATCCTCATTAATGGCAGATGTTGCATAATCATTAGTTAATTCATCTAACTCTGATGATTTCTTAGACATTACACTCCTATATGCTCTATTGTAATATTAGTTTTTTTCCAATTCATTAAATATTCACTTGCTTGATGAAATGCCTTAATAGTTTTAACCTCAGTACGTATACCTGTTTCTTTAGCGAAAACCTCAACAGGCAATGATTTTTGACAAGCTTTTGCTAATGCTGCCTCTTCTGGAATTAAAAAGAAATTATCCTTTGACTTATCATCATTTAAAATCATGTTTAAATATGCCCTAGACATATTTTGCTGACGCCGATATCTATTAACCAGCAACATAACTCCTGCCTCGTCCGGCAACTGACTCATAGCATATAAACGCATATCATTAGAAAGCTTATCAGGTGTTGTAGGAATAGTAAAAAAATCTGCCAAACTTAATACAGGTTCGTGTAAAGAAGTTTCTGTAGGGTGCATATCAAAAAATATAAAATCATAAATAGGATCTTCTTCTCTGGTAATTGTGCGTAAAGCGCTCACATAATTAGCCAAATCGTTTAAAACCATATCAGCCATATACTTTCTATCTGTCATCGCTGAATGCCCAGCTATCAAATCTGCACCTATATGAGTCTGTAAAACCTCTGGCTCTTCTCCATGAAATAAAGACAAAACTCCACCATCCACATTCATTGGATGCCGACAAAAAGTAGTTAAATTTCCCTGTGGATCAAAATCTACAAGCAAAACACGCGCGCCCATCTCCACCAATGTATATGCCAAGTTAAAACAAATAGTAGTTTTACCCACACCACCTTTATTATTGGTACAAACTATCAGCATATTATCCTCATTTAATTAACTTAAATGTATTGAAGTGAAGAACTAAGGCATATCTTGCGCCAGCGCAATTAAATTTACAATTAAAATCTCTAGTGTCAATCATCAAATAATTAAAAATTTTAAATCTATCTAAATTACACAAAACATTATTTACAATAGTTTCACGTGAAACTACTTGCGCTGGCGCAAGTGGACGTATCTGCCTTGCACCAAACACTTTACGTAATTTAATTGTATTTAAAATTATATCTAAAAATACAATCTGCACCTTTAATATGATAAAGCTGAGATTATTTATCAAATAAATCTTTACAGTTTATTTGTATCTATTAATTTACAATTTATTATTAAACCGATGATTACTAAACATACTATGGCAAATAATTTATCTTATAAAACATTATGTCAAAACACATATTAAATATATAGTCAAAAATATATACTATCGCTACGAATAATAACTTGCATTAGCAGACTACACTACAAATATAAAACACAGACAAACTTTGACTTATGTGTGTAATAAAATAGATACATCTGACCATAAAAAATTATAAACTGTAAAATAAAGCACATACGTCATGTATTAAAATACTTATTACACTCGATACACTATCAATTTATATTTAAAATTGATTTTTGCACCTACAAATCAACTAAAATTTAAACATTACACTAAATACCCAAACATCAAAATTGTTCTTTAATAATATTATGAATATAAATCGATACCAAAGGCATTTTTAAGCTACAATATCAACAAATTATCAAAATATGGCACCTACAACAAGAATTACATTGTGATATTAGTATAAAAACTCTATATATGTTGTTATTTCAGTTTAAATTATAAACTAAGCTTGTTATTTAGGTATAAAAATTAATATTTACACTTAAATATCAATAAATCATAGCTTAAAATATTCATACATTTAGTTATAACTACCTATTCATAATAAAAAAGCGGTATTTTATACTCAAAAATCAATGTATTCCTATTTTTTTACCTTAATATCTCAAACTAATTCATTATTGAAACAAATTTTTATAGAATAAACTGTTATTGATAATAAAAAACTCATTATCTGGATATTTTATTGATATTTGAAGGTAAAAATCATTGAACAACGGCTTATAGACTATACGTAACTTACGTATTCAATATATTTATTTGTGTAATTAGAATAAAATCCACATTATTACCCCAGAAAATCAACCAAATTTAAAATATAGCTTAAATATATGTAAATTTTAGTTAGATTACCTATATCAACCTCTAAATAGCAATATACTTGATATCTTAGAGTAATTATTCAAGATATACTTTTTCGATGTTTGAGTGTAAACCTATTGTTCAAACATATTTACACTAAATAATCTAATATTTAACATATATATTCTAATATTTAACTTGATATTGTTTGATAAATAAGTATAAATAATCAAGTGTTGGTTGATTAATGCGTGTAAATATGTTGAGATTCGAGATAATAAATATGAGATTTGAGTGTTAAAAATATGATATTTCAGGATAAAATTTTACCTAAGTCCTTATGTAGCAAGGACTTTTTCGTTTCCCTTGTTATTGTTAATAGTTTATAAGTTAGAAAGTTAATTAACTATGAGAAAAAATACTATTTCTAAACAACAAATGTCTTTTTTACCTGTAGATACAAGTAATACGCATAATATTACCTTATCAGAGTTTTTAACTTCACAAACATCTATAGTAGCTCCCGGCGATTCTAAATTAATTAAAAAACTTAGACCACAAGATAATGTCCCTTATTATGTAACGCAGTTTGATAGAATTATTGCCGACAAACAAGGGCGTTTGCGTAGTGTTCAAATGGAAATAGAAACACATGGTAAATATTTATCTACAAATGATTTTGATGATGCTGTATTTTTAGCAATTCAAAACTTATGTTTAGATAGAAATAACGGTGAAGGTGAAAGGATTATAAAAACAACTAATCATGAAATAATTCGTAAAATGAATTTATCCGCCAATGGTAAAGTATATGAAAAATTAGAAGAAAGTTTAGATAAATTAAATACTTCGACAATTTCATCGGATTATTGGATAGACCATGATACTGGTAAAGCTATTAAAGAAAGCCTGCCTTTTTTAGCTGTTTACAAAAGAGAGCGTGATGAAAGTAGGACAATTACCGAAGAAACCGATGGTGTAATTCGAGACGTCCAAGTATTTTATAAACCAGTGTTTCAAGTTGGCTTACATGAAGATTATTGGCGAAGCTTAAAGGATGGAGAGGTTTTAATTGATTTAGATGCTTTGGCATTATTTAAATCTAAGACAAAAAAAAATATTTTTAGATTTTTAAATACGGTATTTAGCGTAAATCGCAGTATTACTTTAAAATTGCGTGAGCTAGCCGATGTAGCAGGTATTAATCCTGATACGTTTAGTTATGAATCAAAATTAAAACAAAGGATTAAATCTTATTTAAAGGATTTTGAAAAAGAAGAGGTTATTGAGAAGGTACAAAAGGAAGATTATATAAAGTGTTTTGACGAAAATCGTGCTATTTATTATAAGGTTAATTTAAAAGCGGGTAAATTATATGACGATTTATCAGAGCGTTTTAATTGTAAGCCTGCGCATTATGATTTTTTTATGAAGTTGCGTGAATTTAAATTGCCAACACGCGAATGTATTAAAATTATAGACTCGCATATTGAAGGCACTGATGAGTATATTCCTGGACGTGAATTTCCACATTTAGAGGCAGACATTAACGCTTTAAGGCGTATTTTAAGGGTTATTCCCAATGAAATTGAAAAACCTCAAGCTTGGTTACGCAATTGCGTAAAACAAGTGCCACCCTGGGATCATAAATCTAAGTTAGAATTAATTGATATTTTAGAAAAGCAAAAAGAATCGCTAACAGCTTACCAACGTAGCGGTAAAATTAATTTGATGAACACTCAAGAATATGATCAATATACTTTTTTAACTCAAATAGCTTCTATTGCTTCTCCAGTTGCCAAAAATTTTGTTAGAACACATAAATACAGTGATAAAATAGAACGTTTAATAAGAGTGTTCACACAATTAAGCAGTGAAGAACAAACCCCTGAATTTATTGTGCATATGTTAAAAAATGATGATTCTAGAATATGGCGAGAAGCTATTGCTGGTAGTGAACACGCCCAACAAAAAGAAATTAACTTAAAAGCTAAGTCTCATTCATCGTCAAATACTTTTATTCCAGATGAAATTGTTATTATTCAAGACACTAATGACCAATGGCATGATTTTAGAAATGGTTTAGTAGATAAGTTTACACCTCAGCAAATAGAGGCATTAATTGAAGGTTTTTCGCAAATTGACTGTCAACCTAAAGACGCTTATGATACAGCAACTACAGGTTTGCTTGCCAGATTAAACGGCGACAAGGCATTTGCAAATTTAATGAATATGATAAAACAATATGAGAGTTAAAAATGGATTGGATATTAAATACTACATCATCATGGTTTAAGCCTTATTTAAATGAAATTTCTTTTTCATTTGTGGCCACATTATTGGTTATTTATGGAGATAGAATCAATGCTTTTGTACGCAAAAACACAAATAATTATCAATATTTAGTACGGGTATTTATATTTATATTAGTTAGTGGTTTTGGTTATGGCTTTGCGACAACATATTTAGCTGCATTAGTGCAGGATGTTTTAAGTTGGAAAACCGGCAATTTTTTAGGTGTTGTTATTATCGGTATCTTTTTAATATTAGGTATTCTAGCTGATAAAAAAAATCAGGTTTAATTAACCTGGTGGCCATTGCATATCGCGTCCAGCTAATAGGTGCAGATGAATGTGATATATTACTTGTCCACCGGCTTTGTTGCAATTGATTACAGTTCTAAATCCATCTTCAGCTAAATTTTGTTTTGCAGCAATATAAGCTGCAATTCTTTGCATTTTTCCTAATACCATATCATCTTCTTTGCAGGTAGCATTTAATGTGGGAATATGAGCTTTAGGTATTATTAAAATATGTAATGGCGCTTGCGGTTCTATATCTTTAAAAGCCAAAATATCATCATCTTCATAAATAATATCGCTTGGTATTTCTTTGGCGATTATTTTACAAAACAAACAATTATCTTTCATATTTTATTGCTCCATCAACGCTTGATATAATCAAAGAAAAATCCTATTCACAAGATTTATTTTAATACAATTTTTAATAAAAATCCACAATATATTGTATTTATGGAATAATTTTCCGCATTAGGAACATATTGTTCCTAGTTTAAAAAATAATAAAAATCCTATTTTTTTGCTAAAGAAATATGATTTAATGTCGATAGTAGTGGTGGATAAGGAAACCATTATGATAGAAAATATTAATAGTACGTTACAAAAAGCTACAATTGATTCTAGAAACGTCGAATCAAAGGCAACAACTGCGGTTACTTCTAGACGTAAATCGCGTCGCTCGCCTATTTCTACTTTATTTCCTAAGGGTGATGAGGTAATTGTAGGTGATGGTTCAAAAATTGTGCGCGATACTATGGCGCGCATTAAACAAGGGCAACCTGCTGGCGGTTTTGATGAAGTACCTGAAACAATATCATCTATACCTAAAAAATTAGGTCCTATAATGCATCATATTGTTGCTTTAATGGACGGTTCTAGTGGCGAGCGTTTAAGAGAAATAGCACAAGATGCTCAAAAAGCTTTAAATGATTTAGCTGGTGGAGGTATAATTAGAAAAAAAATGTCAGAAGATAAGGGTGGCAATAATATTTTTGAAGATTCACCTAGTTCTATTCAGCGTGCGATGCGTTTATTACAGGATGATTCTATATCAGATGACACGCAAGAAAATCTTAAACCTCTTGATACTGCCAGTCTAAACCTTGATAGTTCCGTAGAATAAATTTTTTGCCATTTTGCTTAATAATAGTATTAGAACTGATAGCTACTTTACCTCCGCCATTTGGCAAATCTAAAGCCAATGTTGGTACAGCATAGCCCGTAGTATATCCACGTAACTTATCAATAATATCAATGCCTGTTTGGATTGAGGTTCTAAAATGTGATGTACCTTTTACGCAATCACATAAATGTAAATAATAAGGTGTTACACGATTTTGTAATAATTTGTGGTTTAAGTTTTTAATAATTTCTGCCTTATCATTAATACCTTTTAATAAAACAGATTGATTGCCCATTACTAATCCTCCATCAGCCATAATATTTAATGCTGTTATTGTTTGCGGAGTTAATTCACGAGGGTGATTAATATGCAAACTGACATATAAAACTCCAGCTGTACGAAGTTGTTTAACTAATTGTTGCGTAATAATTTGCGGCAGAAAGGTAGGGGTTCTTGTACCGAGGCGTATCATTTGCACGTGTGAAATTGAATTTATTTTAGATATGCGTTCACATAAGGTATCAGTATTCATAATAAGTGGATCACCACCGGTTATTAAAACGTCTCTAATTGCAGGTGTTGATTTTATATAGTTATATACATTATCAAATGTATGTTTTGATGTTTTTAGGCTGCCTCGATTTACCAAGCGTGAACGAGTGCAGTATCTGCAGTAGCTAGCGCAATTATCTATTGGTAAATATAAGGCTCTATCTGGATATTTATGTATTAATCCCTCAACTGCCGTATATGGTTCTTCTCCTAGGGGGTCGATTAAATCACTAGGGTGTGATATTTTTTCGTTTATTGTTGGTATGACCTGTTGACGGATGGGGCATAAAGGGTTATCAAATTCCATTAAAGATATTACATAAGGGGTAATAGAAACTCTAAAAGTTTCTTGAGCATATTTAAGTCCGGCTATTTCACTTTGAGATAGTTTTAGATATTGTTTTAAATCGTGTAGGCTGGAAAGTCTATTATGCAATTGCCACTGCCAGTTGTTCCACTTTTGAGTGCTGGTTTTAAATGGTTTTGTACCAACTAAATTCATAATATATTTTAAGGACAGTGTTGCACTGTCCTTATGATATTAATTATTTATAGCTACTTTTAAACTTTTGACTTTCATTTCGCGTTGAAGCCCATTGGGTAAAACTAGGGTAAAGTTTTCGCCAGCTTTTTTATTGAGCATACATTGTGCTAATGGTGATTCCATTGATATCTCGTCATTATCTCGATCGGGATCAGAGCCAACTAATTTATATGTTACAATATCTCCGTCATCTAAATCTTCTATTTCAACAATTTTACCGATGGTTACTTCATCAGCAGGCACATCTTTGTCGTCAATAATATATGCACCTGTCATCTGTGAATCCAATTGTTTGATGCGTTCCCCAACACGTTCTCTAGTTTCTTTTGCTGCATCAAACTCGGCATTTTCTGATAAATCTCCGTGCTCTGCCGCTTTGCCTATTGCAATTTCTGCTTCCCGCAATTCTTTTAATAATTCTTGTTTTCGTTTTTCCAAACGATCAAAATCACTTTGTAAAATCGATTTCATTATTCATACCTGTTAAATTTTAGTAAAAAATTGATAATAACTGAGTTTATTAAAGAGTAAAGTGTATTTGCTCTATAAACTCTTATCTTTTGATTTTATATAATATCTTAAATATCATCAAGTTAATAGACTAAAAGTGTTTAAGTATATATTTTGTATAGTTTTATCTTCATTTGCATTTCTGAGACTTGACCATTTTATATAGGTAACTATAATCTGTTGATTGCACATCTGTGCAATTGTGAAGGAGAACTGTGGAAAATTTTTTAGAATTAAAAGCTTGTTCAATTGAAGAGCTCAGTAAACGTTACTTGCAAGAGATTAGTAATCTTGAGGTAGATTTTGAGTTTCCTTTTTTTGAAAAGGCAATACATGCAGCTAAATATTTACGCAGAGCAGGTTTTAATGAACAACAGTTATTGGATAAATTAAGATCTGATTTATTAGAGCATGATTTTGATTTATTTAGTATTAGAAAAGTATATCAAAAAAGTTTTAACCGACCTTTAGAAGATGATTTTACCATAGATAATACATTAGCTGTGCAACCGTTTGGTTCAGGTATGGTTAAAATAGATATTTTAGAAGAGCTTGAGGGGGTAGTAGAGGGCTCTTTTGTACAGTTTAACGATATGGATTGGGAAGTAATTCATCAAGAAGACTGGTCTTATGTGTTAAAAATGGTTGTACCTAATTTATGAAAAAACTTGGTGAAATATTAATAGAGCGCGGGCTTATTAATCAAAAGCAACTGTCTGAGGCTTTGGGTATTCAGACAAAAAGCCGTGAGTTTTTAGGCTCTATTTTAATTAAAAATAATATGATAGAAGAGGAACAGCTTCTTAATGTTGTTTCAGAGCAAACAAAATATCCAATTGCTCATATTGATGAAATTTCTAAAGACCTAGATAAGTGTGTGCCATGGCGTGTGGCACGTCAATGCAAATGTGTGCCCTTTAAATGTGATGATCAATTTTTACATATTGCTTTTTTAGATGTAAGTGCCTCTTTACAGTTAGAGACCATAGCCCGTAAATTAGATAAAAAATTAAAGATTTACCTTACTGGCCCGCAAATTATAGAAGAGCATTGGAACAGTCTTTACGGCGATGAAAAAACCAGAGATACCAATCTATTGCGTACAGGCTTGGATAGTATGAAATCTAGTGTAGATGAGCAAACAAAGAGCATGTCTTTGCTTAAAAAAAATTATGCTGCTCAGGGTAATGTTGAAGCTGATGAAGGTTTAAGTGTCGAAGAAGCTAAAAAATCTTTAGAGATAAAAGATTTTGACGCAATTGTCTCAGGCGTATTAGATGATGTAGTATTTGATTCTGGTGAAACACAAGAATCTGAATATCGCGTATCTATGCAGGCTGATGCTCCGCCAATTATTAAAATGGTTAATGGTATTATTGTTAAAGCCGATGAGATGGAGGCTAGTGATATTCATATTGAACCATTTGAAAAAAGCTTTCGGGTGCGTTTTAGAATAGATGGTACTTTGCATGAAATGATGAACTTGCCAGCCTCTGTTAAAAACCCTGTAACAAGTCGCATTAAGATTATGTCTAATATGGATATCGCCGAAAGGCGTATACCTCAAGACGGTAGAATTAAATTAAAACTAGGTAGACGAGAGTTAGAATTGCGTGTTAATACTTTGCCAACAATTTATGGCGAAAAAGTAGTAATGCGTTTATTAGGGCAAAGTAAATTAAGTGATGACATTGCATCTTTAGGTATGGAACCAGAGCAAGAGGCTATTGTACAGCGCGCCTTATCTGGAACGTTTGGAATGATTTTAGTTACGGGTCCAACAGGGTCTGGAAAATCTACCAGTCTTTATACAATGATAAATCAACTTAATGATCCGCGTACAAACATTACTACAGCAGAAGATCCTGTAGAATATAATTTGCATGGTATCACTCAGGTTAATGTTCAACAAAGCATAGGTTTTACATTTGAAGTAGCCCTGCGAGCTTTTTTACGTCAAGATCCAGATATTATTTTAGTTGGTGAAATTAGAGATGCTGAAACTGTTGGCATTGCTATTAAGGCGGCATTAACAGGGCATTTGGTGTTTTCGACATTACATACCAATGACGCACCGTCTACTGTTACACGTTTATTTGATATGAATGTTCAGCCTTTTTTGGTGGCGGCAGCAGTAAGGGTTATTGTGGCACAAAGATTAGCTAGAAGAATCTGCACAGATTGTAAAGCAGAGCATTTGCCAACAGCTGATGAAAAAGTAATGCTTGAAGCTATGGGTTATGATGATGATAAATTAAAAACCATGAAATTTTTTAAAGGTGCTGGCTGTAATAAATGTCATGATATAGGTTATAAAGGGCGCGTGCCAGTTTTTGAGGTTATGAGTTTGTATTCAAAAGCTATTCGTGAAATAATCACTAATCGTGGTAACAATTTAGAGATAGGGAAAGTTGCTAGACAAGAGGGTATGATAACTTTGGGTGGACATGTAATGATGTTGGCACAACGTGGTATTACTACTTTAGAAGAAGCCATTAAAATTGGTATAACTGAGTAAATTATTATTTATGAAAAAATCTGTGATGTGGGCTGGTTTGGCTTCACTATTATTTGTATTTATTTTATATAATAATAATGGATTACTTTGGCTTGAACGCAGTATTGAAACTTTACAATTTAAAACTAACCGCAATACACACAAGTGTATGGTTAAAGATATTATTATAGTTAATATTACCGATGAAACTTTAGAATGGGGCAATGAGTCGTGGGGGCGTTGGCCTTGGCAAAAGATAGCTCAATCACAAATTTTAGAATTATTAACAACTGCCATCGGGTCGCCTCGTTTAATTGCTTATGATATTCCATTTGCCTATCCTGATTTAACTATAGCTAATGATTATAATGTTGCTGGCGTAGAATCAGATAATAATTTTGCTCAAATGCTTACAAGATTGCCCACAGCGTCTTTAGCTTTAACCTTTAAAAATAAAGGTTTTACAAGCCCTCAAATAAAATCAGTTATTAAAAAATTTGGTATTAAACCCAATGGGGCAATTAAGCCTCCTGTATATACATCGGTGGTTGCTCCGATGCATGAGTTATGTGATGCGGTTAAAAACGTAGGACATCGTAATTTTATATTAGATAGCGATGGTATTGTGCGTAGTGTACCTTTGTTTATAGAGTTTCAAAATAGATGGTATCCTTCTTTGTCATTAGTAACTGTGTGTAATTGGTTTAATATTGCAATAAAACAAATTCAAATTAACTCAAATGCTGTTGTATTGCACTTGCCTAATGGTACTACCTTAAATATCCCTATTGATGAGCATGGTAGGTGTAATATTAATTATTTTGGTAGTTATTACCGAGCAACATCTGCTCCTATAAACTTTGCCAATTATTATCATTTAAATGATTTTAAAGATAAACAAAGTATTTTGTTTTTATTAAAAGAGATTAACACCCCAGAAATTATAAATTTGCGTTCACATTTAAGCGATGCTCTTCGCAAACAAATTTATGCTTGGGATGTTAATTCTAAGGTACCTAAAGAACTGATCAATAATATAAAAAATGAATTTAATGGTTTAATATCAAAAGGAACTTTTTTATATAAAGAAGGTTCTATTAATTTTGCATCCCTTTCTAGCGAGGCTAAGCACTGGTTAAAGATATATCGTAGTAACAATGCAACTTTATTAGTTAAGCAAAAATTAACTCAGTATTACATACAAAATATTTTTCATTTATATTTGACAATTGCTACATATCGCAATATTGATTGGTCAGATTTATATCAAGTTTCCATTAGAGCTCAAGAGGCCAACGGGATAATTTCTCTTGAGGATCGACAATTTTTAAAATCTTTTAAAAATAAAATTGTTTTATTTAATATTACAGCCGCTGGAATAATTGATTTTACTGCCACTCCATTTGGCAATAAAGAGCCAACCATGGGTATTACGGCCAACTCTATCAATACCATTATTGCAAATGATTTTATTTATCAAGAACCAAAATGGCTTGTATATGGCAGTTTAATTATTTTGGGATTAATTGCAGTTATTGTTGTGTCTAAGTTTGGAACTTTGATATCTAGTTTATTTACCATATTAGTTTTATTGTCTATTGGTTTTATAGCTAAATATTTATTTTACCATCATGCATATTACCTTGAGGTAACACCAGTTGCATTACCTGTTATGTTAGTATTTGTGAATGTAACATTGGCCAAGTATTATCTTAAAGAAAAAGAAAAGGCAAAAATTAAAGACGCATTTAGTAAGTATGTATCTAGTGATGTTGTTGATGATATTCTTAATCATCCAGACAAGTGTTCATTAGGTGGCATAGAAAAAGAATTAACTATTTTCTTTTCAGATTTATCAGGTTTTACAACTATTTCAGAAAAGTTTAAGGATAACCCTGCAGAATTAGTAACTTTACTTAATCATTATTTAAATTCTATGTCGCAGTTGATTCAAGCTGAAGGTGGTACGGTAGACAGGTATGAAGGAGATGCTATTTTTGCTTTTTTTAATGCACCATTAGATTTGCAGGATCATCATTTACGAGCTTGTAGGGCAGCTTTAAATTGTCAACGAGAATTAGATCGTTTACGCAAGCAATGGCTTAGTGAAGGCCTGCCAGATGTTAAGGCTCGCATAGGCATTAATACTGGTATGGTTACAGTTGGCAATATGGGAGCGCGGGATAAAATGTCGTATACGGTACACGGTGATCAAGGGCATTATGCTGAACGACTAGAACAAGAATCAAAAAATTGGGGTACTAGATTATTAATTAATTATAGAACTTGGTTGAAAGTTAAAGATTATTTTTATACTCGTGAGATAGATTGGTTTTTAGAATTAGACGGAGGAGTTGTAGCTTTTTATGAATTAATCAGTGAAAAAAATAATCCACCAAATGAATACATAGATTTTATACCTATTTGGGAACAAGCTATTGTTGCGTATAAATCGCAAAATTGGGATAGGGCTATTGAATTATTTACACAGGCTAAGGCTAAGGCGTTTGATGGCGAGTTAGGTTGTGCTAAATATATCGCTCGCTGTCAAAATTTAAAAGTAAATCCACCCAATTCATCTACATGGAATTATTGCGTAAGAACGGATACACATTGATGAAAGGCTATAATAAAACTCAATTATTAGCTATTTTAATAGCGGTATTAATATCTATATGTGTGTATTTTTTAAGTTCTACGGTTTTTATTAAAGGGTTAGAAAATTTTACAAGTGATTTTAGAACTAATAATTTTAGAGATGCGTCACTTTTAAATAAGCAAATTACAATTATAGATATTGATGATGCCAGTATGCAAGAGTTGGGGCCTTGGGCATGGCCACGTAAAGTACATGGACAGGTTGTATCTTTTTTGCAGGCAAAAGGTGCAAGTAGTATTAGCTTTGATGTGCTGTTTGTGGAAAAAGACTTAACTAATCAATTATCGGATAATCAATTTTCTAATTTGCTAAAAGATACTTCTACTTGTTTGGCTATGATGTTTCATACAGGAGAAGTATTTAAGCATAGACAAAATGGACCAGATAGCGATGTGCAAAAATGGGCAATTGATACGCTATCAACAGATAAAAAATTAATATCGCAAGTAAATGTAGCCGCTCCAAATAATTTATTTGCAAAAAATGCTAAATGGGTAGCTTTTATTGATATTAGTTCTGATGCAGACGGGGTCTTTAGAAGGCGTTTAGCCGTACGCCAAATGAATGGCAGATATTATGCTAGTATTGATGTAGCAACTGTAGCGATGTTAAAGGGTATAAAAGCAAAAGATATAATATATCACCACGGAAAATATCTTGAATTGAAAGGTGTTAAATCTAAATATCAGGGTAATTTAAAAATCCCTATAGATGATAAAGGGCAAATGCGTTTAAATTATTATGGTGATTCTTTTACTTTTGATTATATATCTTATTATAAAATTTTAGATGCTTATAGGTGGGAAAATAAAATTATTCCATATCGTCAAATTAGAAAGTTATTAACTAAACATTTTAAAATTAAATTATTAAGTTTATTGGAAGAAGACCCCGGTCAAGATTTATGGTTAGGCGCTAATGAGTTAATTGATAAAGATTTATTAAAATTATTAAATGGTAATGATGAGTTTGTACAGTCTTTGGATATTAAATTTAGTCAATCTTTATCTAAAATTTTAAATGATATATTGGCAATTTTAATGGACTCGCAAGATGCACCAGATGTGTTTAGTGCCAATGAAATAAATAATATTTTAAAAAAATATTTTCAAATATTATTAACTAAAAAAATACTTAACAATAGTACATCACCTCAAAAAGATTATGCATCATTATTAAATAAAATTAAGAACCGTATTTTTATTATAGGATCAACGGCAAAAGAATTGCACGATCAACGTGTCACTCCATTTGATGCTGATGCTCCCGGGGTCGAAATAGTTGCGACTGGCATTAATAATATTTTAGAAGAAGATTTTTTAACACACAGTAATCAAACAACATTGTTTTTAATATTAATTTGTTCTGCTTGGTTAGTTGCAATCATAACTTTAATATTTTCTTCTGTTCGCTCGGCAATTATTGTTACTACATTATCATTTATTTATTTATTAGTAAGTATCGTTTTATATCGTTGGTATAATTATTTAATCCCTTTATTTACACCTATTTTAGTAATGTCGTTAAGTTATATATCAACTTTAGTTATTCAGCAAATAATTGAAGGAAAAGAGCGAGGTATTTTAAAGCAAACCTTTGGAAGGTTTGTGTCGCCAGCATTGGTCAATCAAATTATTAAAAATCCGTCTATGGTTTCATTAGGTGGCGAAACTAGAAATATGACGGTTAGTTTTTCTGGTATGGTGGATTTTTCACATCGATGTGCAAAACTTAAACCTCAAGAAGTTGTGCAATTATTGCAAGAATCACATACACATATGACAGAAACTATTTTAGGTACTGGTGGAACTTTAGATAAGTTTGAGGGTGATACAATTATGGCTTTTTGGGGTGCTCCAGTGCCATCAACGGATCATCATTTAAAAGGATGTAGTGCTATTTTAGATAATTTAAAAATTTTAAAAGAACTAAACTCCAATTGGATTAAAAGGGGCTGGCAACCATTATCTATGGAGGCGGGGTTAAATTCTGGCAATATGGTTGTTGGCAATATTGGGTCGTTACAAAAAATGAATTATTCTATAATAGGTGATGTCGTCAATACAGCAGCACGCGTGCGTGGAGCTAATAAAATTTATGGTACTAATTTTGTTGTTACGCAATTTACATGGGAATATATCAAAGATGAATTGGTAACTAGATTATTAGATCCTATTTTATTTATAGGTAAGTCAGAGCCGATTAAGGTATATGAGGTCATTTGTTATAAAAAAGAATTAACTAAACAATTGAGTGATAAATTAATCTGTTGGCAAGAAGCCAAACAGGCTTATATTGCTCAGGATTGGGTCGATGCTAAAAATTTATTTGTAAATTTACAAAAAAAATATGGTAAAGATAAGCCTAGTGAAGTATTTTTATCTAGGATAAAAACTTATCAACAAACGCCACCTAATACAGATTGGGATGGTCGATATGTTATGCAAACTAAATAATTTTAAGGATTAATATGATAGCAATTATAGATTATGGTATGGGTAATTTACGTAGTGTAGAAACAGCTTTTGAAAAGTACAGTGATAATGTCGTGATTACTGATGAGGCTAGTGTAATACACTCTGCAGATAAATTAGTATTGCCAGGAGTAGGTGCATTTAGAGATGCTATTGATTTGTTGCAAGAAAAGGGCTTAGATAAAATTATTTGTAAAGAGGTCAAAGCGGGTAAGCCAATATTGGGTATTTGTTTAGGTTTTCAATTATTATTTAATGATAGTTTTGAAAATGGACATTATCAAGGCTTAGGTTTGTTAGATGGTTCGATAGTATCTTTTAAGGATTATATTAAAGATGTTAAGCTTAAAATACCACATATGGGTTGGAATCAATTAAGTTTTTCTAATAGCTCTAAATTATTTAATAATATACCTATTAATTCTCATGTATATTTTGTACATACTTATTTTTTAAAAACGGATAATAATGATATAGTTGCAGCAACTACTAATTATGGTTTAGAATTTCCATCGGCAGTTGCATATCAAAATATTTATGGCACTCAATTTCATCCTGAAAAAAGTCAATCAGTCGGTTTAAAAATAGTCGAAAATTTTATTGAATTATGTTAATCAGATAATGATTTATAAAAAAGCCCACGTTGTTAAACGTGGGCTTTTTTTATATTTAAGAAATTAATATTTATTATTTCTTTTTAGTAGCTTTTTTAGCCACTTTCTTTTTGGCTTTTACTTTTGGTGCTGGTACTGGTACTGGTTGTCCAGCAATAGCACTCATACCACGGAAACGAGCTTGAGAACCAAGTTCTTCTTCGATACGTAGTAAACGGTTGTATTTAGCAATACGGTCAGAACGTGATGCTGAACCTGTTTTAATTTGTCCTGTATTAAGGGCTACAGCTAAATCAGCAATTGTGCTATCTTCTGTTTCTCCAGAGCGGTGAGACATTACACAAGAATATCCAGCGCGGTGTGCCATTTCGCAAGCTTCTAAAGTTTCAGTTAAGGTACCGATTTGATTTACCTTAACAAGGATAGAATTAGCAATACCATTATTGATACCTTTAGCAAGTCGAGTTGAATTAGTTACAAATAAATCATCACCAACTAATTGACATTTATCACCAACCATATCAGTTAGCATTTTCCAACCATCCCAATCGTTTTGATCTAAACCGTCTTCAATTGATACGATAGGATATTTGTTGGCCCAATCAGCTAATAGTTCTGCCATTTCTTTAGGAGTTAAAGTTTTACCTTCACCTGCTAAATTGTATTTACCATTTTTATAAAATTCAGCGGAAGCAACATCAAGAGCGATAAAAATATCTTTACCAGCTTTATAACCAGCATCTTTAATTGCTGTTAAAATAACTTTAATAGCTTCTTCATTGCTTGATAGGTTAGGGGCAAAACCACCTTCGTCACCTACAGCAGTATTAAGACCTTTTTTTTGTAAAACTTTTTTAAGAGCGTGAAAAGTTTCAGTTCCCATGCGAAGGGCTTCAGAAAAACTTTTTGCACCAAGTGGCATAACCATAAATTCTTGCACGTCAACATTGTTATCGGCATGTTCGCCACCATTGATGATGTTCATCATAGGAGTAGGTAATACATGTGCAAATGCACCGCCTACATATTGATATAGTGGTAAGCCAGCTTCGTCTGCGGCAGCTTTAGCCACAGCTAAAGATACACCCAAAATAGCATTAGCACCTAATTTAGATTTGTTTGGAGTGCCATCTAATTGAATCATAGTGTAATCTACTTCACTTTGATCTGCTGCATCTAAACCAATAATGCCTTTAGCGATAATACTATTAACATTTTTTACAGCTTTTAAACAACCTTTACCTAAATAGCGTTTTTTATCACCATCGCGAAGTTCACAAGCTTCGTGTTCGCCTGTTGATGCACCTGAAGGCACAGCGGCAGTGCCATATGCTCCACTGGCTAAAAGAACTTCAACTTCTAAAGTTGGATTGCCACGTGAATCTAAAATTTCACGTCCGTGTACTGCGATAATTTCACTCATTTCATTCTCCTAAATACTGAAACTAATTATATTTTATCTATTGTGATTATTTGTACAAAATTAAGCAAGTTTTTTACCTTATAGTTTGCTTTTTGATGCAGGGGGTATTTGCCAATTATCTGTGCAGTTTTTAAACCGCAGTTAATTCCCAATTCAATATCGGCAATTTTATCACCAACCATCCAACTGTTTTGCATATCGATTTTATTTTCCGCACAAGCTTTATCAATTAAACCCGTTTTTGGTTTGCGACATATACAGTTTTCTTGTGGTGAATGAGGGCAGACATAAATATTTTTAATGGTGATATTGTGTTGTGTAAAAATATCTAACATAAATAAATGTACTTGATTTAAATTTTCTTGATTGAAAAATCCACGTCCAATTCCTGATTGATTAGTAATAATGATTAAATCAAAACCTAGTTTTTGTAATTGTTGTAAAGCCTCAATAACTTTTGGTAATAAAATAAAATCTTTTGGCTGACTAAGATAACCGGGGTCGTCATTTATGGTGCCATCACGATCTAAAAAAATTACGGGCTTATTCATAAACCCCAGCCTAATTTGGCACGTATTTTTTCGTAATGACTGTGCATAGATAATTCAATAATTTTTACTTTGCGTTTTGTTTTTTGTATTTTAATAGTGGTTGTTTCATTAATCCTTATAGTATCGCGACCATCAATGCAGACTTCAACAGAAAATCCATTAAGTTGTGGTGAAATTTCAATTACTCTTTCATCACTTACAACAAGAGGACGATGGGTTAAACTATGTGGATGCAATGGCGTTATGATAAATGCATGTAAAGAGCTTTCTAAAATAGGTCCTTGGGCTGATAAATTATAGGCGGTTGAACCAGTTGGGGTGGCAATTAATAGTCCATCTCCCCGATAGGATGTTAAGTCGCTAGAATCAATAGATACTTCGCTAGAAAATATTGGAGATTCATTACACCGTCTTAATACTAATTCATTGAGTCCGTAACCGCTTTTGGCTTGTCCACAAATTGTCATTTGCCAATGTAATAAACTGCGTTTAGCAATTATAAAAGCATTGTTAGATAGTTTTTGTAGAGCGACAGGTAACTCTTGTAATGACGCTTCAGTTAAAAATCCAAGAGTGCCTAAGTTGATACCTATAATTGGTATTTCTCGTCCTTCTAAACTATGGGCAACTCCTAAAATTGTACCATCGCCTCCAAAGACCATAATTAAATCCATATCAAGATTATCGGGTATATTAGAACCATCACAATTGATGCCGACAATTTCAAAATATTTTTTTATATCTGCTTGCGCATGGTCAATGGCATTGGCAATATTTTGCCGACCTTTAGTACCAACTAAATAAATTTTTTTCATAAATAGTATTATACAAATTTTTTGTATTTTACTTAAATAAATAATTTTTAATATTTATATGTTAAAAGATTGACTATTATACCAGTGTCGGGGTTTTTAAACTTGATAAGCAACAATCAATTACAACTATGCGTAAGTGGTATAATGGTTATAAGTTTGCCGAATTTGCCAAAAACAGTATGTACAATACAGAT
>JAMOSO010000047.1 GCA_027063065.1 Planctomycetota bacterium | reverse complement strand
AGCGGCAGAACCTAACATAGGAAAAATAGCTAACATTAAGACTATAATACCCATACCACCAAGCCATTGTGTTAAAGCCCGCCACATTAGAATGCTTTTTGGGAGGGCATCAATATCGCTAAAAATAGATGCGCCAGTTGTCGTTAGCCCTGACATGGTTTCAAAAAAAGCATCACTTAAACCTATATGTAAAATCATTACATAGGGCAACGAACCTAAAAAAGAACAAGCCAACCATGAACCTGACACTACGGCAAAGCTTTCAGCTGTGGTTAGTTCAAAGCTGCCTCTTTTGCATAATTTTAATAGTCCGCCAATAATTAAACAGCCAGCAATGTTTATTAAATACATATAAGCACGCTCTTCTTGGTATCCAAATGCAAAAAGACACGGTACAAATAGGCATATCCCAAAGACTACCAACATATTGCCCAAAGATGATAAAATATGAGTTGAACGCATGACTGTCTATTTTAATGATTTTAGTCGCTAGGCAAAGCTTAAAAATCTTGACCTTGTTTTTGATACCGTTATTATACTATTAAATGAACATCTTGGGGATTATATAATATATGACAGCTAAAGATTTTATAAATCGTGAAGAACGCTCTAAACGTTCATCTCCAGTGTGTTTTGTTGCTGATGCGAACACGTCTTATAATGGAATGATGTGGGATCAAAGTGCTAATGGTTTTTCGGCATTTATTAAAATTTTTACACATAATGTAGAAAAGGCCAGTATTTTTAATGATTTTTTAGATTTAGATGCATTAACTAAAAAATTTTTAGGCAAAAAATTTACAATTAGTTATTTAGATAATAATAATCAGTGCTTTGGTAAATTGCGTGAATGCACTGTAGTTCGTTGTGAGCGTTCTTGGGAGCGTGATTATGAGTTATTTTTAGGTTGTAAATATACAGACAGTTTAACAACATCAGAGGTTTCTACTAGCTTTGAAAAAGAAATGGCTGATGTTTCTTTTGATGATGAAAAAGATAAACAATTATTAAAAACATTACAAGAATCTGATCCTGATGTAATAGCTTTGACATTTCCAGCTCGCCATTTTTATGTTAAATATATTCGTGATATGGCTGAGGAATTAGCTACTTTGGCAGGGTTTGATTCGTTGAGTGCATTTCAAATCAAGTTAGCCACTGATGAAGTTTATACTAATGCGTTTAAGCATGGTTCACCTAGATATTGTCAAAGTCGTATTAGAGTTAGTTTTATAGTTGATGGCTCAACATTTTTTGTGCGTATTAAAGATGAGGGCGGTTGTAATATTAGTCGTAAGGATATTATGCGCAATATAGAAAAGAACCCTGGACAAAAATCTGGAATGGCAATAGTTGATTCTTTTATGGATGGTTGGGCTATTGAGACGCTAAAAGCTAAAAGTACAGTGGTTAGTTTTTATAAATGTAAGGATCAAGATTAATATGAAAATTATCGAGGTTTCCACAGGTGAATATCTTGTGAATATAGGTGTAGAATTTGACTCTACAGAAAATTGGAGTGCTTTAGATTATTTAATAGAAGAAGAACAAATCAAATCATTAACTTTTGATTTTGAAAACACTATGTATGTTAATTCCAGTGCGTTTGGTTATACGGTTAATATTTCACAGGTGTTGGCAAGTAAGGGTGCTACTCTCAAGCTAATTAATTTATGTCAAAAGGTTTCTATGGTTTTTAAGTGTCTCGGAGGTTACGAGCTTTTAAATATAGAGGACTGATTAGTGTTATCCGCACAACGCTTTGCCCGTTTAAATAGGCAACAACAATTTAAAGAAATGTTAAAATCGGCTAAGTCAGCTTTGGCAAAAATAGAAAAATTATGTCAATCACCTAATTTAGTTTTGAGTTTACATAATGAAACATCCACATTAAAAGAATATTCTAATCGTTTAGGTGGCGTTGTATTAATTCAACGAGCCTTAGATGCTCTAGGCAAAGATGTACCTATGATTAATGCTCAAGATATTTGGTTGCGTTTAGTTGATGCATTATCGGTTGAAGCAGGTTTAGAATTATCTGAAAAAGATTTTAATATTCGTACAACTGATGTGCCAAAAACCAAGCAAACTAAATTTGAAATGTATATGATTTTAGATAATATTCGCAGTGCATTTAATGTTGGTGGTATTTTTAGGACAGCCGATGCAACTGGCGTTAGCGAAATCCATCTATGTGGATATACTCCACAGCCTGGTAATGCCAAACTAGAGAAAACAGCTTTGGGTAGTACGGAAACTGTACAGTGGCGTAGTTGGGCAACAGCATTGGAGGCTATAGATGATTTACAAAAACGTAATATAAAAGTATTAGCTTTAGAGACAGCTGAACCATCTTTGGATTTATTCCAGGCTGATTTACCAATGCCAATTGCATTGGTGGCAGGTAATGAACAGTTAGGTTTATCACATGAGGTATTAAGTAAATGTGATGCGTGTTTAAGTATACCTATGTACGGTCGCAAAAATTCTTTAAATGTTGCCTGTGCAGTATCGGCAAGCTTATATCATATAATTTCTAAAAATAAATAATGGGTAGAGTTTTATTTATAGCAGATGCGCACCTAACTCCAGGTGATGAGAGAACTTTTAAAATTTTTAATAGATTTGTTACAGAGCTTTTAAATGAAGATGCTGGACAATTATTTATTATGGGCGATTTTTTTGATTTTTGGTTTGAATATAAAAATTTTATTATGAGCTCATATTTTTCGGTGTTAGAGAGTCTTAGACGTTTAACTAATACTGGTTGGAAAGTTAATTTTA
Organism: Planctomycetota bacterium; assembly: GCA_027063065.1. Classification (GTDB taxonomy): domain Bacteria; phylum Planctomycetota; class JAMOSO01; order JAMOSO01; family JAMOSO01; genus JAMOSO01. The sequence goes on along the minus strand of JAMOSO010000047.1, from coordinate 29,832 downwards.
TTGTTGGCAATCATGATTTTACAGTTGGTGATACATTACAAAAAATCACTGGTATGAAAATATACACTCAATACGATTTACGTCATAATAATAAACTATATAGATTAGAGCATGGTGATTTACAAATGGGTAATGATTTTACTTATCATTTATGGTGTTTTGTTATGCGTCGTAAAATCACAATGTGTTTTTGGAGTTTGCTACCACCGTTAGTGGTGGATTGGATGATTGCTTTAATTATTAAGTTAAGTCGTGGTGTTACGAAGCGTGGTAAATTACGAGAACGCACTTTATATGATGTGATGAAAAATTATGAATGTTTAAATGGTTATGATGGTATAATATGTGGTCATTTACATGATTATCAAGATTTTATTAAAAAGATAGATGGTTGTGATAAGCGTTTTAGTGTAATTCCTGCTTGGTACGTTGACGCACCAGAATATGCTGAGTTATTAGATAATGATAGTTTAATTGTACATAACTTAATGGAGAAATAATGCGATATATAAATTTAATTTTGATGCTTGTTATATCAAGTACAGTTATGGCACAGTTAAGTTTTAAAGAGTTTGATATGATTTGTCCTGTTGACGGCACCCATGTAACAGGTTTGGTTTATCAACAACCACCATCTAAAGAGCAGGATCGTGATTTATTTAGAATATACTCTGGGGCCGATCATTACGGAAAAAGCATCACGTTGTGTCCTGAATGTGGTTATGCAGTATATACACAAAGGTTTGAGTCTCCTGTTAGTGAAGCGGCAAAACTTAAAATAAAACAAGAATTGGGCGCTATTACTGCAAAGCGTTTATCTAGCTTAAAAAAACGTTATAAAGCATTAAATGTTAAATTAGTACAAGATGATATACCTGGGTTATTAAAATTTCAAAATGCAGAAAAAACTTATGAGATTTTGAACCTAGATAAGGTTGTTCGTGCTAAGTTGGCTTTAGAGGCTTCTTGGTATTGTCGTCAATTGTTATTAAATCCACCAGTATCAGCTATTACCAATGAGTATATGGTGCGTATGAATAGTATTGTCAGTAAGATTGTTGGCAAGCGCACAATTAAGGGTCCGCAAGAATGGTTAGGTGTTTATCGTCAGGCATTGGCAAAGAGTAGTTCAAGAGTAAAGTATTGCATTTATGTTGTATTGGCTGGGCTGAGTGATCGTATAGGTGATGGGCGTACAACTAGAAGATATTTAGCTGCCGCTGAAAGCATGGCGTGGGAACCTCAAATTAAAAATTTAATTCAATATCATCAAAGATTGTTAAAAACAGCTCAAACATATAGGGGCAAAGCGATTAAATTCTTTATGGATGCATTGTTTTCTAAAAAGGTACGCGAAAACGAAGTTGCTTTATTAACATATTTAACTGGCGAATTATTACGCCGTAACGATGAAGGTGCAAGGGCAAAGTATTGGTTAAAAGCAGTTAAACAAATACCAGGGGCTCCGCAATCGATTGTGTCTTGGGCAAAGGAGCAGTACGCGTTGATTGATGGACGAACATTGCCAACTCAATGGGATGAAAAAGTGGTTGCTTCATTACTGGAGGGTCAACAAAATTCTGATATAGTGAGTTCTGGTTTAGATAAAGCAAAATTACGAATGAAATTATTGCGTGCTGCGATATTACTTTTTAGGGTTGATACTGGCTTATGGCCAGAAAACTTAAAAAGTTTAGTAACTTTAGGCTATATAAAAAATGCACAGGAAATTTTATGTCCAATAACTCACGAACCTTATATTTATTTTAAACCAAGGCCAGCGGCATCTGAAGCAGAGCATGGACAAGAAATTATGTTAAGTACGAGTAAACTATATCCTGTGCTTTATGGTGTACGCTCCCACAAGATACTGTTGAATGGTGATTTTATAGCTGAGTAATTTGACATAACTCTAAATTTTCATTGTGTTTAGGTGATATTTAACGTAATATAAGTTTTTTTAGCAATGCAATAGATATCTTACTTGTTTTTGTAAGTTAATATTTAGTAATGCTTTAGGTATCTATCCTTTTTTTTGCAAAATTATAAGATTGTCGGAGTTTTGATGAAAACCGTAGTAAAAAAAGAGTTGGCTTTAGAAATTTCTGAGCAGTTTAATATCAGTCATAATGTTAGTTTAAAAATCGTTCAAAAATTTCTTGATCAAATTATAGGCGAACTTAATGACGGTAATCGTATAGAATTGCGAAATTTTGGTGTTTTTGAAGTTCGCACACGCAAAAGCAGGGTTGCACGTAATCCTCGCACTGGTGAAAAAGTTCAAGTACCAGAAAAGAAAACAGTAGTTTTTAAGCCTGGTAAAGAGCTATTAAATCCAGGTTCAAAACCAAAAGAATCACCTTTGCCACCTAGTAATGGTGGGGGCTTAGATACATCATCTTTATTTGGTACTACTAACTTTTAGTAGTACTACAGCTTGCACAGCAATAGCTTTTTTTTGACCAATAGCATCAACTTTTTCATTGGTTTTAGCTTTTATACAAATTGTATTTATATCTAAAGATAATATTCTTGCCAAGTTTTGTGCTATTGGTAGTTTATAGTCCATTAGTTTTGGGCTTTGGGCAATAATTGTCGAGTCAATGTTAACTATTTTAAAACCTCTTTGTGTAATTAATTCAAAAGTTTCAATTAATAAATCACAGCTATTACAATCTTTAAATTTTTGGTCTGTATCAGGATATAATGTGCCAATGTCTGGTCCACCACTTGCACCTAATAATGCGTCTATAATAGCATGGATTAATACATCGCCATCACTATGGGCACGCAGTCCAAATGGGGCAGGTATCTTAACACCTCCTAGATAAATACTATTTCCTTCAGTTGTTGCGTGTAAGTCGTATCCTTGTCCTATGCGGTACATTATTTTATCCAAGGTTTATTATTGCGTATGTAATAATTTGATTTAACCGAATCAAAAAAAGTTGCTACATCAGGGTTGATAACTTCCTGAAATGGAATATTTCCATTTAAAGAGCTTTGAGCAGCATAAGTAGCAGTATCGCTTTGGTTGACTAAGATATGATACCATGGTTGATTAGTGTTAGTTGGTTTTTTATGTGTGGTTTTAAGTATAAATTTAGAATTAAATTTAGTATCGATATCTACAATAACACCTGTATACCCATATCTGATATGCTTAATTATCTGTCCTATTTTATATATAGGTTGAGTATTATTTTGATTAATTAATCTATTAATATGTTCTTTATCCGTTTGGCTTAAATAAATTTGTAGTTTTTGGCAAATAGCTTCAAATTTATCATCGTATTGAATTATAGCTTTACCAATATGTTTTTGTACCACTGGAGACGGATCGTCAATAAGTGATACCAAACTATTAATACGATTATATAATGTAGAATCTGTAATTGTGTCATTCATTATGGTATTTTTACATGTAAATAAAATCTGTCAATAGGCGGGTGTAGAGTAAGCATCCGATAGAGGCAGTTAGCCTGGCTTGATAACTTTTTGAATATCTTTTTTTAGTGCCTGTGGGGTTAAATTTTTATAATCGTTACGTCCTTCATGTAATGCTTTTGTAACGAAATTTAAGTATGATCGAAAATCAATACAAATAAGCCTACAGCTTTCGATTATAGAGTATGCAGTTGCCGCTCACAGTCCAGCGTCCTCACTACCTACAAACAAATAATTTTTACGCCCTATGACCATCGGCCTAATGGCGTTTTCGGCAGCATTATTGTCTATAGGCAAAGCGCCATTATTAAGGTATACCTGTAAATCGTCGCGTAATTTTTGAATATACCCTAAACTTCTATATAACGCTGTTCTAGGCGTAGATTTAATTTTTGTTTTTTGCTATCTTTTCGAACATCATGCATAAGCCCACAAAGTGACGGATAACCCTAGTTCTGATTCAAGCCATTGTATGTTTTTTAATATCGATGGACTGCGCAAACTTTTTAATGCTTAACTTGCCGTTTTTATACGTGGCATTTATTTCAACCACCTCTTCAATACTATATCTCTTCACCTATCTTCTCCAAAAAAAGAAGATTTTGTCAAAGGTTAGTGCATAATTTCAATCGTCTTTGTCGGATGCTTACGGAAAATCAGCAGTGGTGACTGCTATGCAGTCATTAATTAATTTTTAATATTTAATGATTTATTTTCTTATTTCTTGCTAAAACTGTCCGGTGTTTGGGTACCACTTCAGTTTAATATGTTAAATTAACTAATAATAGTCTTTTTTTTGTAAATAAATGTTATCTAAATTAAAATATTATATAATATTGATATGGATTATGTACAGCGCTACGAAGGCTATTTAAGTAATAAATTATTCAATAGTTTAGATGATGTTCAACAAGATGAGATTAAATCTATTTGTTTTGCATATTATTGCACAATGCAAGAATTTCGTGAATTGGTGGAGTATTCATGTGATTTAAATATGTGGAACGAAGTTTCTTTACGACAATTATGGGATACGTTAGAAATAAAAATACCCGAGCATATTGTGGGTTCTCAAAGGCGTAAAAAGCTATTTAAATTGTTACGTACTAAATTAGATTTGTTGCGTTCTCAACCGACTGATTATTCGGATAAAATTAATATTGTACAGCGTAAAAAATTAAAAACAGTCGCTTGCGATACTCAACGTAAGATTTTTGGAGAATGCCCAGTGCAATCACCAAAAACAGTTTGTTGTAATCTAAAGACAATTGATGCAGTAGAAAATTGTTTATATGGTTGTAGTTATTGTACCATTCAAACTTTTTATGGTAATGAAGTGCGTTTTGATGTCGATTTAAAACAAAAATTATCACAAATAAAAATTGATATTAATAAATATTATCATTTTGGAACTGGACAAAGCAGTGATTCATTAGCTTGGGGTAATAAAAAAAATAATTTACAAATATTATGTGATTGGGCCCGTCAATATCCAAATGTAATGTTAGAGTTTAAGACAAAAAGCGATAATATTTCTTGGCTGTTGGATAATGATGTTCCAGCAAATGTTGTGTGTTCGTGGAGTTTAAACCCCCAAACTATTATTGATAGTGAAGAGCATTTTACAGCTAGCTTAAGTCAACGGTTAAACGCTGCTAAGCAAGTAGCACAAAAAGGTATCAAAGTAGCTTTTCATTTTCATCCTATGATTTACTATAAAAATTGGCAGGAAGATTATACAAATTTGGCCAATACTGTAATGGAAATGTTTGATTCGCAACAGGTACAATTTATCTCCTTTGGCACAGTAACCTTAATTAAGCCAGTGATGCAAGCGATACGTCAAAGGGGTGAGGCTACTAAAATTTTGCAGATGCAACCAACTCCTGATCCACATGGCAAATTATCATACCCAGATCATATTAAAATTAAATTATTTAAGCACATAGATTTAGCATTTGAAAATTGGCGAGGTAAAGTCTTTAGATATTTGTGTATGGAACACAAGCGTTTTTGGGATGAAGTTTTTGGCTGGCATTATGCTAATAACGATGAATTTGAACAAGATTTTGCAAAACAAACTTTAGGTAAATTAAAAATAAAATAAAATGGCTACTACGATAAAAAATAATTCTCAAAATGGTTTTGGTACATTCGGTGGTGTTTTTGTGCCTTGTACTTTGACAATTTTGGGCGTGATAATGTTTTTGCGTTTTGGTCAGGTGGTTGGACAAAGCGGCGTGTTGCATGGTTTGTTGATAGTTTTGATGGCTAAAACAATAACTACAATCACATCTTTGTCATTATCCGCAATTGCTACTAATATTAAAGTAAAAGGTGGTGGGGCTTATTATCTAATTAGTAGATCATTAGGTATTGAGTTTGGTGGGGCAATTGGTGCCGTGTTTTTTTTGTCGCAAGCTTTATCTGTGGCAATGTATGTAATTGGTTTTACCGAGACCTTAGAAACGGTATATCCATTATTGCAAGAATACCATCGATTAGTAGCAAGTGGTGTTAATTTTATTGTTTTTATATGTGTATTTATTGGGGCTGGCTGGACTATAAAATTACAATATGGCATTTTGGCAGTTTTGATTTTAGCGGTCATTTCTTTTTTTTTAGGGGCAATTGGCAATTGGCAGACAGCGACTTTTTTAAGTAATTTACAACCAGCATATCCTCAACATTCTAGTATTTGGACAGCGTTTGCTTTGTTTTTTCCAGCAGCAACAGGCATCATGGCTGGTGCAAATATGAGTGGTGATCTAAAAAAACCTGCCCAAGCTATACCTAATGGAACTTTGGCATCGATAGGGGTAACAGCTCTAGTATATTTTAGTTTTGTATTTTTATTGGCTGGCTCGACTAATCGAAATAGTTTACTTGACGATACTATGGTTGTATCACATTTGTCAATTTCGGCACCATTAATTTTGGCTGGCATTTTTGCTGCGACTTTATCGTCAGCTTTAGGATCTATGATGGGAGCGCCTAGAATTTTACAAGCATTGGCAGCGGATAAAGCATTTGTATTTTTAAATTTTTTTGCTGTTAAAAGTGGCAAAGCCAAAGAACCGCGCAGGGCAGTTGTATTGACTTTGATTGTTTCGCAAATAGGTATAGCGGTTGGTGATTTAAATGCTATAGCTCCAATTATAACAATGTTTTTTATGATAACCTATGGGGTACTTAATTTTGCAACTTTTATGGAGTCATATTCTCACAATCCAAGTTATAGACCAACTTTTAGATGGTGTCACTGGAGCGTTGCTTTATTGGGTGCATTATTGTGTACTGCTGTGATGATATTGATTGATCCTTTATGGGCATTTATAGCTATAATTGTTATGGTGATAATTTATCGGTATTTAATTCGCAAGCAGTTGGAAACCTCGTGGGGTGATATTAATTCTGGAGTAGCTCTTGAACGGGCAAGACAAAATCTATTAATGTTAGAGGAAGAAAAATACCATCCTAAAAATTGGCGTCCATCTATTATGGTGATGGGGGCATTAAGTGATAAAAAAATATATTTGGCAGTGCAGGGTAGGTGGTTAGCAGGTGAACATGGTATGTTGATGTTGGCGCAAGTTTTGGCGGCTCCAGAAGAAGAATATCTTGATAGACATCGTACTGTCATTACAGCGATGCGAAATTTAATTAACACCCATCGCTTACAGGCATTTCCTTTTATTACGATGGCACCTAAATTACAGGATGCATTTTCTTCGTTAATGCAATCCAGTGGCGTAGGGGCTTTAAAACCTAATATGGTCTTGATAGAAAATGCTGTGGATAAGCATGATGAAATATTATCGTATTTGCGTATTGCAAATCGGTTGGGTAAAAGTATAGGCTTATTGCATTGTGTTGATGTTGATATTAAGCCTTGGAATGTACCTAAAGGCAGAATTGATGTTTGGTGGTTAGGCAGAGGCAATGGTGAGTTAATGTTATTGTTAGCTCATATTTTGCAAACAAATATAGGTTGGCGTGATAAAAATATTAGATTATTACGCATGATAAGTGATGAGGCTGGCAAGGAAGATTCTATTAAGCATTTGGTTGATTTAAGTAATGCTGCCAGAATTAAAACTCAGACCGAGGTTATAGTTGGAGTTGATTTTACTAAAACATTGCAAGAGCAATCCCAAGGTTCGGCAATGGTAATTTTAGGTATGGCTGAACCAACTTCTATGGATATGGATGCTTTGTCAAATATGACTAAATTAGCAACAGGAATTAATCGTTTACTTTATGTACATTCTGCTCAGGATATGAGTTTATAATATGCATACTTGAATGTGCATAAACGGAGTATTATTATATGAAAATGAAAATTTTAGCAGATGATGCCTTACCTTTAGTGGTAGAATGTTTTTCATCGCTTGGCGAAGTAACCACCAAGGCAGGTCGTTTAATTTGTAAACAAGATTTATTAGACGTAGATGTTTTATTGGTGCGTTCACGCACAAAAATAAATGCAGATTTATTGGATGGTACGCCTGTTAAGTTTGTTGGCTCGGGTGTTATAGGTTTAGATCATGTCGATCAAGATTATTTAAAAAATCGTGGTATTTATTTTGCATCTGCCCAAGGTTGTAATGCTGTATCTGTATCAGAATATATAACAGCTTCTTTATTGCATATAGCGACACAAAAAAATATAACTTTGGCAGGTAAAACCATAGGCATAATTGGTGTGGGCAATGTCGGTAAAAATGTTTTAAAAAAGGCTTTGGCTCTTGGTTTAAAGCCTCTTTGTTGCGATCCTCCAAGACAGCGTCAAGAAGAAGGTGATTTTGTTGATTTAACTACTGCTATGCAGGCAGATATTATTACTGTGCATACCCCACTTACTGATGTAGGCAAGGATAAGACTAAAGGGATGATAACGGCTCAAATAATTGAGCAATTAAATGATAAAACTATTTTTATTAATGCAGCTCGTGGTGGCATTGTAGATGAAGATGCATTAATTACTGCAAATTTGCAAGCAAAAGTTATTGATTGTTGGGTTAATGAGCCAGATATCTCTTTGGATTTATTAGCAACTGCTGATATAGCCACACCACATATTGCTGGACATAGTTACGAAGGTAAATTAAATGGTACAACAATGTTATACACATCGTTATGTAAGTTTTTAAATTGTGATTTAAACTATAATATTAACGATGTTTTGCCCATTGTAGAACCTAATAATATATGTGTTGAAACTAACAAAAAAACTGTACAAGATGTTTTAAATACGGTTATACAACAGTGCTATAATATTATGGCAGATGATAAACGTTTTAGATTGTTACCAAATACTAATCCAGATAAATCGACTACTTTTGAAAATCAAAGACGAACTTACCCCATGCGTCGTCAATGGGATATGATTAATTTGGACATATCTGATAATCAATTAAAAGATATATTTAAGCATTTAGGCTTTAAGGTTAACGATAAGTAAAATGATAGATTTTAAACCTAAAAAAAAGAAACCAATATTACCAGCTTTGCAAATTCGTTTAGGCTTGGCATTAATGGCATTGTTATTAGTAGTAGTTGTAATTTATGATATGTCAAAAGTAACTAAGGTTATTGTGCCAACTGCCAATGATAAGTTTGTTAATTCTAATGTTGTTGTTCCAGATAAGGTTGTTCCAAGACAGTTGCCTGCGCATAAGGATTTTCAGGAAATGCCAAGAATTTACGAATCTGTTTTTGATGATTATAAATATCCTGAAGATGTAGCTAACTTGAGTTTAGAGGCAGGTGTTTATTATTATATGTTAATTAAGTTATGCACACAAACTGATGCTTATTGGAAGGCACAGTCTTTGCGAATACCAACGGATATTAGGTTTAGTGATTTAATGCAATATCCAGATAAACATCGTGGCAAAATAATTACGCTTAAAGGTCAAATTAGGACATTATTTAAGCAAGAGTTAGCTCCGAATAATCCAGCACAAATAAAATATAATTATCATGGTCAGATAATGGATTTGGATCATAATTTATATTCATTTCAGACTTTGGATGCCCTTGATGTTAAAGTAGATGATATGGTTACTATGACTGGTATTTTTATGAAGCGTTGGTGTTATCGCAATCGAGGTAATAAATGGCAGTGGACACCGCTATTATTTAGTCGTCAGTTAAATAAAATTCTACCTCCTAAACATAAAGCAGAAGATTATTTACAATATTTAGTAATAGGTGTTTTAATTTTAGCTGGTATTTTTGCATTTATATTGCATAAATCAACGATGAATGCCGATAAAGATTTTAGAGAATTTATGTATGCAAATCGCGGTCGTAAAAAATTAAATCCTAAAAAGGTTTCTATTCGCAAACGACATTCTAAAGATAAAAAAAGGATTGAAGATGAAGAAGATACAAGTCAAAGTTCCAGCACATGAATATTGCATAAAAACAGAATCTAAATTATTAGATAATATTGGTCAAGAAATAAAAACTTTAGCACCTACAGCAATTGTTTTAATTACTGATCGCAATGTTGCAAAACTATACGCAGAACGTGTTCAAAAGTCTTTAGAAATATTGGATTGTACAATACATAAAATTGTTTTACCAGCTGGCGAAAAAACAAAATCTATAGAAAAGCTAAATAGACTTTGGGATTTTATGTTAAGTAAAGGCTTAGATCGTAATTCAGTTGTAGTTGCATTAGGTGGTGGTGTGATAGGTGATATTAGCGGTTTTGCTGCATCTAGTTATATGCGCGGTATTAAATTTGTGCAAGTACCAACAACCTTATTGGCTCAGGTGGATTCTTCGGTTGGTGGCAAAACAGGAATTAATCACCCACGCGGTAAAAATATGTTGGGTGCTTTTCACCAGCCAAGTATGGTTTTAATAGATCCAGAAGTTTTAAATACATTAAGTGAAGAACAATATTATGCAGGTTTGGCTGAAGTTATAAAATATGGAATGATTTGGGGCACTTCTTTTATGTTGTACTTAGAAAAAAATATTGTTCCCATTAAAAAACGTCAGATTACTGCATTAGAAGAGATGATAATTCGTTCTTGTAAGATTAAAGCATCTGTTGTGGCTCAAGATGAAAAAGAGTCAGGCTTAAGAGCCATACTTAATTATGGACATACAATAGCCCATGCTTTTGAATCTATCAGTAATTACAAAGGCTATTTACATGGAGAGGCTATTTCAGCAGGAATGATTTATGCGTGTGCTATTGCAGTGAATCGCGGGTTGTGCACAAAGCGAGTATATGAACGTCAGTATGCATTATTAAATAATTTTGGAATGCGTTTAAAGTTTGATGAAAAAATGACATCATTTAATATCTCTAAGATATTAAAGATAATGTCTAAAGACAAAAAAGCTTTAGCAGGTAATATACGTTTTATTTTACCAGTTAAGCAGGGCAAAGTAGAGTTATTTGATGATATTAGCCGTGAAGAAATTGTTGCAGTTTTAGAAAACGAAGGGTCTTTGGATTAACTATATGGAGGGGTTTAATATAGATATTGGTATTCGTGCGGCATTGGCTGGAGGCATTAGTAATTTTGAATTTTTAAGCTTATTAGATGCAGTCGGTGGTGATGTTTTAGCTACATTAAAAATTCCAGAAAAAAACTTAATTAGTTTGTTGGGTAAAGCTAGGGCAGTGCGTTGGTTAAATATTGATGAACAAGCTATTGGCAAAGAAAAAGAGCGATGTGATAAAATCGGTATTGATTTATTATCTATTGTAGATGAATCATTTCCAAAAGAATTAGCAAATTTAGCCGAAGCACCTTTGATGTTATATGTTATGGGAAATGGTCAATTTGATTTTTCTAAGTCTGTTTCTATTATTGGTTCTAGAAGATGTAGTTGTTATGGCAAAGATAATGCGCGTACTATTGCTAGCGATATTGCAAAACAAAGTGGTATTGTTTTTAGTGGTTTGGCAAGAGGTATTGATACATCTGCGCATCGTGGTGCATTAGATGTTAACGGTGCTACAATAGCCGTTATGGGTAGGGGGTTAGCTCAGATTTATCCTGCCGAAAATAAATATTTAGCTAAGGAAATTGTCGAATCAGACTGTGGTTTATTAGTAAGCGAATATCCATTAGATGCACCGCCATTAGCTTATCACTTTCCAAAGCGCAATAGGCTGATTTCGGCATTATCCAGGGCTGTTGTTGTAATTGAAGGTGGTATGCGTAGCGGTACATTATCAACGGTAAATTGGGCTTTAGATCAGGGTAGAGATGTCTTTGCATTGCCTGGGCCTGTTGATATGCCTGGTTCAGAGTTAGCCCACCACCTTATTAGAGATGGGGCAATTTTATTGAGAAATGCTACAGATATTATTGATAATTTTAGTGATTGGGATTTGCATGATATTTGCGAGGAAAAATTAAACTTACCCGATGATAAATTAGGTAAGACAATTTGCAATCTGTTAAATAATAAATCTATGCAATTGGAAGAAATCCTAACGTACTGTCAAGATAATCGAGCCGATATTTTAGCTAGATTAACATTGTTAGAAATAGATAAATTAGTGCGTAAAGAAGCAGGCAATAATTACAGGTTGGATTCTCGCTTGAAAAGTTGACTTAATTTAGATACTACCTTAGCTTCCAATTGGCGCACACGTTCCCTGGTTAAGTTTAAGTCTTTGCCAATTTCATCTAGGGTTTGACTGCCTTCACCATCTAAACCAAAACGTCTGATAATTATAAAACGATCACGTTCATCTAGCTCGTCAACAATTCGCCTAATAATATTTTTATCAAAATTTCCAAAAATAGAATCTTCACTATTATCTTTAGAGGCTACTTGTAAAATCATATCAGCATTTTCGTTAATATTATAATTTTCCATTAATTTCATAGCTTTAACGATAGAGGTAGCCTTCTTTTTGTTAACATTCATTGCTTCAGCAATATCTTCTAGTGATGGATTATTGTCAGTTTCATCACGTAGACGATTGCGAGTTTTCATCCATTTATATATATCTTCAATCATATACGAAGGAATTTTTACTGTTTGAGAATTATTAGTGATGGCACGTTTTATATATAATTTTATCCACCAAGAGGCATAGGTAGAAAATCTAAAGCCAAGCTCTGGATTAAACATTTTGACAGCTTTTAATAAACCAAGGTTGCCTTCTTCAATTAAATCGGATATGACCAATCCGCGTGTATGGTAATTTGACGCTATAGCAATAACTAGTCTTAAATTAGCTAAAACCATTTTATCTCTTGAGGCTTCATCACCTTGTTGTACTTTACGAGCCAAATCAACTTCTTCTTCTGCACTAAGTAGCTTATATTGCTGAATACCTTCTAAGTAGCTTTGTAAATCTTGTCGGTTATTATAATCAATTGCCATAAATTTATTTTTTCATCTGTTATTTAGTGTTCAAGAATAACAAGGTTATCCCTATGAATAATTTCATTATATGTACTTTCATTTAATATCTTTGATATTTGGCTAGAGTGTTTGCGAGCTATTTTTTGGGTATCTTGATTATTAAAATTTGTAATACCTACACCAATATGTTGCTTATTATTAAATATTTTAATGACATCACCAGCTTTAAATGTGCCATGAATTTGGCTAACCCCAGCAGGCAATAGACTTTTGCCTTTTTTTGTAATAGCTTGGCAAGCGCCGTTGTCTATTTCTATAAATCCACGTTTTTTAGAGCTAGCCGCTAAAATCCACGATTTTTTACTTTTTAATTTAGTTCCAAGCGGTTGAATAAATGTTGTTGGTGCATCATTAGTTATAATTTTACATAATATATTTTTTGTACTGCCGTTGGCAATTATGACAGGTATGCCATTTGTTGCTGATAACTTTGCTGCATCTAGTTTAGCTTTCATACCGCCAGTGCCAAAGCTAGATTTGGATGCTATTGAGGTAAAGTTATATTCGTTAGTATTAATTTTATTTAAGTTTGTTATGGTTTGTCCTTTAGAATCAAGCAAACCATTTACTGCAGTTAATAATATTAGTATATCCGCGCCAATTCTAGTGGCAATTAATGATGCAATGGTGTCATTATCTCCTATTGATAATTCTTCAGTGGCTAGAGCATCGTTTTCATTAATGATTGGTACAGCGCCCTGATTAAATAGTTCTGTTATGCAGTAATGTAAATTATTGTATTGTTTACGGTCTTTAAGGCTGTTGCGACTTAATAATACTTGGGCAGTAGTAAGCTTTTTTTTATTAAATGCTTCTGAGTAAAAATGCATTAATTGAATCTGTCCAATGGCAGACAAGGCTTGTTTTTGTGGAACAGATATTTTTTTCTTATTAAAATGCGTACTTGTTTTACCACATCCAACTGCGCCAGATGACACTAAAATTACAAATTTACCATCTTTACGATATTGAGCAATACCATCAACGAGATTATTAATAGCTTGTCGATTGGCACCATTTTTTGGATCAGTTAAGATATTAGATCCTACCTTTATAACTATAATAGAAGCATTTTGATAATGCTTGCTTATTAGATTTGTCATTATTTAATTATAACACGCCTTTAGTAGAAGGAATCTTATCGCTTGTGATTTTGGTTGCTTGCGCAAAAGCTCTGGCTGTGGCTTTAAATAATGCTTCTATAATATGGTGGGCATTTTTACCGTATTCTAAACGCAAATGTAAATTCATAGGATTGTTGCTAGCTAATGCTTGAAAAAACTCTGAGGTTAATTGCGTGTCAAATTCCCCAACAAAAGGTGCATCAATATTTACTTTCCACACAAATGCAGTTCGATTACATAAATCCAAATTGACATGTACTAGAGCTTCATCCATAGGTAGGCTACAGCTACCATAACGTTCGATGCCACAGCAATCACCAAGAGCTTTTTGTATGGCTAGTCCAAGGCAAATGCCAATATCTTCAACAGTATGATGACCGTCTATATGGGTATCTCCATTTGCTTTAATTTCTAAATCAAATCCGCTATGTCTGGCAAACGCATCTAACATATGATTTAAAAAACCAATAGGCGTTTCAATTTTACTTTTGCCATTTCCATCTAGGTTTATTGACAATGTAATATCAGTTTCTTTTGTTTTTCTAGTTATTGTAGATTGGCGACACATATTATTTTCTCGGATTTTTATATTTTAAAATAAGAAAAGTGTAAAATGGTTTTGGTACATCTTTCCATGGGATTGTTACTGTTATGACTTTTTTAAATTTTATACCTATATCATCTACATTAGTAATTGGCATACCTTTTAAAGGTACACTGCTTTGAAGGCCTGTCAAATTAAATGATGGATTAATAGGTAGGTATGTTTGCATATTATGAATAAGTTTGTTGTGTTGTTTTGCCAAGTTAAGTATTTCGTCTTTATTTTTTAACCCTTTAAATTTAACACCCCATTTTTGAGCGTTTTTTTCTTTTTCTTGAATAATTTTTAATGCTTGATTGTACATTTTATCTTTAGTTAATTGATTAATTTTAGCTATAGATTTAACAAAATCATTTTTAATCATTTGAGTTATTTGTTGTTTTGGTTTTTGCAACATTTTTAAACAATTTTTTGGTAGTTTATATTTAGTGGTAAAATCAGTTATAATTTTACGGGCATTTTTAAAATTATTATGTTTTATTTCAGAATTAACCATGTTTAACTTGTGTTGAGTTGTCTGTAAAATCCTGTTTTTTATATTTCGTATTTCTGCTGGTATGCGTTTTGCGGAAGGGTGCTTGATTTTAGCGCATTGTTCTAAAGAATTAATTGCATTAACATAATCATTTTGTTTTAAGAAAACAGTGTGGTTATGGTACAGTTTAAAAAAACTATTGGCTTGTCTAAGTTTGTGTATTTCTTTTTTTATTTGTTGCTTAGCAAATGCGGGAGGGTTGTGTTTGTCAATAAAGGTTTGTAACATCTTGATTGCTTTGGCTGGATTAGATTCGGCATTAGTATTTTCAATAAGGTCGTCTATATCCCTTTGTATTAGCTTGGTAATTTTGGAGTGTTGGTCTTCAAAATAATTAGCAATTTTTGTATGTGGAAATTGATTAATAAACTCATCTATTTTAAGTAGGGCTGGTTGATATTGTTTTTTTATAATCATTTTATTGATTATTTCAATTTTTTCTGATGCTTTTTTAACAGCGTTTAATTCTAAAAACAAATCAAATAGTCCTGTGTCTTGTATTTCAGAGCGTAATTGTTCTGGTATTTCTTTGTCAGGTAAATTAGGTATATCTTGCATAAACCGTTTAGCTTCGCCTACATTATTATTTACAATCATATTTGTAGCAGTTTCAATTTTATTATTAATTTCGTTAATACTGCTTTCTAATAATTTTTGTTTATCAGTTTTGGCTTGTTGAAAACGTGGGTGAGATTTAGTTTTATTTAAAAAATTATAATGTAAGCTCAGGGCTGCAATGGGCTTGCCTTCCATTATCAATGCTTTTTCTTGATTTAGCATATCATTATAAGTTGCTATTTTTGAGTTTTTATCGTTGATATAACCAATGCCAAAAATCAAACCAATTATGACAACTGCTATACCAATAAAAATAGGTGTAAAATCTCTTTTGGGCTTATAATTACTGGTGCTAAAGGAATTTCTATTTTTGTTTATTGATGATTTGCGTCTAGTAGAAGTTATTTTAGGCTTTTCTTGATTTGGGTTTTCTAATTCTTCTATACATAATTCTATTTCATTTAGTAATTGATCACAATTTCGCCATCTGTTTTTTGGTTTTTTTTCTAAACAACGCATAATCATACGGCTAATTCGTTTTGGGATTTTTTCGTCCATTTCAGTATATAAATCTGGGGCAGGTGTCGAGCGCTGCATTTCAATTAGTGTTGTTTGTGATTTTTTACCAGGAAACACAGAATGTCCAGATATTAAATGGTATAAAGTGCCTCCAATGGCGTAAATGTCGGTACGTTCATCTAATATATCTCCATTGGCTTGTTCTGGTGGCATATATTGTGGAGTGCCAACAATTGGGCGTTCTTCAAGGTCGCTTTCGGCTACGGCAATGGACTCTGCCAAGCCTAAATCTGCAATCTTAACCTTGTTATCACGGGTTAACATAATATTTTCTGGCTTAATATCTTTATGTATAATGTCTTTTTCGTGAGCAAAGCCAATGCCTTTGCAAATATCTGCACCTATACGCAAGGCTTCTTTTAAATCTACAGGTCCATTTTTATTTAGTAATTGACGTAGAGTTAACCCATCTACATATTCCATGGCAAAAAATTGTCGCCCGCCTTCTTCACCGCAATCATAAACTTGTATAATATTGGGATGGTTTAATATGCCTGCCGCACGAGCTTCTGCTTGAAATTGTTCAACAAACTTGGGTCGGCTGGATAGCTTTTCATGTAAAATTTTAATGGCTACAATACGATCTAAAGATAGCTGTCTACCTTTATAAACTGTACCCATACCACCTTTGCTGATACGGTTGTTAAGTTGATAACCTTTGAGAGTTTCTTTTGGCTCGGCTGGATTAAAAAAATTAATAACCGTTTTACCCATCTCTAACAAATCGCCGTCATGTAGTTCTCGCATGGCTGTAATGCGTTTACTATTATGAAAACAACCGTTTCTACTGCCTAAATCTACTACAAAAAATCTATCTTCTTTATGAATGATTTCAATATGTCTGCGTGAAATCATATCGTCTGGTATGGTAATATCACATTCGCTATGTCTTCCAACTACGCTGATATCGTTTTTTATTTCAATACGGGTTTCTTCGCTATCTTCTACTTTATAAATTAAATATGCCATTAATTAACTTTTCTCAGAATACCAAAACTATAATCAATAGCAGACCAAACTGTAGTTAATACAGCAATAAGCCCAAGCCAATAAATTTTATTATCAATTCTAATTATACTGCCACCTTCTTTTAGGATTAAAACTAAAATAACAATACTACAAGTACCTTGTACTATGGCTTTTATTTTGCCACTTCCACGTGCTCCAATAATAATTTTTTTATTGAGTGCATACATACGCAATGCCGAGACAATTAAATCTCTATAAAGTAAAACCATTGGCATCCATAGGGGTATCCAGTTTTGTTGTGCAAAGCAAAAAAAGATAGTTAAGTGGTATATTGAATCGGCAAATGGGTCAGCCAACTTTCCAAAGTCTGAAGCGGTGTTAAATTTTCTGGATAGGTGTCCATCCAAAATATCGCTTATTTCTGAATAAACACATAGGACTATTAGTAATATAATTAATGATATATGCATAGGTATATCACTTAATTGAAACATAATCAAGATAAGTGGCGACATGATTATACGAGAAATAGTTAATAAATTGGCAATATTCATAAATTTTATTATAGAAGATTTTATATAGTTAAAACAAGTAAAAGTATTTGCAATAAATTTTCAATTGATTCGTTATAATTAATATATGGTTGATGACGATGCTTTATTAGTACGTAAATATTTAGATGGCGATAAAGGAGCTTTTGAAACCTTATATCGGCGTTATCAGATGCCTTTATTTAACTATTTGTATAGATCTTGTTTGTCTACGGCTGTGGCAGAGGATATTTTTCAGGAAGTTTTTTTACAGGTAATAAAAAAAATGCCTAAATATTGTGAAACACAAAATTTTAAAGCGTGGATTTATACTATAGCCAGAAATAAACTAATTGATAAAGGGCGTTTAAAAGCAAATTTAGACGTGGCAATATCAGATGGTTGGGAATACGGCGATTTAAAAAACAATCCTGAAACAATTGCTGAATCTAATGAAAAAAAACAAATTTTACATAATGCTATTAATGCATTACCGGTGCAGTTAAGAGAGTTATTAATGATGCGTCATTTTAGTGGTTTAAGCTTTAAAGAAATAGCGGAAACAACTTCGACGCCAATAGGTACTGTATTGTCACGTGTACACAGAGGCTTGGAATATTTGCGGGAGAAAATCTTATGAATTGTTTAACAAGTGATACTATTTTACTGTTAGCTTATGATGATATTGATTTAACAGAGGAAATGAAACAGCATTTAAACTCTTGCACAAAATGTGCACAATCTTTATTTGAGTTAAAACAGAGTTATGTGCGTATAGATAAAGAGTTAATTGTAAATGCTAAAATACCTGATAATAACATAAGTGAGGCTATTTTGGCAGAGGCAACAAAAAATTGCCCAACAAAAGTAATTAAATTTAATTTTATAAATCATTGGCGTACTTTGGTAGCTTCTGTGTTGATTATGGCGAGTTTGACTTTGTTTAGTTTACCTTCAGAGAATGATGTGAGACTCGATTTTGCAGATACTAATTTTGCAATTGATGAAGTTGATTTGTTAAAGAATTATGATAATGAATTAGCTATTGTTGAAAGTGTAGCTAACGATCAAATTATTGATGATATTTTTAAGCGGGCGGAATATGACTTTGCTATTATTGACACAGAATTGTTTAGTCAGGATTTAGATCGATATTTAGATATTCTTTGAACTTTATCAGCTTTGTAACGTAATAATTAATAATGACAGATTTTACTCTTTTAATGCAGAGTGTTAGTGATGATATTGATGGAGCGCTTGATTCTCTAATGGATTTATATGCAGATGAAATGCTTAATTATTTTTACAAACACTGTTGGAGTTTGGAATTATCTGAGGATTTATGTCAGGAGTTATTTGTTAAATTATATACACGGCGTCATCAATTTAAATTTAGACAATCAATAGGTAAGGGCTATATGTATTCTATCGCATATAATCTTTGGGTTGATTTTTGCAGACGCAAAGCAACTAGACGTGAAATAGATATTGATGAATATCAAATTGATAGTTATCAGGTAGATCCAGCAGAAAATTTATTGTTTGACGAGGCTCAAAAAGATGTTGCCCAATCCTTAGATTCTTTAAGTAGTAAGCATAGAGAGGTTGTATTATTAATAGCTTTTCAAAATTTGACGTATAAAGAGGTGTCCGATGCTTTAAATATTGCTGTTGGAACAGTTAAAAGTAGGTTACATCATGGTTTAAAAAAAATGCAGGAATTATTGCGAGAAAAACATGCACCAGATTGATAAAGAAGATAGGCAAATTATATCTAAAATGGCACAATTACCCAGCGTAAAAACATCATCAATGTTTAAATCTAAGGTGAAAAAACGTATTTATGATTTAGGTGCAAAGCGTACGTCATCGACCTTGTGGCAAAAGTATAGACCTTGGGTTTTTGCGGTATTTGCGCATGCTGCTGTTTTGTTTTTGATTGCAAATATTTATTTACATTTTGACAGCAGTTCAAATCAAATTAGTTTAAGAAAAATATTATATAATCAACGTAGTGAGGCGATTAACAAGGCAGATATAACTGCGGTTGACGATTTTGGTTTCGTAGTATTATCAGGCGTTAGAGCTGGTTCTGTTTTGCGTTTAGTTCCTTTAAAGGAATGTATTGGGGTTTTTACTTATAATCAGTGGCAAAGTTTGGCATCTGTTACTCGTAGTGCTTATGAAAGTGAGTTGGGTTTTGAAGAAGTAGAAGTAGCAAAAAACAAAGCTATTTTATTAAATAAATTTCAAACTAAAAATTATTTTAAATACAACAAAAATGTAACATTATTAAAATTTGTAGATAGGTTAGAAATTTGGAATACACAAACATTGTCTAGTTATTTAGATGAATATCCAGTAGATATTAAACAAGCTAGTTTGTTTAATTAATAAGTGTTTATTTGGCGTTTGACATATAATTTTATTATAATTGATATATTTAAACAATATTATATGGAATAGTGTGAAATTTAAATATATTTTAATTTTTAGTGCGATTATATCTTTAATTGTTGGATTGGGAGAGTTTTTTCCATATCAATTAACTAACATATTTCCAAATAATATATTTGTTGATAATTCTGATTCTGTAGGTGATATAAATATAACTAAAGCAGGTACAAAAATATTTTATTTTTCATCTAGTATTAATCAAAGTCGTGATACTGGATCTAAACAGGTGAGTGATATTGAGTTTGTATTGCGTAACGCCATAAAAAATAAATATCACGAAATAACAATAGTCAGTGATTTTAATGAAACAATAGGCTCGTCATTAAATTATCTTAAAAATAAATCTAACTTAGTGGTAAATTCTGTTTTGGTTAATAGATTGGCTCGTCCAGCTATTGCTTCTGTTGTTAGTCCTAATTGTTTTGCGTCTATTGGAAATACTAAAATTTGGGTATCTTTGCAGGGAATAGCATTTAATTGTAAATTAATTTTAAGAATAGATGGCAAAAAGATTTTGACTAAAGATGTTAATCTAAAAACCCAATTGGAATTTCCATTAGATTTTGCAGTTCGTAAATTAACTGATGTTAAAATAGATGTAGAATTATTATTTGCTAATTCTATTTTATCAAAGCAGTCCATTATTTTGCATTCTCCATTTCAAAAAAATATTGTTATAGAGGGGTTAAAAACTCCTTTTTTAGATTCATTATTTTATGATTTTGGTTTGAAACCAGTTTATAAAAAATTTGATTTTAACAGCACACCAAGTGCAGTTTTGATATTTAATCCTGATAGTGATAGTTGGAATAAAAAGCGTACCAAAGAATTGCAGAGTTTTATTATGGATGGCGGTAAAGCAATTGGCTTTATTAATAAAAACTTTTTATTAAAAAAAAATAATTTAAAATCAATTTTTGCAGTGTCGGCTTCTGAAAAACTTAAACAAGAACATATTGATATTTTAATTGATACTACTTTACAAAGCTTATCAATTGCAACGATTAAACAATTAAATATTAATGGTTCACAAGTGCGAAGGTTTTATTGGGACGGAAAGACATTAACACGTTCTTTAATTAAAACGTCAGTTACTGATAATATTTCTATGGTTAAAGGCATTACAAAATTATTAAATATGTACCGTAAAGAAAATAATATACCCCATAGACTATTTGTTTTTTCTGCGCAATCAAAGGATAAGGCTATTGTACCAGCCCCTATTAACGCATTGCCAATAACAATGTTTTTGACGTCATTAACAGGCAAGTATATTAAAGATTTGCAAAATATTACTAAAGTTAAGGTTTTACCATTGCCCGTTAACAAAGACGTTAGTATTAATTTATTGCAAAATAATATACCAGAACATAATTTAAAAATGGTTAAAGTATTATCAAAGAAAAAAGATGTTAATATATATGCTTTTGACTTAAAAATTTTAAACGATGCGAGCGTTGTTTTACGAGATAAAAATAGCGGTTATCCACTGTTGCTGAAAACAGACATCGGTGCAGGAAAAGTATTTACGATTAATTTACAGTCTAAGTTAAACAAAGGTTTAATTTTACGGCGTATTTTTAAAGTATTGGGTAACAAGAAAGTCAATAATATTGTCGGTGCTCATATTGATGTTTCTTTACATTCAGGTAATTTTATAGCTAAATCTCATTTACCATTTAAATTAAAAATAAATCAAAAAATTTATATTGCCAATAAAGTTGCGGATCAATTTATTGTAACTATACCAACAGGACTAATTGGTGTGAGCAATATAAGTTTATTTGAAAAAAATATGTGGCGACCTTTTTATATTGTATGCACGCAGGTTGATGCAGAATCTACCTTTAAGGCTGCTAACATATCGCTGGCAAAAAAAATAGCAAAAATTACAGGCGGTTATTACTATCCGTCAATTGATAAATGGTTATCACATAAATACTTATTTGCAGATGCGCGTCATTTTTTACGTCAGATAGCTCTAATAATCACATTTATGTCTGTTTTTGGATTAATATTTTTAAATTTAAAGTCAAAAATATAATTAAGGAGAAACGATGTTACAATCAGTTTACTTGACTAAAATTAATATAGATTTAGAAGATTCTACAATATTAAACACATATCATAATGATATGCGTATTGATGTATTAAAAAAGATATTTATTAATACTTTTTCAACACATACAAAATGGATGGCTAGAGCTGGCGGGCGATTAAATTTAATTGGTGAACATGTAGATTATCCGCAGAGTCAATTTGTAGGTCAAAATCCTGCTCATTTATTTTCTATGGGTTGTGCTGTTGAACAAGAATTTTTAATTGCAATTAATTTTAATCAAAGTGGTGTCATTGAAATAGCGCATGCAGATGCAAAAGAATTATTAAAATTTGAGTTGAAAGATTTAAAAAAACTAGAAAAAATAGCATTACAAGAACGTGAAAGTAGATTAGCTATGGATAAACGAACTTTGCCAGTTTGGGCTTATCATAGTTTGGGTGGTATTGTAGAAGCAATCAAGTGTGGTGCAAATCTTAAGGGAGTGCAAATAATGCTTACTAGCACTGTACCTTTTGGGGCAGGAATGAGTAACTCGGCGGCTAATTTGGTATCGCTAGGATTAGTTTTTGATGCTGAATTTAAACTTGGTTTAGAAGATAAAACTGCGTTGGCAAGTTTTGCTAGAGATGCAGAAAATGGTTTGTTTTCTGGTGGTAATTGTGGTTTTTTAGATCAATTATTAATTTGTTACTCTCAAACAAAACAGTTAACTAAGATTGATTACGCTAATAAAAATATCGATTATTTTAAGTCGGCATTACCAACTAATATGAATTTTGTTATTATCAATACTAATGTGCCTCATGTATTAGCCGAGTCTGATTATGCAATCAGGGTGGCAGAATTATCCAATATACATAGTGTATTGAGCGATGTATTATCTGAAAAAATAGATAGTACAACATTGTCATTACAGACAATTAATAAACTATTAACATTATTAGATATAGCACCATTAATTTTACCTGTGGACTTTGAATCAATTGATTTGGGACGTGATTTATCTGATGTAGAAATAGATAAAATTAAATCAATTGCTACAGAGCAGCTTATTGTTGGTTTAAGGCGTTTGCGTCATCAAAAAGCATCTTCCTTAATTGTTCCATTGGCTGGTAAAGCTGCAGAAATTGGCGATGCAGATTTGTTTGGAACATTATTAAATGCCGAAGGTAAATCTTTGCGTATGAGTGGTGATTTTCAAATCACGGGGCAAAATGGGGCGCAGGACGCGTTGTTAGATTGTGGATTTAAGGTGGCAGATGATTTGAATTTTACTGTTTATGGACGTATGTTAGGCGGTGGCGGTGGCGGAAATGTTTTGTTTTTTGTCGATAGCGGTTCTGATGATATTTATCAAAATTGGAAAGCAAAAACAGCTGAAAGTTATTCTGTATGGGCAAAGGCTGTATTAAAACAAGATATTGCAGCAACTGTTATTGAACCCAATATAGCTAGTGGTGCATCGTTAATTAAATAAATGTCTCAAAAATGGTTATTTTGTGAATAATATATTGAATTAGGTATCTGTTTACCTAAAATACGCATTTTACAATTACAGGTAAGTTTATGAAGATTCCCTTATATATAATAATTGCTATTGGCACTGTTTTATTGACTTTGGATTTAAGTAGTTATACCAAAAAACTGCCAAGTGTCCCTAAACAAGAGTCTATTTTAAAAATACATAAAAAAAATACAAACTTAACTATAGGGTGGATTGCTCCTACCGCTTGGCAAAAAACAAAAAAGTCAAGTATGCGTTTAGGTAGTTATGATGTTAAAGTTGTATTTGATTCTGGAGAAACAGAAATCACTGATTTATCTATTATTAAATTGCGTGGCGATGGTGGTGGAAATTTTGACAATTTAAATCGTTGGCGCTCGCAAGTAGATTTGCCTGCGATTAAGCAATCTGATTTTGCTAAACATATTATAAATTTACATGGCAAACTAGGCGATTTTATTGTTGTTAAAATTATTAATACTAAAAATCCTAGTTTAGCAATGTTGGGTGCTATGATACCAGCTTCTGGCAATATGATTTATGTTAAATTGACAGGTTCTTCAATGGCAGTAAATAAATTAACTCATGAGTTTAAAGCCTTTGCCAAGACAATCCATTTTATTGGAGAAGAATAATGAAAATAAAAAAAATAATAGATTTTTTAGCATCGGCAAAAATTTTTCATTACACATGTATTTGGCTAATTATTTTAGTTGTCATTGGTACTGTTGCCCAAAAAACAATGGGTTTGCATTTAGCTCAAGAAAAATATTTTTCATCTTGGTTTTTATATGCTATGGGGATTCCATTACCAGGTGGTCGGTTAACTATGGCTATTATGTTTGTGAATATGTGTTTTAAAACTTTTTTTAAATCTCGTTTGTCTTGGAAAAAATCAGGAATTTTCATTACGCATATTGGTGTGTTATTGTTGTTAGGAGGAGGATTTATTACTGCATATTTTAGCCTTGAAGGAACTATGGTTATACCAGAGGAATCAAGTAGTAATTTTTATGTAGACACTTATAAGCGAGAGTTGGCTTTACAGTCCAAAAATAAAACTATTCTCTTTGCCGAAGATAAATTATTTGATGGAAATAAATTACACACTAATAACACAAGCTTACAGATTGTTATAAAAAAGCATTACGCCAATATTGATATTAGTACATTACCTCAAGAGCGTTTAGCTCCATATCGTGGTATTGCTACTAAGGTCGACATTAAATCGACTGCTGTTTTAGCAAATGGGCGCAATTTACAAGGATTAATTGTCGAGGTATCTGGTTTAGATAATAGTCAAAATGGTACTTACATATTATTTGATGATATGTTGGCGTCACAGTATTTAGTTATCGATGGTGTTAAATATGCTTTTAGTTTACGCAAGCGCAGATATCCGTTGGGGTTTTCAATTAAATTACTTGATTTTAAACAAGAGTTATATCCTGGTACTTCTATGGCATCATCTTATTCGTCTTCTGTTTTAATTCAGGATGGCGAGTCAAATTTAAAACAAGTTATTAGTATGAATGAGCCATTAAGATATAAAGGTTTTACTTTTTACCAAAGCTCTTTTAGACAAAATGATAATAAAGAAACTACTATTTTAGCTGTCGTTAAAAATTATGGGCGGACATTTCCATATATATCATCAATTATTATTTGTATAGGTTTATTAATACATATGTTTATTATGCTACCGCAATTAATACTTAAATTACAAACAGCTACATCAATTTTTGTAGTAATTTTTGTATGTAGTTTTTCCAGTGCTTTTGCTAATGGCGATTTATCACAGGTGGTTATTCAAGATGCGGGTCGTCTAAAACCTTTAGATACTTATGCTATAAATTTATTAAAGACTCTTAGCGAGAAATCTACTTATGAGCATAAACCAGCAATTAAATGGCTTACTGAAGTATTAATTCATCCAGAACTGAGTATCAAGCAAAAGGTGTTTACAGTACGAACTCCTGCGGTGATAAAGGCGTTAGGTATTAGTATAAATCCTAAAAGTCGTTATTGTTATGCAGATTTAAGTAACGCAATGGCTGGGATAATGCCAGAGTTACGCAAAATTAGTGCTAAAAAGCATAAGAGCTTAATAGAGTCACAGTTGTTAGACTTGTATGCAAAAATGCAAAAATATAATGATGCTAGTAGTGCTTTAATTGGTCTGTTACCACGTATCAGAATTGAAAATCAACAATTAGCTGCTGAATTATCAATGCCATTTGGTCAGAAATTACCTTATGCAGAATTTATATTTAAACGTGAAAAAGTTGGTCAATTAATAGCTGAGTTACAAAGCAGTGGCAAACAAATAGAAGATGATCCAGCCTTATCAAAATTAATAATTGATTTAAATGCAATGGCTAGTGCTTGGCAACCAAAGACTTTTAGTATAATCCCCACTACAAAAGGGGCTTGGATAAGTCCTTGGACTGCATTAACAGAACATATTGATGATAGACAAATGAAGTTGTTTAAACAATTTTTAGATATAGTTTTAAAATTAGAAGCTGGCAAAAATGCACAAGCAGAAATTGATTCATATATTAAAAATGTTGGGTATACAAAAAATATTAAAACAGAAATCACTTATAACAGGGTAAACTTTTTTTATTGGTCTTTAGTTTTGTATATTTTTGGGTTTATCACAGTTGCATTAAGTTGGATTATTTGGTCAAAACCATTAGTTAAAATATCTTTAATAAGTACATGGTTTGGCTTGGTGTTTAATTTTGTAGGGCTGGTCTATCGATATATAATTATGGGGAGACCACCTGTTGCCAATTTATATGAATCAATTATTTTTGTAGCGTTTACGTCTGTTTTTATGTGTTTATTATTGGAGTATAGACGTAGAGACAGTATTGGTTTAATGGGTGCTGCTGTATCTGGTGCAGTTGTGCAGTTTGTAGCTAGACGCTATGCGTTAGATGGTGATACCATGGGAATGTTGGTAGCTGTTTTAGATTCTAATTTTTGGTTAGCCACTCATGTAGTTACTATTACAATTGGTTATGGGGCAACCTTGGTTGCGTCAATAGTTGGTCATGCTTATGTATTTAAAGTGATATTAAAACCAAAAGAACCAGAGATGCTTAAAAGTTTATTTGCAAACTGTATTGGTATTGCTTTGGTTGCTTTATTTTTTACAACACTGGGAACTATTTTAGGCGGTATTTGGGCAGATCAAAGTTGGGGTAGGTTTTGGGGTTGGGATCCAAAAGAAAATGGCGCACTTTTAATTGTATTGTGTCAAGTGTTGTTAATTCATGGTAGGTTTTCAGGTCATATCAAGGATTTGGGCTTTGCTATAGGATTGGGTTTATGCTCTATTGCAGTTGTACTGGCGTGGTTTGGTGTAAATTTATTAAATATTGGTTTGCATAATTATGGCTTTGATAATGGTGTAGCCAGAAATTTATATATTTTTTGCGTTGCAGAGGTAATAGTATGTATATTTACATATTATATTGCAAAATTGCGCTTAAAAGATATTGTTTAATGTTATTTAGTTTTAATTTGGATTTGGATATAAAATATTTAATTTGTCTTTGTTTGTTTTTTGTTGCTTGTAGCAGTGCTTCAGAACATAATATCAATGTTAAAAAAGGTAAATTAATGGTCTTAAAAGCTGTGCAATCAGAATTTCTTAAAGATAATATTGTAATGGAAAACTTAATTAACATTACATATCCAGAGCAGTCTAGGGCAAAAGTTTGGTCTGCTACATTTGTTAAATCACCAAATCGTTATTTGGTTTCGGTGTCATGCCAAGGTAAAATTATAAAAATATATAAAGCACAATTAAACAATAATTTATTTGGTCATTGTCTTATATATTAAATTTGGTTGCATAGATCCCAATGCACCCATGTAGCCAGTGTACCATTGACGCAGTGGGGCTATAGCCCTTGATTTTTGTATGTCATCATTATTAGTAATGCCTCCTACGTGCATTAGACATAAATTGGATTTTAACTCTTTTATTTCAGTGGCAATGTTTGTAATGGTTTTAAAACTGTGTTGATTAATAATGCTTCCGCTTAAGCCACCATTATGATTTTTTGTATAATAATTAAACAATGTTTTATCTTTAGGATTTAGTTTTAAAATTAAATCCTCATAATTTGTTTGGGTGTTAACAGCTGTGATGCCATCTATATTATTAGAATCTAAAATTTTAATAGTTTCTTTTGTATTATGCACATTGCCAAACTTTACTAGTAGTGGGGTATGTTTGGAGCCTAAATCTCTAGCTTGTACAAAACTAGCAAGTCGGATATTTAAGCCGTCATTATTATGACCTTTGACATTTGGGCAACTTTCATTAATTTCAATAAAATCTACATCATTACAAACAGCTTTTATTACATTACAAACGCCATCTATTTTTTCTTGTCCTGTTTCTAAAGGATGTCCCATGATGGATATGCCTATTGGAAAATCAGTAGCTTGGTATATATCGCGAAATTTCTTAATAGAATCTAAAGCTATTTGATATCCCTTGCTAGGCAAACCCATAGAATTTAAACATGAATTGCTATACGGTAGTGGTGCCCATGGATTAGTTTTAGGTAAAAACGGTAAACTTTTGATTAAGTTGCCAGTATGGGGTTTATTAAGTACAGTGCCAACAATGGCAAAACCAGCGCCCATATGATAGTTGAATGCCAGTAAAGAACCGTCTTTATCAAGTCCTGCCGCATTGCCTAAATCATTACGAAAATTTAATCCTAAAATGGATGTAGGCTTGTAATTGCTGGGATGCAAGGTTATTAATTCTTTGGATAATAATTTTAAATACCAAGATCGAGTCGCTGAGTATAGCTTAGTATACATTGCAGGTGATAAGCTTTGACTTAAAAAGTAGCGTAATCGATGATCGATTCTGGCAAGCATAAATGGTGAAATCATATAAAAAATTATATTGAAAAATTACAATTATGCCACGATTAATATGGCGAAAGCATTTAAACAATGCTTCCTGAATAAATAATTATGCTAATTTTGCTACATGTAAAATGGGCGTTTTATCAATCCTAATATTTTTTTTATTATTATCTCTTAATCTGTCCGTTGATTGGTAATCACTTTACTGTTCAAATTTCAAGGGTCAGAATAGTTTAAAAATTTTGATAATTTAAAATGTTTATAATCTTTATTATGCTGTTTGTTCACAATTTGTTTGAAATCAGTATAATTGCAAAGTTCTAAGGATAGTTCCTGTGGAGGCATTTTTTGAAGTCAAAGTGGAGAAAAAATGAGTGATCAAATGAAAAAAGTTGCGGATACAATTCGCGTTTTAAGTGCTGAGGCAATCCAAGCTGCAAATTCAGGTCATCCTGGTTTACCAATGGGTTGTGCAGATATTGCTACAGCGCTTTATGGTGAAGTGTTAAAGCATAATCCTGCTGATAGTTCATGGTATAATCGCGATCGTTTCGTGCTTTCTGCGGGGCATGGTTCTATGTTGGCTTATTCAGTGTTGCATTTATTTGGGTATAAGTTAAGCATAGAAGATCTTAAAAATTTTCGTCAATATAATTCGCTAACACCTGGACATCCAGAATATAAACATACCGATGGCGTTGAAATTACTACTGGCCCTTTAGGTCAAGGTATTGCTAATGCGACAGGTATGGCGTTGGCAAGCAAAATTATGGCAAAAAAGTTTAATACTGATGAGCATAAAATTATTGATAATACTATTTTTACCTTGTGTGGTGATGGTTGTATGCAAGAGGGCATCTCTGCTGAAGCTGCTTCATTAGCAGGTCATTTGCATTTAGACAATTTAGTTATTATTTATGATTCAAATAAAATCACTATTGAAGGCTCAACTGACGTGTCTTTTACTGAAGATGTTGGCAAGCGTTTTGAATCATATAATTGGTATGTAACTACCGTTGAAGATGGCAATGATATTGATGCGATAACAGAAGCTTTAAATAGTGCTAAAAAAGCTGATAAACCAGCATTAATTATTGCCAAAACAATGATTGGTAAGGGAGCTCCAAACAAACAAGGAACA
>JAMOSO010000046.1 GCA_027063065.1 Planctomycetota bacterium | reverse complement strand
CGACAACTGGCGCATCAATTTTTAGCGATATTGATGCCCTCCCAAAAAGCATTCTAATGTGGCGGGCTTTAACACAATGGCTTGGTGGTATGGGTATTATAGTCTTAATGTTAGCTATTTTTCCTATGTTAGGTTCTGCCGCTGGACAAATATATGCTGCTGAAGTTCCGGGCCCATCTAGCGATAGGCTTAGACCTAAAATAAAAGACTCTGCTAAAATTTTATGGTTTGTTTATTTAACCATGACAATAATTGAATTTATCTTATTAGTAATACCTACAGATATGAGTTGGTTTGATGCGATATGTATTAGTTTTTCAACCTTGTCTACTGGCGGATTTGCTCCGCATACCGCATCTGTAGCATATTGGGATAGCTACTATATTGATATGTTAATCACCGTTTTTATGTTTTTGGCGGGTTGCAATTTTATGTTGCACTATCGTGCTTTAAAAGGTGATTTCTCGCAATTTTGGCGCAATATAGAATTTAAAGTTTTCTTAGTATATACCATTATAATTACAGCATTAGTAACATGGAGCATTACATACAGCCACTTAAAAACTTATAATAATTTAAGCGATGGATTTCGTTATGCTGTCTTTAATGTAGTATCTATATCAACAACGACAGGATTTGGCACTGCTGATTTTAACCTTTGGGCACCATTAGCTAAATTTTTAATTTTAATATTGATGCTCATGGGTGCTTGTGCTGGCTCAACTGCAGGCGGTATTAAAATAATACGACTTATTATCACATTTAAAGGTATGCTACACGAACTGTTACGCACCTTATTTCCGTCTATTATTAAACATATCAAAATAGAAGGTACTGCTGTAGATAAAAACATTGTACGCAACATTATCTTTTTTTGCCTGATATATATTTTTGTATTAATTATTGGCACACTAATTATGACTGCATCAGGATTAGACATTATAACAGCAAGTACAGCAAGCTTAGCTTGTTTATCCAATATTGGTCCAGGACTTGGCGATGTTGGTCCCGCCGCTAACTTCGCCAATATATCTGATTTTGGTAAATGGGTTTTATCAGGATTAATGATGATTGGACGTTTAGAAATTTATTCTGTATTAATTTTAATTCTACCTATCACTTGGAAGCGTTAGTTTTAGTATCTAAAACCTGTTTTATTTGCAACTCACTTATTTGTCCTTGTCGCAAAATAACAGGATTATCATCAATCATAGATAACACCGTTGAAGACAGTCCCGATTGACATGCCCCTGCATCTATTGCCAAATCAACCCCAGACGGAAAATATTCTATAGCTTGCGCCATAGTCATAGCCGGACTTTGCCCAATTGGATTAGCACTCGGCACAGCCAAAGCGCCTGATTGCAATAACTTTAAAGTAAATGGATGACTTGGTATACGCACTCCAATAGAATGCGTTTCACCACTTATTAACTTATTAACTTTACCTAATGGCGGCAAAACAATTGTCAAAGGGCCTGGAGAAAACTTCTCAAATAACATAATGGATTTTGACGACAATTTAACCAAAGTATTTACCTGCTCTATATTAGCCACTTGAACAGGCAAAGCCTTAGTAAGTTCTCGTGATTTTAATTTACGCAAATGTTGCAAGGCTCTATTAGAGGTTGCTCTAACAGCTATGCCATATACTGTTTCAGTTGGTAAGATAACAGCTCCATCAGCGTTTAACACATCTTGTGCTAGACGTAAACAATCTTCAAAATTATTATCATTTAAAGATAAAATTTTCATATTTTTAACGAGTTGCAATGCCCTGTTTTTTTAATTCTTGACGTACGTCATCTACCGTAAGCTCACCAAAATGAAAAATCGAAGCCGCCAAAGCAGCATCTGCTTTACCTTTACTTAATGCATCGGCCATATGTTGGGCATTGCCAGCACCGCCAGATGCAATAACAGGCACACACACTGCATCACTAACTGCAGCACATAACTCTAAATCAAAACCTGTTTTAACCCCGTCACTATCCATACTGGTCAATAAAATCTCTCCAGCACCTCTATTTACTACCTCTTTAGCCCATTGAATCACATCAATTTCTGTATCAATACGTCCGCCATTAATAAACACATTCCAACGATTTGGCGCAACTTGCTTTGCATCTATAGCCACAACAATGCATTGAGTTCCAAAACGCTGTGAAGCCTGATTTATAATTTCTGGATTTTTTACAGCCGCAGAATTAATACTAACCTTATCCGCCCCAGCATTAAGTAAGTTGCGTATATCATCAATCGTTCTTACGCCACCACCAACTGTTACTGGCATATAAACTTGCTCTACTGTTTTAGCTACCACTTCTAACATTATATTTCTTTGCTCATGTGATGCTGTAATATCTAAAAAAATCAACTCATCAGCACCTTGAGCATCATATTTAATGGCACACTCAACAGGGTCGCCGGCATCGCGAATCCCAACAAAATTAACTCCTTTAACAACACGCCCATCGCGAACATCTAAACACGGTATTATTCTTTTTGCTAACATTATTTTCTTTCTTTCTACGATATCGCTTTTATGGATATCATTTGGTTTTCTAAATCTTCAGTTATCAGTAATGGCCCTTGCATCTCTGATTTTATTTCTTGTTCTGAAAAACCTATACGAATAAATGTTCCTGGGTATAACATTTTTTCCACACGAATTTCAGCATTTTTTTTATCTAAAGCTTCACTCTGTAAAGCTGCTAATTCTTTATTATATTGTTCTTTCAAATTTTGTATATCTTTGAGCCTTAAAAGCATATTTTTAAATTTCAATTTTAAAGAAGTGCTCATACGTTTTAATATTTGAGGATTTCTTTTTATTGATGAAAGTTTTTCTGCTATCTCAGATTCTTCTGCCTCTAAAATAACTAGTTTAGGTTGCCATTCATCTTTAAATCGTAAAAGTTTATAATCCTCCCCTACCAATAATGATGTTCTAACATAAGCATCAGAGCCTAAGGATAAAATATGTATCCCTCCCAAACAAGTAATTTCACCGCCCACCAAAACAGCGGTTGGAGATTTAATAAACCCGCGATTAAATATCCTACATCCTACTATTTCAGCCTCAGATACTATATTTCCTTCAACTTCTGCTGTTAAATCATCAATATATTTTGCCTTTAAATCACCTCCACAAATAATTTTGCTATTTTTTTTGCCTTTAAAACCACTCAAAACCTCAATATTACCCTCAGCGCTTAAATTAGCCGAACCAACTGTACCATTGGTAATAATATTCTTTTTAGTATGTACTTCAAAACCATCTAAAATATGACCAGCAATATTAATATTACCTTCAAAAATAATATTTCCTGTCGCTAATCCCAAATCGCCTTCAATGTCTAAATCAATACACACATTTAATATATTATTTTTTAAAACTGGTGTACCTCTAGCATCTGCAATAAACACCAATGCACCATCTTCATCTATAATTGTAACATTATCACCTGCATTAATTTTAATATGTTTAGGTTCCTTAACCTCACTGATAATACCGTATATATCAACTCCATTGCGTCCAGAAATTGCAGGTTTTAACCGTAATATTTTTTGATCTGGATTGACCATAACATAACTACTTTGATTTTTATAATCTATTTTGCCATCAACCCCCTGCTTTAACGCCCCACCACTACGTTTATAAAAAAAATCTAACTTAGCATCTACTGCATCTACTGGCTCAATTCCCTCGGCAATAATTATACTATCAGCCTTACCAGCACCAATTATTGAATCAACAACATCAGATCTTAACCCACTTTCAATTCCAAGCGATTTTAAAAAATTTAAAAGATGTTGCGCCGTGATAGATTTATCATCAAAAGAAATTTCAGCATTATAATTGTCAGAAGTAATCACTAACTTAAAAATATCAGATACTACTATAGTTCCAAAACCAACCACAGCATAGCCATCTATCTCAGCAAAAAATTGATTATCTATCAACTCTACACCACCCAACAACTTTAAATCTAAATTTTTACCATCAACATATTCTATACAATCTCCAAACACATCCTGCCCCGTACGTCCCTCCAACACCTCATGAATACGAATCAACTCCTGTGATTTTTCTACTTTTGGATTTTGTCTATCAAATAAATATTCTATATAAGCGTCCTGCCCATTAATAGCTTCAACACCTCTAGCCACTACAAGAGCAACAATACGTGCACCAACTTTTGTAAAATTGACCAAATTATCATAGATGCTAGGCTCATCAATATTAGCTACGATACCATTATCCTTTAACAATTTTACAATATAATTAACTGTAAATGTTTTTTCAGATGTGCCTCGTATTGCAAATAATAGAACCTCTAATTTGTCTGGGCTAATTCTAATAGATATATCACCTAAATCGGACTGAACCGCTACTAATTCGTACCATGTAATATAATCTGGATCACCTGGTAAGGTTTCGATAACAGCACTATCTTCATTCATGTCAATACTTTAAAACAGGCAAGCAAATTGAGCAATACAAAACTAAACCTCTTTGCCAAAAGTAAATAAAAGTCTAAAATAATTTTATGCTACACACAAATACTGCAAAACAACGATTAATTGTCAACAAAGGCGATATCACTGCATTTGATTTTACACAGATTAACTCCCATTTAAAACTTAATGGATGGGTTATTATATTAATACAAAATGTAGTAAAACATAATAAAGTGATTATTATTTCGCCCGATAATTTTAATAAAAACTATTTTAGAAAAGTTATAGGTAATCAAAAACATATCTGGTTTTATTTTAATCCAAAACCTTCTGACATCAACATCTTAAACAATCTATTACCAGATAACAAAAAACCGTATTTACACATAAAAGACAATTTGTTTGAGTTAGCATATAATCAAACCACACATTTAATCAATATATACCAAAGCGATATTTATAGAAAAACTGATATTTGCATGTGCGTAATTGAAGAAATAATTTTACTAATTAACTCTCAGTATGCAAATAAACCAACAATAAATGATACCCGTATAGAGTATGCATGCAAATATATGCTAGAACATTATCAAGTACCATTATTAATTGATGATATTGCCATTGTGTGTGCATTATCACCTTCCAGATTTGCTCATCTTTTTAAAGAAAAAATGAAAATAACACCCATTAGATTTTTAGAAAGACTGCGCATAGAACACGCTCAAGAATTGTTAAAAACTAATAGTATCGCTATTAAAAACATAGCCGTAGAAAGTGGATTTAGCGAACCTAACTATTTTTGCAAAGTATTTAAACGAAATACAGGTATAACCCCTAGCCAATATGCTAAACAATATTGCAAGTAATATTAAATTTTACCTGATTCTAAATCTTGCAATAGGCATCTACAACTACGAAGCACTATCTGAAAGACATCTTCAAAACCATCGACTCCGCCATAGTACGGATCAGGCACGTCCCCTAGCCCTTCTGGATCAAAATCCCTTAAAAGTCTAACTTTTGATTTTTGTTCATCGTTACACATACTTAAAATATCAATAAGATTTTGATTATCCATAGCAAAAATATAATCGTTATTTGCAATATCCCACAAACTTAATTGTTGTGCCCTATGATTAATTTCTACATTATGCCTCATAGCTGTTTTACGCATACGGGCATCAGATAATTGCCCAACGTGATATCCTGATGTTCCTGAGGAATCAACCATATATTTATCAATACAATCTGATTGATTGATAAAATCATCCATTACAGCATGCGCCAATGGTGAACGACAAATATTACCCAAACATACAAACATTATTTTTTTCATAAATATATATTATCTGATTTATAAAAACTTACAAATAAACTAACCATTTATTATGCTAATTTTATAATAATTTACCACTACCCTCTTCTCTTTAAAATATGAAATCATAATATGTGATTTATTTAAACCTAAAGATAGACACTAAGTATATATCTTTAGTAAACAAACTTAATACCATATCAACATATACTGTTTACAACCTGTTTAAAATTGAACACATATAAACTATTGTATACACTAGGTTTAATTGATAATTATTAAAATCAGCTACATTATAGTAACTATACACACTATCTATATACTTAAATAAAACTGATGATAATATATTATCTATTATTTTCTTTTGAATACAGAATTTAAAATCATACATAAATATCCACACGTAAAATAAACACATAAATAAACACCTATGTTTATTTAGCTAGCGAAGCTATTGTTATGTTTAAAAATAAATATTTATTTTAGTTTTACACACCTATAATCAAATCTTTTAAACACCTATAAATATCTGTTTTTTTAAACACTTTAATCAAAACAATTTATAATGCTCACCTGTGTCTCATTTGCTGTGTTTTTTTTAATTTTATAGTTTCATGTGGAACTCCAAATAAAACTAAGCCTATCATTAAAAATATACTTTTAAAACAATCCAACATTAGTTGGACTAAGGTGGGCATTTTTAAGTGTTTAAACAAGCTTACTCAGCATATGGCAGATAGCTAGTGTGTACCATGTGAGCATTATTGGGCGCTTATAAAGTGTTTTGGTGTAAGCGTTTACGTATACAGTGTG
>JAMOSO010000045.1 GCA_027063065.1 Planctomycetota bacterium | reverse complement strand
TTTTGGTTTTTATACTTCTATAGTTCAAGCTACTGATGAGGCAAAGATTACAGTTTTAGAATCATTGGGAACTGTAACAATTACGTCAAAATCTGGTGATGTGATTAGTTTGAAATCTGGTTCAAAGTTAAATATAGGCGTGCATATTGTAACAGGAGATGATGGTACTTTATTATTGAAAACTGAAAAAGGTCACACATTTAGAATAAGTAATAATACCGATTTTACTTTAAATGCGTATTATATTAAACAATCTTGGTTCATTAAAAATAAAAGCAAAGATGTTATTAGGATATCTTTAAAAAAAGGCAAATTACGTGCTAAGTTAGAGCATCTAGGGCGATTAAAAAAAGCTTCCGTTAGAATTAAAACTCCAACGGCGATTGCTGGAATAAGAGGCTCAGATGGCATTGTAGATGTAGATGATGCAGGCAATACGGAATTTACATCACTAGAAGGTGATTGTTATATTGAAGTGGATGGTTACGAATCTCACCTAGAGCCGGGTCAATATGGCTTTGTAGGTAATAATGTTGGTAAGGTACAACTGGGTGATGCTGATAGGGGTGTCGCAGACGGTCTAGGTTTGGGCTTGGGTGGATGGTCTCCATCTCATGGTGGTAATAATCAGCCGCCAACAGATAGGGATGTACCGCCTGGTAAGGGCACACCTCAAGGTAGTGATGGTGCTGGATTAGGTAATGGTGTAGTGGGTGGAGCAAGTCCTGCGGGAGCTGGTAATGTAGAAACTCCAGATGACCCAGAAGCTCCTTTAGATCCTGATGTGACAGTTCCTGGTTTAGATGTTGACAATTTACCTGGAGAAGAAGAACAAGATAAAGTAAATGATATGATAGAGGATGTTATAAATGTAACCTTGCCAGAGCCTCCAAGTGTTCCAGATAACGTGAACGATGCAATAGAGGCTTCTGAAATAGAGGCATCTACGATTGATGATTCAGAATATAATTTAGAATAATTAATAAAAAAAGCCCCGTTATGCGGGGCTTTTTTATTTAATCTCTTAATTTTAATTTTGAAAATCCGATAAATAGCCAATAAGACGTGATTTTAAAATTAAAACTTAGGAGATAACCTATAAATGCATTACATATCTATTAAAGAAGCGGCTTTATTAATTTCTCAAGATTCCAGTGCTATTCTGAATTTAGTTCATTTAGTTGAAGATGGTAATTTTCCAGAATCATATATAAAACATTATTTTAAAGATGGTAATTGGCAAGTTTATATAGCAGAAGAGTTTGTTAAAGATTATTTTTTTTATAAAATCAATGAAAAAACTAATTTTGCAGTTCGTGAAGATAAAACGGCTTTGGCTATTATGGTAGCGTTTGTAGCAATGTTTTCTTTGATATGGTATGTAGGTAGTTCTTTGGCTAACACTCATCAAAAAAATATTAAATTGCAAACAGCTATTGAATTACAACGCAAAGCTTTAGATACTGCTTATGCAGTAATTTTAAAGGATCGTTCAGTTAAAGATAATGTTTTTAAAGCAAACAATATACATCTTTTAGATGAAATACAAAATGAAGCTTCTGTAAATGATGTTGTCTCAGACACAGACTTACTTTTTAATAATATTAATCCAGAAAAGGTAGCTATAGAGTAATTATGAATAAAAAAATTATTACAAATATCCTTTTGATTTTAGTAATATCTTTGTTTCAAGGATGCGTGGATCCTTATGATAGATCTCCTGTAGACCAAATTGTGGAGTTCCCCAGTGATATCTGGAAAAATGTTAGTAGAACTCATGCTCCGTAGTTTTATTTTTTTGATTTTTATAATTGTAAGTTTACCTGTCTATGCACAAATATCTAGCTTGCAAAGAGTAGATATTATAAAAAACAGATATAGTTCTGCATCGTATCAAGAAAAAATAAAACTGTTGGAAAAACTTTCTGAAATGGGCGTACAGGCGAAGCCTTGTTTGCCTTTATTGATTGATGCTGTCAAGTCAGATCAATCTCGTATACGAGAATGTGCTTTGGTTGCATTAGAAATGATGGGGGCAGAATCTGCATCTGCGCTTCCTATTATTGTTGATGCTTTAAACTCAAATGACGTAGTTGTAGCTGCTCAAGCTGCACAGTGTCTTGGTGCTATTGGTAAGGCTGCAAGTCAAACTGAGTTAGTATTATTAAAACGTGCTAATTCTTATGGCCCGCATATGTTGGCTTCTTGTATTAAGGCTTTAGGTAAAATAGGAGCTAATTATCAA
Source organism: Planctomycetota bacterium (assembly GCA_027063065.1). GTDB lineage: Bacteria > Planctomycetota > JAMOSO01 > JAMOSO01 > JAMOSO01 > JAMOSO01. The sequence goes on along the minus strand of JAMOSO010000045.1, from coordinate 4,421 downwards.
AGAGTAGAGCCTTTATTGATACAAGCGTATTCAAGCAAATTTGATGACGTACGTTATGAGGCTGTAATTGCAGCTGGAAAATTAGATAAAGACGGAGTTCGTACTTTGGTTTATTTAGAATCGCTAGTGCATGATTCAAGCAAATGGGTTAGGGCAGCGATTTGTGATACTATTGTTAAGTTTAAAGGCGAAATTATACAGACGGTGCCTATGTTAATAGAGGCTCTTCAGGATGAAGATTATTTTGTTAGGATGCGCGCAGCGATTGCATTGGGGCAATTGGGTCCATTAGCTCACAGAGCTGCGTTAGCTTTGGCTAAAAGTTTGCAAGATTCAAGTCCTCTTGTGGTTATGCAAGCAGCTATTGCATTAAAAAAAATGAAGCGTGGAGCCGAACCAGCTCGCCAAAAAATAATCAATGCCAGTAAAACGGCTAAGGGTAAATTAAAACGTATACTTATAGAGGCGGTTTCTGAATTGAAGCTTTAAAATTCTTTATATATCGTTATTATATTTATTTTGCAATAAAATATATTAGCAATATTATTAGGAGAAAGTGTGTCAGGGCTCTCAGATATTTCATTTCCATCGGCAGTAAATTATACATTTTTAGATGAAATTGGTCGTGGTGGTATGGGTATTGTTTATTTGGCAGAAAAACATTGTGAAGAAGTAAGTGATATTGTTGTTTTAAAAACTATTAGATCTATTACAGAAAAACAAATTGAAGCTTTAAAACGTGAAGCAAATGTGGCAGCCTTATTAAGGCATGAAAATATTGTTAGATCGCATGGATTAGAATCTGTTTCTGTGTCTTTGTTACCAAGAGAGTTTCAAGCAGAAATAAAAAATTTAGCGCCTAAAACAACGCATGGTGCTGGTCAACGTGCTAATGCTGTTATGGATAAGATGCGTAAAGGTGGTGGGCGGCCCATTACAGGGTGTCAGCGTCCGCCTAGGATAAATTTAAAAAAAAGAAATTCAGAACAGCGCTTATATTTAATTGTGATGGATTATATTGAAGGTGCAGATTTACTCGAAACTCATACCAGTCATCTACGGCATGGATTGTTAATACCGCTTTCATTAAGTGCTTTTATCGTAAGTAGAATTTGTCGTGCTTTAGATTATGCCCATGAATTTATTGTGCATCGTGATATTTCTCCTGAAAATATTTTAATAAATAATCAAGGTGTGGCAAAATTGTCAGATTTTGGTATTGCTGTTGTAGCTGGAGACGAAACAGCTGCTCTTGCTGGTAAAGTGCAATATATGGCGCCAGAGCAAATTTTAAAGTCGCAGTCTGATAAACGTAGTGATATTTTTTCTTTAGGATTAGTGGCATATCAAATGGCTACAGGTGTGAGTATTTTTAGTCCAGCACGCAAGGGTACTATTCGAGAGCAGATGCAGAAGTATGAGTTGATATTAAAAACAAGTATTAAGCCACCGCATGAGGTATGTAGTGATATACCGCTGGCTTATTCTAAAATTATAATGAAGATGTTAGAGATTAACCCTGAAAAGCGTTATCAAACAGCTGGCGAAGCTTGTACGGATATGGAACGCAAATTTTTATATGCGGAAGGTTTTGGACCTACTAATAATTCATTGGCAGCTTATATTAAAATAGCTGAATCAAAATTTAAAAATTATACACGTGAAGATTTGATGCAATTATCATTTTTGGCAGAAGATGGCAAGCGTTTTCATTTAAAGCGAAGGATATCTAAATCGTTATATCTGGAGTGTGGTTTAAATATGTTAAAGCAAAGACGTGTTCAATCGATTTTGAAATTTGTGGAGTAAGAATGAAAAAAATAGGTTTTTTGGGTGCAGGTAATATGGCAAAGGCAATTGCCCAATCTTTGATTGGTTCAAAAGAGATTTGTGCATATGATATAAATGAAGATCGATGTAATATTTTTGCAGAAATGGGTGTGCAAGTATGTATCTCTGCTAAAGATTTAATTCAAAGTAGTGATATTTTAATTTTAGCTGTTAAACCACAGGTTATGCATGAGGTGTTGTCGGATATATCAGAGTATATCAGCAATAATATGTTAATAGTTTCTATTGCGGCCGGCGTAACTGTATCTAAAATAGCCTCTATTTTGGGTAGTGATAAATCTATTGTGCGAGTTATGCCAAATACTCCCGTGATGCAAGGGTGTGGGGCTGTTGGTGTTTTTGGTGGTTCTGAAGTTACTTCCGAGCAGTTAGATATAGTTAAGTCTGTTTTTAGTACATCTTCGCAGGTGATTGTGGTGGAAGATGAATCATTAATTGATGCAGTAACTGCTGTTAGCGGTAGCGGTCCAGCTTATTTTTTTTATATGGTTGAAGCTATGGTTAAAGCTGGTGTGCAAGAGGGGCTTAGCGATGCAGAGGCAAAATTATTGGCCTCGGCTACTTGTATGGGAGCAGGGGCAATGTTGCTTAATATGCCAAATACTCCAGCAGAATTGCGCAAAATGGTTACTAGCCCTGGAGGAACAACGCAGGCAGCGATAGAGAGTTTAGATTTACACAATGTAGCTGATAATATTGCTAAAGCGGTCTCAGCAGCAGCTGAACGTTCTAGGCAATTACGTGCATAATAATGTCTATTGATATTGATTTAAAGGTGGTGCCAGGTGCCTCGCGTACTAAAGTTGCTGGTATGTTGGGTGAGCGTTTAAAGTTGCAGATCTCAGCTCCTCCAGAAAATGGTAAAGCTAATAAATCAATAAAAACATTTTTGGCAAAGCAGTTAAATTTAAGTAAAGTTGATGTGGAAGTCATTAAGGGTTTAACTTCGCCGTTTAAGACTGTTAGAATAAATAATTTTAATGGCGAAAAAAACGCTGTTTTAAATAAATTAAAGGAAAAATTATGAGTGAGAAAATATATAAAAATATTATTGTTGGTGCCGGCCCAGCAGGTGTGGCATTGGCGGCGGAATTAATAGAGTATGGTGTTAGTTCGGAAGATATCTTAATCTTAGAAAAAGCTGATCAAAAGTCTTGGGTGATGCGTGAGTTGTACCCAGACCAAAAATTAGTTACTGCAAATTTTAAGGGTATGGATCCTATTTGTCATGGTATAATGCGCTTCACTGATATGAGTAAAAATGAGGCTTTGGACGTATTAAAGAACACAGCTACTAAATATTCTATTCAAATTAAATATGAAACCTTTGTAAATAAAGTAGAGAAAATAGGTGAAGAGTTTGTAATTCAAACAACTAATGGTGATTTTAAATCTAAATTTTGTGCTATTGGTATAGGTATATTTGGTAAGCCTAATAAGCCAGCTTATAAAATTGCTTCTAGTGTTAAAAAATTGACTCAGTTTGATATCACTTCTACTAAATTAACAGGACTTAATGTGTTAGTTGTAGGGGGTGGAGATTCTGCTTCTGAGTATGTTCAATTTTTACATCGTGATGGCAATAAGGTAACTATATCTTCACGCGAAGCTGATTTTTCGTATATGAACGATCATAACAAAGCTATTATTAAGCAATTAATTGCTGATGGTGCTGTAGTCTCATTGGCTGGTAGTGATATAGTAGAAGTTGGGGAAGAAGCTGGTAAAGCTAAAGTCTTTTTTAAAGATAATATGTTTGAGCCTCATGTGTTTGATAGAATAGTTTATGCTATAGGTGGTACAACTCCGCTAAATTTCTTAACGATTACAGGGATGAAGATAGAAAACAAAAAACCTATCATAGACGAAAATTTAGAAACAACCGTTAAAGGGTTGTATTTGTTAGGTGATCTAGCAAATGATATGAAAGGCGGTTCTATAGTTTTAGCCTTTAACACTGCCCATGTCGTGGCAACGCATATTTTACAAAGCTAAAAGTAATTTATTAGGTGTAGTTTTATAGAGTTTATTACTTATGCGTAACCTAAGAATATTACAAACATATAGCCAATAAATACACTTAATAATATTGTTCCTTCAATGCGGTTTATGCTACCGGGCTTTTTAAAACCATAACCCATTACAAATAAACTTAAGGTAAGTGTAATTAAAAGCATCCAATCACGCGTTAAAATCTCGGGGCTAACATTCATAGGTTTTATTATGCCTGCAATGGCAACCACAGTTAAAGTATTAAACATATTTGAACCAATAATATTGCCAAATGCCATATCGTGTTCATTTTTACGAACAGCCGCTATCGACGCTGCCAGCTCTGGTAATGAAGTGCCTACAGATACTATAGTTAGACCTATTACTAAATCACTTAAACCAAAGTATTTTGCTACAGATACTGCACCCCATACTAAAATTTTAGAACTGAAAACTAATAAAATTAACCCTATGATAACCCAAATTAAACCAGCTATTAAGCTTAAGTGTATTTCGTCTAGCTGATGTATAACATCTTCATCGATACTATCTTTACCTTTATTTTTTGCTTTAACTAT
>JAMOSO010000044.1 GCA_027063065.1 Planctomycetota bacterium | reverse complement strand
GGGCAATTATTGGGTTGTGGAGGTTGTATGTCCGCTTTGAGGCGTACATGGGCTTCTGGATTAGATGTACAGCAGGCAATTGAGCTTGAAGATTTGCAATCTTATGGGGTAGGCAAATATTTGGTTGCACCTAAAGAAGTGGTAGATTTAAAAATGATTAATATAGATTCTGATATATGGTATTTATTAAAAACGGGACGGCCTATTTGTTTGTCAGAATCAGATAGCCAGATTTTGGGTTGTTTATATGAAAATAGACTATGTGCTGTTATTAAGCCTACTATTAATCAAGGTGAGTGGCGCTCCGAAGTTGTAATACTTTAATTATATGGCTTTATTAATGTCGTCACGACTTGCTTTTGCTGTGCTTGCTATGATACTTTTAAATTCTTTTTGACCGTTTATTTCTTTTTGCCAAGAATACAATATACCTCTTGAAGAGTTGATTACTGCATCTAAACCATTTGCGTTAAATGCTGGACTAAGTTTATCGGCTGTACCACCTTGAGCTCCATAACCTGGTATTAATAATGGTGTATTTGGCATTAGTTCTCGAAGAAGTTTGAGTTCTTCGGGATGAGTAGCGCCAATCACGGCACCAAGACTGTCAAATTGATATTTCTGTTCCCACTTGGTTAGTAATTTTGCTATATGTCGGTATAGAGGTTCATTATTAATTAATTGATCTTGTATTTCCGCAGAAGAAGGGTTTGATGTTTTTACTAATAGGTAAATACCTTTGTTTTCTGCTTTGGCTGTCTTAATAAAAGGCTCAATACCGTCTGTACCAAAAAAAGGATTTACAGTTAATGCGTCAGGTCGTTTTAGCCCATATTGATTCTTTAAATGGGCATCTGCATAGGCCTGTGAGGTGGAACCTATATCACCACGCTTGGCATCGCCTACTACCAATAGGTCTTGACTCTGTGCATATGCAGTGGTTTCTTCATAGCAACGTAAGCCTTCATGACCTAAAATTTCGTAATATGCTATTTGAGGTTTAATACACGCAGCATACTCGGCACAGGCATCGATTACTACTTTATTAAATTCTAAAATATTATTTGCAATATCTTGAGCTGATTTTGCACCTTTAAAACATTCTGGTAAATTAGCAATTTGAGGGTCTAATCCAACGCATAAGCGCGAGTTTTTTTCTATAATGGCATTGTTTAAGTTGTTTCTAAAACTCATTTGTACCTCTTTATAATTGCATCGACGTGACGAGCCACATTTGGATCATTATCAATAATTTTTTGAGCTATTTTTTCTGCATACATAACAGCAGAGTATTTTTTGCCACCAAAAATATTGCCTATTTCTTGGTAGGATTTTTGCGATAATTTTCTAACTGTATACATTGCAATTTGACGCGCTCTTACAGTGCTTCTATCTTGTTTTCTAGATATTAAATCTTTGGGATCAGCCGTAAAAATTGCTGCCACATCATTTATTATCGATTCTACATTATCCTTGTTTTTTTGGGAATGCATTAAGTGTGGTTGTAATATTTTGCGGGATAGCTCGACAGATGCTGGTTGTTTGCAAAGAGAAGAATAAGCCATAACTTTTAATAATGCACCTTCTAATTCTCTGACCGAAGATGTGAAATGCTTGGCTAAAAATTCTAAAACATTATTTGGACACTGTGCAGAGGCTTTACAGCATAAGCTCTTTAAAATGGCCATTCTGCTTGTATGGCATGGGGGCGGTACTTCAATCATCATACCCGCAGAAATAAATTCTCTCAGGTTAGGGCAAAGACCAGGTATGTTGTTTGGGTGTCTATCGCTAGCTAATACGATGTGCTTTCCTTCGCTTTCTAAATGTTTTATAGTGCTTAATAATCCTTCTTGAGTTTTGGTTTTGCCCGCCAAAAATTGTATGTCGTCTAAAATTAAAACATCTAAATTATTATACGTTTTTTGAAATTCATTATATTGTTTAGATTGAATAGCATGTACATAGCTGTTTGTAAATGCTTCTGCTGTTGAGTATTTGGTAGATAAATTACAACCGTTTGTGCATAAGGCGATTTCAATACCTTTTAATAAATGTGTCTTTCCGTTTCCTTTTGCACCAAAGAAAGACAATTTATGGTATAGTGAATTTTTGATTTCATCTACAAATTGGCGCGCAACTAACAAAGGTAATGCGTTGTCTTGTATGCCAATAAAACTTTCTAATCTATATTTTTGTTTAACATTTGCTTGGGTTATTTTGTTGTTTTGAGAATGATAGCAAACATTGTTTTTATTTAAACTTTCATCTGTATCTTGAATATTTTTTTGAGAAGAGTTTATATCTTTGGATTTGCTAAATAAATTTGCGTCTATTTTAATATTCAAATCAGGTTGAATATTACATATTTCATCGATGGAGCTTAAAATATCTTTGGTATATTTGCGCTCAATCCAATTTTTTATAAAGCGATTTTGTACACCCAAAATAGCTTTATGATCATTTAATTCAATAAAATGAGTATTTACTAGCCATAAATTAAAAACAGGTGAACCAAGTTTTTGCTCTAATAATCTAAAAATTACTGAGCTAGCTTCTTGGAACTGCGAAGTTAAATTTTGTTTAGTAATCTCTTGAGACATAATTCCTTATAAAAACAAAAAAGTATTGTATGGTTCAATTTATTTTTATCAAAAACCAAATTTATAAGTAAAAAATATAATTGTTAATTATTGTTTTTGGTTTGGTCTAAGTTGCTATTTTTATAGAGCTTAGAAATTTTATTTTAACTTTAAGAAAAGTACTCATTTATGATTTCCTGTATTTTATTTGCGCATACCGAATGTGTATTAAAAAAAACGCCTTAGATAAGGCGTAATCTAAACATTTGCTAGTTAAACCTTAAAAGTATTATCAGTTAAAAAGAGCTTTAGTTTTTTGATAAAAAAGCTTGCTAATTAAAAAAAGGATATGTGAGTTGCTGTATAATTAGCTAAATCCTTACTTTTATTGACTTTATAATTTATATAAAGTCATATTTTTTAATAGAAGTTCTATTAAGCATTGTTACAATTGAATTTTTTATTTTATATGGTAATCAGATGCGTGCAGGAATTATTGGTGTTACAGGTTTTGGTGGTGTAGAAGTTTTAAGGTTATTGTTAAATCATCCAAAAATTAAAATAGGGGGTATTTATTCCCATTCTAGCCCAGGTTTGGCTATTGATGAAATGTATCCAGACTTGACATCTAAAACTAATTTATGTTGTCAAGCTATCGATACAGATGTAATTGCGTCAAATAACGATATTGTGTTTTTGGCTTTGCCACATACAAAATCACAATTGTTGATACCTGATTTGTTAAAAAAAAACATTAAAATCATAGATTTGGGTGCTGATTTTAGATTAGAAGATGCATCACAATGGCAAGATTTTTATCACTGTGAACATCTAGCACCAGAATTGTTATCAAAAGCTGTTTATGGACTATCAGAGGTTAATCGTCAAAAGATTACAGATGCACAGTTAATAGCAAATCCTGGATGTTTCCCTACAAGTATATTATTGGGATTATATCCTGCCTTATCGCTATTGGGCGACAATATTTCTCAGGTTATTATTGATTCGAAAACAGGTTTAAGTGGAGCAGGTCGCAGTTGTAATGAAGTTACGCATTTTTCTTCTGTGTACTCTAGTGTTAAAGCTTATAAGGTTGGTACGCATCAGCATTTGCCAGAAATTAAATTATATGCTTCAAAAATGGCAGGTGGTCAATTTCCACTTATCTTTACCCCCCATTTATTACCGGTAAATAGAGGGATTTATTCAACTATTTACTTAATGACAGAACAGCATGGTCAAATGGAGGCATTAAATGCTGCTTATCAAAAATTTGATGATGAAAACCAATTTATTCGTTATCGCAAGCAACCTCCGGCATTAAAAGATGTAGAGCGCAGTAATTATTGTGATATTTCTCTTACAGAAGTTGAAGGTGGCTATATAATTATAAGTGCTATTGATAATTTACAAAAGGGAGCAGCCTCTCAAGCAGTTCAAAATATGAATATTGTCATGGGTGTAGATGAGGTATTAGGCTTGACCTAATTATCAATTAGTGTTTAATGCAAAGCATCTTTTATATTAATTTCATTGGAGTATTATGACCATAAAGTTTTCTTGCACATCATGTTCAAAAAATTTGGAAGTTAAACAGGAATATGCTGGTAAAAAAATCAAATGTCCCGCTTGTAAAACTGTATTGGTAGTACCTAGTGAATTAGGTCCATCAACTAAAAAGTCAAATCCTATAAAGGTAAAAAAACGCAAATGTAATGTTAAATGTAATGATTGCGGATCGACTTTTTCGGATATAGAGTGGTCACCGGATACTGTTTGTTTGGGGTGTCAATCGAAGAACTTCTTTCCTGTAGTAAAAAGTGAAGAAGATGTCGAGGATGATATTGTTTCGGCTGCAAAAACCAGCATCAGTACAATTAGGCGTAAACCTAAAAAAGTCAAAAGAGATGGTGTTGATTTCTCGATGGGTTGGAAGAAATCTCCTTTAGTTGGCGTTGCGCTTATTGTTGTTATTTTAGGCATGTGGATTAAAATGGGTGTTGATATGGTCAGTGATACGGGAAATAGACCAAAAATAGATATGATGTGTTCTGAATGTGATGCTGAGGTACGTGCAGAAATACCTAGGGGGGCACAACCTTGGGAGTGTCCAGAATGTGGTCAAAATTCTTTATACGCTGCTATGCAATGTGAAAATCATCATCATTTTCCCTTAAAACCATTAAAACTGCCAGAAATAGATATGTCTTGTCCAAAATGTGGCGCAAAAATGGTGTATGATGGTGATGCATATAGCTCTGGGATGCTAGTTTGTTCAGCTCAATTTGCAGAAGATGGCACTCCAGGTTGTTCAGGTCATATACCGGTATTGACATATTATTGTTATACCGATGGTAATGTTTGGGTTGTTTTACCAGATAAAAATGGCAAATTAAAAGAGGCTAAAAAATGTCCAAAATGTGGTTCTAAAGATTTTGTATCTTTTTATAATTACCAACCTCGTTGTCCTGAATGTGGAAGTACTGATTTGAGACCAATTACGCCGTATAAACGTCATAAAAAATAATTGTGGATTTATCAGAGGCCTTACAGATTGTTGATAAAATTAATGCAGCAAGTTCTGCATTAATTTTAAATTCACAAAATTCTGTGAAGTTATTATTAACTGCAATTTTAAGTTCGTCTCATGTTATTTTAAAAGGTGCTCCAGGCACTGGCAAAACATTATTGATTAAGAATATATCATCAATATTGGGTTTACAGCGTAGATCTATTCATTGTACTTCAGAAAGTCAAGCGTCTGATTTAAGTCAGATTTTACAACCGTTGTCGGATGGACAGATATTGTGCAATGTGTTGTCTATTGACGAAATTAACAGGGCGTCATTTGGGTTTCAAAGTCATTTATTAGAACTAATGGAGGATGGTTTTTTTTCTTTTGAACGCACAAAATATTATACAAAATTGCCTTTTACAGTTATAGCTACGCAAACTAATGATTATTCGTCAGATTCTTTTGCGTTATCAAAATCTCAATTAGATCGCTTTGGTATGATTATTCCATTGTCTTCGCCCAATGTCGATGAATTGATGGTAATGTTAAGCGATGATTATGAGAGTATGATAACTACCAATGCTTTGTGTGATATTGAGCAATTAAAATGTATACAGGCATATTGTCAAAGTGTTAATGTATCTAAAAAACAGGTTGGCTTAATAGCTAATCTTGTTGTGGCCACTTCTCCAGAAGCTAATACTGCGCCAGATATTGTAAAACGATATGTTAAACATGGAGCTGGCGTACGCGCAGCAAGAGCATTGTTGCAAACATCAAAAGCTTTGGCATTTATTAATGGCCGTACAGAGGTGATGGCAGATGATATATTTACATTGTTAGAGCCTGTTTTAGCGCATAGATTAGTTTTGAATTTTTCGGGATTTGCAAATGCAGTTGCAAGCCAATCGATTTTAGAGGCTGTAAAGCAAAGGTTTTTTTAAATGTCGCAGTTTTTACAGGAAGGCTTCCTGTCTAAGTTACAATATTTGGAGAGCCTAGGTGCGATCAATTTTTTTAAAAACTTGCTACCGGATTTAAATTTACAACAAATCACTATATTGTGTGATATTTCTGATGGTATGCATGCGATGTTTGATACGCTTAAGTATTCTGTATCTTGTATTGCTTGGTTATCTTTGAGAAGTCAAATATCTGTAAAGGTGATACCATTTAATGATAATCCTCAATTAAATGTCCCTGTGTTTAGCACACAGTCAGATTATAGACGGCTTGTATATTTTTTAGAGTCTTTAAAATTACAATCTAGTAGTAACATTAATAAGGTATTGGCAGAGTCAAAACCCAATAACAATAATATTACTATATTGGTTAGTGGGTTATTAAATTCAAATACACCTTTTTTTGAATGGTTATATGATACTCCAACTCAGATTATGATATTGCACTTATTTGAACCAAGCTTATTTGTAACATCTAATTGTCAATTTATAACAAATAAAGGTAATATATATAGAAATGAAGATACTTATATAAATATTGTCAAATTTCTTCAGGAAATTGATACTATTTGTGAGAAGTTGCATATTCCAATTGTTAGAATGGCGCAAAAAGATGGTTGGTTACATTTAGCTTATTATTTATTTAATTATCTGGAATATTGCAATGACAATTAAAATTAATGAAATATTTTATTCTATCCAGGGTGAGTCTTCTCATGCTGGCAGACCATGTATTTTTATTCGTTTTACTGGTTGTAATTTAAGATGTAGTTATTGTGATACTCAAGATGCATTTGAAATAGGGGAGAGTAAAACTATAGACGAAATATTATATGAAGTTGCACAATATAAAGCTAAATTGATTGAAATTACTGGTGGTGAGCCTCTTCAGCAGGGTAAAGAGTGTTTGCATTTGATTGATGAGTTGTTAAAAAAAGGTTATGAAATTTTATTGGAAACAAGCGGTTCTTATGATATATCGTGTTTACCAAAACAGGTTAAAGTTATTTTGGATATTAAAACGCCAGATTCTAAAATGCATAATCATAATGTATGGAGTAATTTAAACATTTTAAATTCAAGTTCAGAAATAAAATTTGTGTTAAATTCCGAAGCGGATTATATTTGGAGTAAAGAAATTTTACAAAAATATCTATTAGGTATTAATAATGAAATATTTTTTTCTCCAGTTACAAGTGCGGTAAACCCTAAAGATTTGGCAAATTGGATATGTCGTGATTGTTTGCCTGTTAAAATGCAGTTGCAATTACATAAATTTATATGGGGAGATGAACCAGAGGGTTCTAAAAATTAATTTTTGTTTTTACGTTTTAAATTTATTTTACGGGTTAGTTTGTATTTTGCCCAAACAAAATGCACACAGGCTAGTTGATATTTAAAACCATTTAATCCATCTAAAAAACCTAACTGAAAAATATATTTGCGTACAAATAATAAAGAAGGCCACAACCATATTTTTGCTAAACTTGGAATTTTCCCTGTTTTTAATCGCATTCTTAAATCTAGGATTAAATAATGTCTGTGTTTGCGAATATAATCGTTCATGGTGGGTGTTGTATCGTGTAACATACTATGTGTCAAATGACCAACTTTACCATCGACAATCATTTCTTCATGTACATCTCGCTGATAATAACCATATCCATTTTTAATTAGCCTAATTAATGCTTCGTTTTGCAATCCTCCAAATCTTAGAGGTTTGCCTAGCCATCGTACTTGTCTAGTAACCCAAAAGGCTCTGTAGGTGTTTTGATTTGTGATAACTTCTTGTATTTCTTGTGCTAATTTTTTTTCGATAAACTCATCTGCATCAACCAGTAAAATCCATTGCTTAGTTGCTTGTTTGATGCAATAATTTTTTTGTTTAGAAAAATTATCAAAAGGCCTAGTGAATATTTTAGCCCCATATGATTTGGCAATTTCTACGGTGTTATCATTAGAGCCAGAATCGACTAATATGATTTCATCTGCCCATTGTAATTTTTGTAGGCATAGGCCAATATGTTTTTCTTCGTTTTTAGTAATGATACAAACAGATAGCATTTAGCTATTGTCAGGGTATTAAAAAATACCCTGTTTTTTTTGTATTTCAGTTTGTAATACTCGTTGAAATTCACTCATATCATCTTCGGTTGGCTCGCCTTCACCACCTGGTAGTAAACCAAGTTGCCCATTGCCTTGTAATGCCCAATTGATTTTTGCTCCTGAGCTTAAATTAGCCGAGCCACTTAACACTGCTCCAGCTACAGGTACATCATCTATAGCGACTGTTGTTGCGCCACCTTCTGTTAGTTTTTTGTCTAATTTGGCTGCATGCTTGGCTTTTTCGGCATTTAAATCGTCAACAGCTTCGCTATCGGATGCCATAACATCATCTAAATCTGCCAAAATCATTTGTAAATCCATATATGTTATAATTTCATTATGGTCTTTTTTAAGTGCCTGTAAGATTGCTGTTTCTGATAGGCCGTTTTCTAAATATTGTTTGATAATTGGTGTTAGTTCTTCTTCTGTCATTTTTTTACCTCTATGAAAAAAGTGCATCAATAAAAGTGTTTTTATCGAATTTATCAAAATCTTCGATACCTTCGCCAGTACCAATATATCTGATTGGTACACCTAAATCACGTTGAATAGCAAGCAATACGCCACCCTTGGCTGTGCCATCTAGTTTAGTAGCTACAATACCAGTTACTTTAACATCTTTTTTAAATGTTTTTACCTGATTTAAGGCGTTTTGACCAGTGCAAGCATCGATAACCATTAGTACCTCATGGGGGGCTCCAGGTATTTTTTTATTGATAATATTAAATACTTTTTCTAATTCTAGCATTAAATTCTTTTTGTTGTGTAAGCGTCCAGCGGTATCAATAATTAATACATCTATGTCTCTTGCCAGTGCAGCTTCAGCAGCATCGTATGCCACAGTAGCAGGTGCAGCACCCTCGTTTTGACGTACAATTTGGCAACCAACTCTGTTTGCCCAAACCTCTAATTGCTCGGCCGCAGCAGCCCGAAAAGTATCAGAAGCTCCTAGTAAAACTTTTTTACCGTCTTTTACTAAACTATTTGCTAACTTGCCAATGGTTGTGGTTTTTCCGCTACCATTGACACCAACTACCAAAATAACATGTGGTTTCTTTTGATTAAAATCAATATCAGGTGGGTTTTTGCCCATTGTGTGATGTAACTCTTGTTTTAAATAATTGATAATTTGTTCATTATCATCTATTTTTTTGCCGACCCAGTCATCTTCTAATTTAGCAATTAATTTTGTGGTGATTAAAGCTCCGACATCTGCTGATAATAAAGTGCTTTGTAGTTCTTCTAAAAAGTCATCATCTATGGTGCGTCCAAGTCCAACTAGCTCTTTTAATCCATTTACTATTCCGCTACGAGTTTTATTAAGTGCCAAGTCTAAACCGCTTGCAGAGCGTTTTAGAGCTTTTATTTTATTTTTTTTGCGGATTGACAATAATAGCAATAGTAAGACCGATAAAATGGCTATCGCCAAATACATCGCCAAATTATAATGGTGCAATATCCAGTTTTGACTTATTGTAATGTAAGTGTTTATTTCTTTGATTATCTGTTGTGTATTCATGATTTAAGACTATTGTGTTTTAATTTTAAAGCTTCTAACGAAATACTTTTTATTTTGGGGTTTCCGACTTGTATATGACCGCCTTCATAATGAAAATCACTGCCACCTGTTAAAATTAGACCGTAATGTTTTGCCCAATGTAAGATTTGACGCCGTGTTTTTTCGTGTGAGTTTGGGTAAAGACCTTCGATACCAACTAAGCCAAATTCAACCATTTTCTTTAAAATTTCTTCTGGGAAATCTTCTCCAGGATGGGCTAATACGGGTAATGCGCCCGAAGCCAACATAGTCTTGATAACTTCTTCTGCATTAGCACTTTGATGTGGTTCGTAGACGTCACTATCATCGCCTATATATAATTTAAAAGCCTCACCATTATTGCTGACAATGCCTTTTTTAACCATAGCTTCTGCCAGGTGTAATCTGCCTAAGCTAGTTTTTGGATGGGGGATAGCTAGGTCTTCAAAACATATATCAACGCCTGTTTTTTGTAATTCTGCTATCATTTTTTGTATACGTTTTAAACGTGTATCACAAACCATGTCCAATAGACGTGTGGTTTTTTCATCAGTTAAGTCGATATAATAACACAATATATGCATTTCACGCCCATCGAGTCGCGAGCTAATTTCGGCTCCTGGAATCACTTCTATCCAGTGTTTGCGTCCAGCTTCGATGGCTTCTGTAATACCTCGGTAATTATCGTGATCTGTTAGTGATATAACGTCTATGCCAGCTTTTGCTGCACGTTCTACCAAATCAGTTGGACTATGCTTTCCGTCAGAATAGTAGGAATGCATATGTAAGTCGCCATACATTTCACCTGAGGCCATGATCTTTGCCAATACTATCTAATATACCATTAACAAATGCTCCCGATTTTGAAGAGCTAAAGCGTTTGGCCAATTCTACAGCTTCATTAATAGCTACTTTGTACGGAACGTCCTCAGAATTAAACATTTCATAAATCCCCATTCTTAGTAAAATTCTATCAATAGGAAGTATTCTATTTATGTGCCAATTTTTGGCACGTTCTTGAATTAATAAAACAGCTTTTTCTTTTTCTACGATAACGCCAGATACAAGGGTTTCAATGTAAGCAGGAGTTGTATTGGCAAGAGCAAAGTTGGAAACGGTTTGGCGTAAATGTTCCACTTCAAAGCCACTGCGTTTAGTGATTTCAGTAAGGTAGAGATATTGTAGGGATATTTCCCTGGCTAAAGTTCGGTTTCTCATGAGATGTTTCCTATTTGCGTATGTTAAAGAACGCCAATATAATAGTGATAAAATATCGATAGTCAATCAAAAGGAGTACGGTGATATCAATAGAAGATGCTTGTCAAACATACGGAATAGAACCTCTAACCATAGAGCAATGGATAGTCCAAGATGGAGTTGATTATCGTTATATTTGGCAAGGTAAAAATAAAATAAGAATGGTGCCACGTAGTTGGTTGATACAGCGTACAGCAGGAGAGGGCTTGCGCCCACAATTGTTAGACAGTAACGGTATGGCGATTGGTGGGGTCTTTAATGACTTGCCAGTATCACAAAATGCCATAGAGCCAAGTCATGGAGAGCAAAGAGCTTTTGAGATGTTGCAACAAGTTGTAAATTTACAAGAATATCAAGAAAAACGTATTATCAATAGCAATAGATGGTATGCCTCATTAATGTTGGTTATTTTTGCAATAATCGCAGTAGGTATTTATTACAATTGGCATAATAATACAACAAGTCTCGCATTAACTACTAAGCTTTCAGAGTTTTCTCAACGCACTTTAATTGAGCAAGAGCGTAATCAGTTACAAGAACAACTGTTAAAAGTGCAAGAAAGTTTAAATCACGCCATACAACAAGAGGCGTTATTAAATAGCCAATTAAAAAAGGAGCGCGATTTAAATTTAAGTTTAGCTCAAAAAGAAAAATCATTAATGGATAAACTCAGTCATTTAAAATTAGATATTAAAAATAAAAAATTACAAATGGCCAATCAGCATAATTTGGAGATAGACAAAAAGTTGGCTAAGCAGTATGCAAAAAATATTGAGTTAGATAAACAACAGATAGAATTAAAACATCAATTAAAAACTGCAGATTTGCATAGAGAATTGGCAGAGTTAAAAAACAGTTTTGAAAAAGTGAAGGCAAAATTAAAAAACAGAGACCAACAAATTAGAAATTTACAGTTAATGATAGGTAGATAATTTGTTAAAAATCTGTTTGTTTATTGGCTTTTTTTAGCATTTGTCGGCATAGATGGTATGGCCATTGTTTAAATGGATTATTGATTAAAGAACGTTGTAGCAAAACGCGTGCTATATTTGCGTTATTAGAATTTAATTCATATAAACCGATATAAAAATCTATAAGATATTTTGGTTCTACTTCGGCATATTTAAGACGAATGTCATCTGCATCTAGTTCTCCGGCAAATAGGCCTGCAATTTCTCCGATGAATGACGCAGTGTTATTTTTAGCAATATTTTCCCAATAGTCTAGGGCGCTTTCATCATCTAAAATTTCTAAAAGAGTAGCTTGTTTTAATAAGATAGTAATATTGTTTGGTTGGTTATTTAAGGCTTTATTAGCAATTATTAAAGCTTGTTCGTATTGAGAATTTTCCATAAGAATCTCAATAGCTAAATTTAGATTTGAATTTTCGGCCTTTAAAAAAGCAGATAGACTTTGGTTGCTATTGGCTAATTCAAATGTAACAAAGCGATGAAAAAAATCTTTAGACGGCCATCTTTTATAAATTTCGACACATTTGTCAAATTGTTTTTTATTTAAAAAATAATCTAATGCGTTAGATACAGCTGTTGTTATTATGGTATCATCAGTATTTTTGTTGTAAAAATAACTAAGTAAATCTGTCCATATATCGCCATTATGGTTTAATGCATTAATAAGTTGTGTTTTAAAAATATTTTTTAATTCTGTGTCTGCAATATTATTGGTTATTATAATATTGCGTAGGTGATTTAATTGTTGCCAATTATGTTTTTTTGTCAGTTTTGTCAGAGTTTTTTTAATGGTAGGCAATAACTCTTTATGAGGATATAACTCAATAAGTTGTGCCATCAAGTACGGTTTTTCATTGCATATTCTGGTAGCTAAAGTTTTAATTTTTTCTTCTACTATTAAATTTCCTTGGCACCATTGTATAGACTTTATGATGTCTAACGCCTCTGAGTAATGGCCAGTATTGTAATATTTAGGTAATAAATCTACAAATTCCCATTCCCAAGGAGTGGTAATATTTTGTGATGGGATACGTTTAATTAGTTTTTTTAATTCGTTAGATGCAGATTTTATTTCTCCAATATGAGCCAAAGCAAATACGTTTTGCAATATAGCATATTGAATTTGTATTTCACTTGCCGGCGCATTTAGATTTTTAGCTTTTATAATAGATTCAAAAATTTTATGAGCTTGTGTATATTTGCGTTGAGCCTCCAAAGTTAAGCCGGCATAGTATAGGGCTTCTACTGCCATAGCATCACCTTTATATGTAAGTGATTTAGATATTTGCATATAATCATTGTAGGCTTCATTTAAGTCGCCTTTAAAAAAATAAGTATGGGCAAAATCTAATCGTGTTGGCTTTAGAGGTAAATCTTCATAACGTATTTTTAAATTGGCTAATTCTCCATCGCTGTGATTTAATGTTATGCCTGCTTTTCTTTTATAAGGCACTTGTAAAATTTCTAAGCCTCTATATGTTAAAGCTGTTGGTGTAGCATCGTCATAGCGTGCCACTAGCCATGCTTGTAATCCTTGTAATTTAAAAGAAATGTTAATAACTTGACCAGCTTCCGGTTTGTCTATTTTTCGCATAGCTAAAATCTTGCCACCGCGCATTATTACCATTTCAAAATCCTGCCATTTGCCAAAAATAAATTGCAAACCGTTGTGCGATGTTTTACCTATAAATCCAGAAAGTCGTATATTGCCTCCCGTATCAGGTGTTTTAAAGGCAAAGTCTATTTGTAAATTGCCATTGTGTTCTCGATCATAATTTAAATTTATCACGTCATTTTCATCACTTAACAAAACACTATCAATAATGATGGTTTTTGATTTTTGTGAAGTGCTTCGCGTCCAATTTGCAAAATTATTTTGGCTAGAATTATCTGCGATATGCCAACGTGAAGTTTCTTCACGCTTTGTTTGTTTGGCAGCTTTTTTTGCTGCAAAAACTACTTTTTCTTTTTCGATTTCTATTTTATGGATTTGCCGTTTAGCGTTTTTTGAATTAATATTCATATAAAATAATGAGGCTACAGTAGACATTAAAGATATGCTAATAGCTGTAATGGCCATGGCATTTTTTTTCATACTTTGCATTAGATAATAATACTTTGATGTAGGTTTTGCTTTTATTTGTTGTCCACGTCTAAATGCAGCAATATCTTCGGCCATGGCTTTAGCACTTTGATAGCGACGTTCTGGCATGCGTTCCATTGCTTTAGATATGATAGTTGCCACGTCTGGATTCATTTGTGGATTTACTTTTTGTGGTGGTATAGGGTCTTCTGTTAATACCTTCATTAATATTGCCGCCGCAGAAGATGCGTCATAAGGTTTTTGTCCTGTAAAAATTTCATATAGTACAGCACCTAATGAGTATATATCCGAGCGTGGTGAGATACGTATTTTACCTTCTGCTTGTTCTGGTGGCATATATGCTGGAGTACCCAATGCTTGTCCAGTTTGAGTGTTGGTTTTATTGCCGGCACCTAGTTGTTTAGCAATGCCAAAATCACTGAGTAAAGCTTTTCCAAAATTATCAATTAAAATATTAGTAGGTTTTATATCGCGATGCACAATACTTCGTTTGTGGGCATAGGCAAGGGCGTTAGCTACTTGTTCTATGGCTTTTAGTCCACGTAATGGGCTTATGTCCTTGGTCTCAAGGGCAGCGCCTAAAGTTTGCCCCTCTATATATTCCATAGCAAAATAATGACGTTTGTTATAAACGCCTATATCAAAAATAGGCACAATATTTGGATGGGTTAAAGAGGCGACCGCCCTTGCTTCCGAATAAAATCTATTAATTTCATCACGGCCAGCAAATTCGCCAGATAACATCACTTTTAGAGCTACAATTCTGTCTAATCCTTTTTGTACTGCTTTGTAAACTACGGCATTTGCACCACGGGATATTTCTTCAATAATTTTATATTTGCCAAAGTCCATTTCTTTTAGTTCGGAACTCTGTGACATTACATCTTCATCGTCACTTTTTTCTTCGTGTTCATCAGAAAATAAAAATGTAGTTGAACCTAGCTTTAAGCTATCTCCGTTAGATAGCATGATTTTTTCTATTTCTCGACCGTTAACTTCGATTGTGTCAGTAACAGTAAGGTTGACAATATAAAAACGTTTTTTTATTTGGCTTAATTGAGCGTGGTATTCGCTCACTGCTGGGTCGGGGATAATCACTGCATTGGCGTCGCCACTGCCTAGGGAGTTGGTTTGTCCTAACTCATAACTTTCCCCGATATTTTTGCCAGCTAAAACAATTAAACGTGCCATTTGTCAACCTTACTTATTTATATAATTACTTTTGTATAATTAAACTTTTACCAGTCATTTCGGCTGGCTGTTCAATATTCATAACATCTAAAAGTGTTGGTGCTAAGTCACATAATGCTCCATCAGAGCGCAAATCTATTTTGTTGCTTTGTAAGTCATCTCTATTTGAAATTACAGAAGCCCACACGTCAAAGGTTGTATGCGACGTCATTGGCTCGCCTGTGGTATAATCTTGGGTTTGTTCAGAATTGCCGTGATCGGCAGATACAATCGCAACTCCGTTGTGTTTTAATATGGCTTGTATAACACGATCAGCTTCATAGTCAACAGTTTCAACAGCTTTGATAATAGCAGGGTGGATGCCAGTGTGTCCCACCATATCACAGTTTGCAAAATTCATAATAATAACATCAAACTCACCTTTTTCTATTTGCTCAATGGCCATATCGGCAGTTTCTTTTGCGCTCATTTCTGGTTGCAAATCATAAGTGGCAACCTTGGGCGAATCTGGCCCCATATGCACTTCACCAGGGCTTTTTTCATCTGATTGTCCGTTAAAAAAGAATGTAACATGGGCGTATTTTTCAGTTTCGGCAATGCGCAGTTGTGTTTTGCCTAAATTAGATAAGTAAGGGCCTAAAAGATTTTTCATAATAATAGGGGCATAGGCAATTTGTACTGATGCTCGGTTGCTGTTTTGCATACCATCATAATAATTGGTCATAGCAAGAAATGTAAAATCTTTTAATGGCACTGTAGCAAACTCTGCAAAGTCATTTAAAATAAATGCTTTGGTTAATTCTCTTGTTCTATCAAAACGGAAATTAGTAAAAAAGAAAACATCACCGTCTTTTATACCTTGATAATTATTTATACATCTTGGTTTTACAAATTCATCTGTTTCATCATTGTTATAAGCATCATCTATGGCATTTAATGCAGATGAAAAAGTATTGCACTGGGATATGCCACGCGCCACAATATCATAGGCCAGTTGAATCCTATCCCAATTTGTATCGCGATCCATAGCAAAATAACGCCCTGTTACGGTGGCTATTGCACCAAAATTTTCTTTATCCATCCAATCGGTAAGCAATTTGATATGTTCTTTAGCAGACGAAGGGGCTGTATCTCGACCATCAGTTATGATATGTAATAACACCTTATTACTATCCATACCTAAATCTTTGGCAAGTTGTAATGTTGCTAAAGTATGAGAGCTATGAGCGTGTACGCCTGCATCTTGCGTTAGCCCCATTAGATGTAATGTAGATCCTGTTTGTTTTGCTTTGTTAATGCTATCAACTATGGCATTATTTTTTGCATATTCACCACTTTTAATGTCTTCGTTGATACGTGCTAAACTTTGCCATACGACTCGGCCAGCACCGATATTTAAATGTCCAACCTCGCTAGATCCCATAGTACCTTCTGGTAATCCAACTGCTTGACTATCAGTTTTAATAAAAGTTGTTGGAAAATTTTTAATATAATTATCATTATTTGGTGTATTGGCATCGGAAATAGCATTAAATTGAGTATTTGGGTTATGCCCAAAACCGTCACGAATTATAATTGCGTATGGTGTTTTCATATTAATCCTTTAAAATGATTTAAATATTACATTATAGCATAAACGATATGATTCTCATGTATTTTATTGCATCTTTATGGTCTATCCTTATTATTTGAAATTATGTCTAAATTAAATTTTTTAATTATTTGTGTACTAGCTCTATTTGCCAGTGCTTGCTTAGATTTAAGTAGTTACGGTGTCGATCCAATTTTGCAAGATGATAGTGTTAAAATTATTTTAAAAGAGCAGGAACAGCAATTGCTTCAAGAATATAATAACTCAAGACGTTATAAAAATCCTGTAGTAGAAGTTGATTTAGAATTAATTAATAAAAGTTGGAACACCAAACACGATATATTGACCTTTGATTTTGCGCAACAAGTTCGCGATGAATTTGGCAAGCGTATTGCTGTGTTTGAAGCACGAGTTTTGAGATTGGTATTGCAAAATAAAAAAGATCGAGGTTGGTATTTATTACGACAAGAATTTTTATAAAGTGTCAGGTAATAAGTTTTCTGAAAAATTAAGACGTTTGACAGGTACTGCCATTTCTGAATATTCTATGATAGGAAATGGCGATAAAGTCTTAGTTGCCTGTAGTGGTGGATTAGATTCCACAGCTTTGATTTTAATTCTTAATGATATCTTAAAACGTTCGCCAGTTGATTTTCAAATTTATCCTGTAATGTTGCATCAAAATCAACCGGGGTTTAATCCAGATGAATTAATAAAGTGGTTTGCTAAAAGGCAAATCAAAATAGAGGTTATTTATGAGGATACATATAGTATAGTTGCAGATAAATCTTTCAATAAAACCAGTTGTAGTTTATGTGCCAGATTACGCAGGGGAATTTTATATACCTATGCTAAAAAAAACGGTTTTAATAAAATTGCACTTGGGCATCACCGCGATGATATCAACGAGACTTTATTATTGAATATATTTTTTGAAGGGTCATTAGCTACAATGCCAGCGGTTTTAAAGGCTAAGGATAATATTAATACTGTAATTAGACCTTTTTGTTTGGCTCCACAAAAACTAATTGTAGATTATGCAAAGTTTATTGATTTTCCAATTATTGACTGCGGTGATTGTGGCTATAGAGATAGTTTTAAACGTCAGAAAATACGCAATTTATTATTAGATTTAGAAACTAAACATCCCAATATAGGAGCTTCTATTTTGGGTGCGTGTAAAAATATTAAAGCCAATCATTTATTGGATAAAAATTATTTAAAATTGAAAGAAGACTAATATGCAAATCTCAGGAAGCTTAAACAAAATGCAAACTAAATGTAATTTATCTGGTGGTATGGTAGATTATAATTTGGTTATAGATGGTAAAGCTGTATTGCCACTTAATGATATTGTCGGTAAAGAAGTATCTATAAAATTTAATGGTTCAATTAGTTGTGTACATTGTGGTAAAAAAACTAAAAAAAGTTTTGGTCAAGGGGCGTGTTGGATTTGTTTTAACAAATTGGCTTGTAATGATATGTGTATTATGAAACCGGAAACTTGTCATTTTGCAGAAGGTACTTGTCGAGAGCCAAAATGGGCAAAACAAAATTGTTTTATGGAGCAGTGTTTGTATCTTGCACGTTCGGGAAGTATAAAAATAGGCATAACTCGTTTTAATAATCAACTTGTCAGGTGGGCAGATCAAGGTGCCTCAGAAGCTATGGTTATTGGTAAATTTCCCAATCGTTTTGAAGTTGGCAAGGCCGAAAAATCCATATCAGATGCTGGTATCACCGATAGAACAAGTTGGCACAAAATGTTAAAAAACGAGATCACTAACCAGCCATTTGAAGAAGTTTTAGAAAGTGTCAAAGAAATTTTAAATCCAGAACAAAAGCAATGTTTGTTGGATACCCCAAAGACAATTACTTTGGATTATCCTCATTTGGATTGGCCAAAAAAAGTTAAATCTACAAGGTTAGATAAAACCTCAGAGATTTCAGGAGTTTTAACAGCTATTAAAGGTCAATATTTAATATTTGATAATCAAGTTATAAATATAAGATCACATGCTGGGTATGACATAGATTTTAAATTTGTTTAAAATTTTACAAATCAATACCTTTTCTGGCTTTGATGCCGGATTTAAACGCATGTTTTTCGTCTTGAATTATCGATACTGTATCGGCAATATTGGTTAACTCTTGGCAAGCCATACGCCCCGTCAAAATCACACTTTGATTAGCGGGGCGATTTTGTATAGCGTGTATAACATCTTGTGTATCTAAATATTTATAATTTAACATATAGGTTATTTCGTCTAAAACAACTAAGTCTATTTTAGGATTTTGCAAAAGATCTTTGGCCTTTTGCCAGGTATTTTCTGCGGCCTTAATATCGTTGTCTTTATCTTGTGAGTTCCAAGTAAATCCAGTGTTCATTTGATATAAAAATACTTCTGGATGATATTTGGAGATGTAAATCTCTTCGCCGGTTTTTTGTTGTCCTTTAATAAATTGAATTATACCAACTTTATGACCGTAGCCTAAGCTTCTCATGACCATACCAAATGCCGATGTAGATTTGCCCTTGCCATTGCCAGTTAAGACAATGACAAGGTTTTTGTTTTTTGAGGCTTTTGAGATACCTTTATCCACAGCTTTTTTATATTTTTGCATTTTAGATTTGTGTTTGTTTTGCTCGTTAATCATTTTTTAATGTCATTTCTATGATTTCACGGGTATTGTCACTTATATTTTTATCGGCAACAATTGTATTTAAAGATTTTAACATGAGTAATTTTAGATTTTTAGGTAATTTGTTAAAATTGCGATATGCCCCCGCTAGCCTGGCGGCAATTTGTGGGTTGATAGCATCTATTTGGATTAATTGGGCAGTAAAAAAAACATAGCCACTGCCGTCTTCTTTATTAAATTGTAAATGATTATTGCTAAAAGCACCTATAACCGAACGTACAAAATTGGGTATTGTTTTGTCATAGATATCATCTTGTAATAATGTTTGTATTTTTGGTATGTCGCCAATGGTGTGTGAAGACGCTTGCAAAGCTAACCATTTTTGAATTACCAAATTGTCTTTATTCCATTTTTTATAAAAACTTTTTAATGCCTCATCGGCTCGGTTTAATTTTATTAATGCCTGTAAAGCACCTATTGTTTCTGTCATATTTAAAGCGTTGTCAAATTGCTTTTTAACCAAGTCAAAATATGAATTATCAGAGGCTAAAATATACAGTAGAGTATTTTTTAGCTCTCTTTCTTTAATACTTTTGGGGCTTAAATCGTTAGCGGGATTTAATTTCATATAAATTTTGGCAATGTCATGACCGTGGATATTAAATACTGCCGTTGTCAAATTTTTGCGTGCTTGGAAGGTGTCTTTAAAGTTTAATATTTTTTGTTGTGCAAGCAAAATGTCAACAGATGGTAATTGCAACATCTTTGCTGTAAAGGCAGGTTTGATTAAAGCTTGTTTTAAAACCTCGCCAATTAATTCTGTATAGGCTTGGTAATCTTGAATTTGGGCATTGTTTTGACATGCTTTTAATAAAATATTTTTGGATAAACTTTGTATTGCTTCAAAACGATTAAAATCATCATTGTCATGTTTGGCTAAAAACACATATTCAGCATTGCTATAATTATAGCTTATATTTACTGGCGCTGAGAAATTTCTATTTAATGAAAGTATAGGTTTTGCAGTTATATTGTTAAAAATAAAGGTTTGTTCTTCTTCGCATATCAATAATAGACCTTTGTCTATCAGGGGTTGTTTTGGGCATTGTATTTTAATGTCGTTTCCGTTGGCATCTAACAATCCAATACTCAATGGTATCAAAAGCGGTTTAAAATCTTGATATTTAAGCTTTGGGATTGATTGTTTTATATTGATATGTAAGCTGTTTTCTTTTGCGTTATAGCAGTCACTAATTTCTAAAAGAGGTGTTCCAGCCAAGTCGTACCAGCGTAAAAATTGTGTTAAATCAATGTCTGTAGCACTTTGCATAGCTTCAAAAAAATCTTCTGTAGTAATTGCCTGTCCATCAAATTTGTTAAAATAATAATCCATTGCTTGGTAAAATTTATCTTTGCCCAAAATAGTGTAATACATACGGATAACTTCGGCACCTTTTTCATATACAGTGGCTGTATAAAAATTATCCATTTTAATATAACTTTTTGGTTTGATTGGATGGGCAGTGGGGCCGGCGTCTTCTGGAAATTGCCTATTACGCAAGGTGCTTACATCGTCTATGCGTTGTAAAATTTCAGAATTCATATCGGCAGAAAAACACTGATCTCGAAATACTGTCAAACCTTCCTTTAAGGTTAATTGAAACCAATCTCGACAAGTTATGCGATTGCCTGTCCAGTTATGGAAATACTCATGGGCTATTACTGCTTCTATGCCCAAAAAATTATTGTCTGTGGCACTTTCTTGGTCGGCTAAGACGTAGCAAGAATTAAAAATATTTAAACCCTTGTTTTCCATGGCACCCATATTAAAAGAATCCACAGCTACAATCATATAAATATCTAAGTCGTATTCTCTTCCAAAACGCTTTTCATCCCATTGCATTGATTTTTTGAGTGATGTCATGGCGTGTTGACATTTGTTTTTATTGCCAGGGTCGCAATATATTTCTAAATTGATAGGGCGGTTACTTTTAGTGATAAATATGTCTTTGATGACATCCAAATTACCAGCTACTAAAGCAAATAAATAGCATGGTTTTGGGTTTGGATCTTGCCAGCACACCCAGTGTTTTGTGTCATCTTGACCACGTTCAATTGGGTTTCCATTGGAAAGTAAAATTGGGTAAAGTGTTTTGTCGGCATATATGGTTGTGGTAAAACAACTCATTACGTCTGGCCTGTCCATATAGTATGTAATACGTCTAAAACCGTTGGCCTCGCATTGGGTGCAAAGTATGTCGCCAGATTTATACAGACCTTCTAAAGCAGTATTTTTTAATGGGCTAATTTCTACGATGGTAGTTAGAGTAAATTTTTCCATCGGTGCGTTTATATGTAGTTCTGTATCGGTTATTGTGTAAGAGTTGCTGTTTAAATCCTTGTTATTTATTTGTATGGATTTTAATTTGAGGTTTTCGCCGTTTAAAATCAGTATATTATTGTTATCGGTAATCTTATTTGGTTTTATGCTTAATTGTGCTTTTACAATGGTGCTGTCTGCGTCTAATTTAAATTCTAAATCAGTATGGGTTATTAAATAATTTGGAGGAGTATAGTCTTTTAAGTATATGGTTTTTGTAGAGTTCATATTAACTTTCTGTCAGAAGATTATAAAACATAAAATATACAGCTTAAACTGAAATTAGGCTAGACTAATTTTATGTACAAAAAACTTAAAATTTTTTACATTTTTTCTTTACCTAGAGCATAAAAAAAACGATACTCACGAACGTGAATTTAAACGGTTTTTTTAATAACATAAGGAGAAAAAATGGCCGATTCTGCAAATAAAGTAGCTGGTAGTGTTGATGGTAAATATTATGTTGACGAAGAATGTATTGCATGTGATGCTTGCATTGGTGAAGCTCCAGATTTCTTTGAAATGGACGATGATAATGGCTTTGCTTTTGTAAAAGCTCAACCTTCAACAGATGAAGAAATCGAACAGTGTGAAGCTGCTATGGAAGCTTGTCCAGTAGAAGCTATCGGAAACGACGGCGAATAATAGTCAAACACAAAATATGTAATTTAAAGGCTCGGTTTTACCGAGCCTTTTTTATTTAGTTTTCCAAAATTTATCGATATCACTTAATAAACTTTGACTGGTAAGTTCGTCTGTGGATAATCTAAACCAGTCATTTGGCATACATTGGGCGTATTTTTTACTATAAAAACGTTTACCTAGTAAAACAATTAAACCTTTATCGTTTTCGGTTCTGATTACTCGCCCAGCAGCTTGTATAGTTTTTGCCATTGCAGGATATGTATAGGCATAGTTAAAACCATCGCCGTGGCGTTGTTCAAAATATTCTTTAATGCAATTTCGTTCTAAGGTAAAAGCGGGCAGTCCAGGGCCTATAATTATGGCGCCAATTACAGCATTGCCAGGTAAATCTATGCCTTCGGCAAAAATGCCTCCTTGCACGGCTAGTGTTACAGTTGGGGTGGTGGTGTTTGCCATTTCTTGTAATAATTGTTGGGCTTCATCCCTTGGCATTGCTGGTTTTTGAACCAGCAATTTAAACTCGGGAAGTTTTAATCGTTGGTAAATTTCATCTAAAAATATAAATGATGAAAAAAACAAAAAATAGTTGCCTAATTTTCTAGGTAAAATGCGTTCTATAGCGTCGGTTATTTTATCGTAATAATGAACTCTTTCGTTATATAATGTTGAAACTTGGGGTATTATAAGTAATTTGCGATTTTTTTGTGGAAATGGCGACAAAAATTCAGCGGATTGGGTAGAACTTGGTTCTAATCCTAAAATATTTGTATAAAACTTAAATGGCTTTATTGTTGCCGAAAATACAATAGTAGAAGCGCACATCTCCCAAATTTCGCATAAAAATTTAGATGGATCAGCACAGGTAATAACTAATTTATAACCGTTTGGGTTGACATTGTAAGTATGATAAAAATAATCACCTCGCATACGCGATACAGCACAAAAATCGCCTATATAGGCACATAGCTGTACCAGTGGATTGTTGGGCGATAAATATTCTTGGCTTTCACTGTAACGATTTAATAATTTGTTTAGATTTTGTTCTATTTCGTACAGTTGCTCATAGTCAAATTTTATCAACATGGAATGTCCATAGTGGTCGTCTGTATTACGATTGTATATGGGCGAATTTATGGTTTCATCGGGGCGTTTATCTAAAATAAACTGTATGGTTTGCTTGATTATTTGACTGCCTTGTAGGCTAAAAGGCTTGTTAATTGTATTTATGCTATTTAAAAATTGCTTTAATATTTCTTCATCTAATTCAGGTGAGTAATGATTCATAGCTCGGTTATGCAGATTGTGAGCTTCGTCGATAACCAGATTTAATTTATTGGCTTTGCCATCTTCGTCAAAGTATCGCTTGAGGGCTGTTTTGGGGGATATTGCGTAATTATAATCGCATATAATCACATCGCAGTGTGCAGTGGCGTCTAGGGATAGTTCAAATGGGCAAACTTGATATTTTTTGCCGTATTTGGTAAAGATTTCTTGGGTTAAAAGTCCTTCTGTAATTACTTTTTCAATTACTTTGTCTTTGCGTAGTTTGTCGTAATATTTTTGGGCATATTCACAGTATTTTGGATTGCAAATAACTTCTTCTTTTAGACAGATACGCTCCTTTGCGGTAATAATTAGTCCAGTTATGGGGCTTCCTATTTGGCGTAATTTTTCAATTGTTTGCAAGACCAGTAATTGCTGAGAATTTTTTGGTGTTAAATACATTACCTGTTTCCAGTTTAGCAGTGCATTTTTTAAAGCTGGTATTAAAACGCCAGCTGTTTTTCCTAAACCGGTAGGGGCTTGTAATATACCTTGTTTGTTGTTGTCAACAATATCACCTACCGTGTTCATAAGATCTATTTGACCTTCCCGTGGTCTACTAAAAGGAAACCCCAAATCGTTACCTATGCTTTGCCTGCCTTTATCTTTTTTTTGTTTTAACAATTCTTTTTTAATAAAAATATGCTGTCGTTTTTTTACCCAAATATTATGATTTACATCGTCATAATTTATGTTTAGGCATATATGCTCGTCGGGGTTTTGTACAGAAACCAAAAATAGTTGGCATATAGGTTTGATATTGTTATGGCTATAATACATCCATGCTGTAGTTTTAATTTCTAGTATGTGAGGGTTAAGTTCATCGTTACACAATTGTTGGTGCAGTGCATTTAGATTAAATGTAGGGATTATGTTTTCTAAAGTTACAATATCATTATTGACAAAAATACCACAGGTTATCGATGATAATTCGATATTTAAATCATCGTGCATTAGTTTTTTATATATAAAAAAATTTTTGCGATACCCCGTTATTAAACTTTGTTCGTCTTGAATATTTGCTAATAAATCATTGGCTTTTTCTTGTAGTCCGACTGGCAATTTATCTTTTTTATATTGATTTAAATTGCCTGTTTTTATTATTGGTTTACAAAAGTCTTTTACATTTATTTGTAACTTATTCACACCTTTTCCACTAGGTTTTTGCAATCTGTCACAATTGTGTCTAGCCAAGTTTTGGCAGAGTTTATATCATCTTTATCTAGGGTTTTTAAATTGCTTAAATATTTTGTATTATACATTTTAGAGCAAATTTCTGATGGTGCATTTGGCGGTGTATATGATGCAAAAAAACTTTTAAATTCGCTCCAAGCATCATGAAATTTTTGTTGAAAATCAATAGACTTGCTAGTTATATCTTTACCCATTGCTCGATGTTTTGCAATAGAATTAGGCATTGCTAATGCAAGTTTTTCTAAGCGGTTAATGCGTTCTGTTAATACTTCATTTAGGCGTGTATTAGCACCTTGCATACAAGCTTGTTGCCACTGATCCCATTGGCAAACTTGTCTTATTTGTTGATACCATGCTAACAGGGCATAAATATTGCCAATATATTCTAAATTGTGTTTAACTATACGCTTTATACAGCTATATGCGCCTATTGGATAATTTAGTTTTGCTTCGGATAATGTTTTTGGTATCAATAATTTGTCTATATCCTTTATGTCATTTCTTAAAATAGCTCCAGCTGCTATGATATTACCATATTCAACTTGTACGGGGCCAACACAGCCTCCTTGTCCGCCTAAAAATATTGGTTTTTGATTTAAAAAAACTCCTTTACTAACACAGCCAAATAAAGATGGGGTAGCCTTGTCTTGGTGTGGTGTAAAATTAAAATGAATATAAGAAGAGCCAACTTCACTGTGATTTTTGCGTGATGTACCACCGCTCATTAAGCAATCGCAAAAATTTATAAGTGAACCAAGTGTTACAAATGGTAATAATATGGTTTGTTTTAGTCCTACACAGTGGGCAGCATTAGCTTGTTCTTCAAGTAGTGTGCCAGGGCGAACATGGGCGGAAGATCCAAAAGATACACCATCTAAAAAGGTAGCACCATTAAAATAGCCACCTTTTAGTCGTACACCGTGTCCTAGTTGGCAATTGTCAATAGTTACAGGTGCTTCTTGGCCAATAATACATCCAGGTCCAATGCTGGTATCTTTGCCTGTGATGCGTGAACCGGGATAAAGAACAGTGTTTGGTGCTATTTGTGATGCTTTAACATTTATCCACTGAGATGCAGGTGCATAAATTGTTACACCTTTATCTATTAAATCGTTAATTATTTGATTCATAATAGTGCCTTTTTATGCTTTCTTTATCCCTCAGATTGGTGTTGCATTATATTATTGTGTAATTTTATTTATTTCTGTTACTGAAAGACCTGTGGCTTGGTAAATCATATCGTTTGATGCACCAGCTTTTTTAAGGTTTTTAACTATAGCGATAGTGGTTTCTTCTTTGCCTTTTTGCAAACCTTTCTCAATACCTTTTTCTACCCCTTCAAAATAGCCGTCTCCGTAGGCGGTGTCTATTGAATTTTTTAAATCGCGATAATATTTTAGGCTTAGTTCGTATTCGTCATATTCTTGTTCTGTGTATTGGGCTATTTCTGCTTGTTTAAATAATTTTTCAAATACGCGTTCTTGTAGTTTGGCAGGGCGTTTAGTTAAATCGTTTAGATTTTTAAGTACATACATCCACTTGTCAAATTGGGTTTCTAGTTGGTCTTCGGTTTTATTAAATTTAGGCATTTCTAAATAAACATAGGTTAGTTTATCATAAAACACCTTTTTGGTTTTAGTGTCTACTAATTTAACCTCATGATGAAAAATCTGATCATCGTCTTTGTCTTCATCAAAGACAAAATCTAAGATACCTATGGTATAAATTGCTTTTAATTTAAAATTCCAAGGGCCTTTTTGTGCCTGATGCTGAATAGGGAAAGATGAATAATAAATACTGCGGTCTTTAAAATAATTTTGTTTGGCTTTTTGAAGCTCAACAATAAATTTCTCGCCTTTTTCATTTTCGCAATAAATATCAAATATGGCCTTGCGTTCGTCTTGGTGACGGGGTAATAATTCGTTATTAAGATAGGTTAAATCTACAATAACACCCTCATCTTTTTGCAATAATTGATTTAAAAAATCAATTAATAAATCCTTATTTAGCTCTGTGCCAAATAATTTTTTAAAACCAAAATCCGTAAAAGGACTAATATAAGTATCTTTTAAATAACGAGCCATAGCACATAATTATATGTATGATGTTTTTTGGGGCAAGGTTTCTTTTGTAGATGTAAAATTCAGAATAGTTAAACAATAACATAACAGTTTTGTGCTAAAAAATACTTGCATAAATGTAATTTTTAAGTAGGTTGTGTTTAAACTTAAAATTTACAGTGTGATTGCGCTAATCATGTAAGAGGGTTTATGAACAAAACAATAGAAGAGTATTTTGTAAAGTTTGATGGTCTTGAGAGTGGGGATTTAAAACAATTAAAAGATGTAATTGAAGATTTTCAATCTAATGTGGCATTACCAGAGGCGGGTATAAAAAAAACAGATAGGGTACTTGTACTTATAAATAAAGCTTTAGATGGTAATATAGATCAAAATAAAGCATTTGTAAGTATTAAAACTGCTTTAAAAGAATTGAACTTTAGTTTAAATGATTTAAAACAGGTTTCTTTAACAGAGAGTTGTTGCACAAGCTCTGCAGAGAGCTTGAGCAACAACCAACAACCAACAACCAACAACCAACTAGATTGTCAGCCTGAACAAAATGTTGAATATGAAAATTTTGATGCTGGTTTAAGCCCCTTAATTGACATATTTACTGTTGAGGCAAGCGATCGTCTTGAAACCCTTGAAGCTTGGGTTATCGAGTTTGATAAACAAAACCCAGAAGCTTTAGATGCTATTAAGCGTACCATCCATACCTACAAGGGTGAATTTGGTTTATTGGATTTACACGATTATGTAGAGTTAATTCATTTTATCGAAAGTGAATTAATTAAAAATAATGTATCAACAAAAGTTATGTTAGCTTTTGTTGATACATTAAGGTTGGCAGTGTCTTTAGTTAAGGACATGAAAATTCCTAGGCTAAGTAATCAAGAAATAGAATTTTTTGGTTTAAAAAATATTAATAACAACACAACAGAACACTCAGATAGCGATAACGCTACCGATAACGATATAATAGAAGCCGAAACAGATTTAAATTTAGTTTTGCAAAATGATGCAAATATAATTGCTGATTTTTTTGATGAGGTAGAACAACATTTAGAGTCTGCCGAAACTATTTTAGTTAATTTAACAGATTTTTCTCATATACGTTTAGATGATATTAATACTATTTTTAGAGCTTTTCATTCTATTAAAGGTTCTGGTGGTTTATTAGCACTTGATGATTTTGTAAAAATTACTCATATTGCCGAGGATATTATAAGCAAGCTAAGGGATAAAAAAAATAATTTTTCAGAAGTTATAAAAACTGTTACCTTGGATACAATTGACGTATTAAGAGAATTAAAAGATAGTCTTAAGCAATCTTTGGAACAAGGTGTTCCT
Organism: Planctomycetota bacterium; assembly: GCA_027063065.1. Taxonomy (GTDB): domain Bacteria; phylum Planctomycetota; class JAMOSO01; order JAMOSO01; family JAMOSO01; genus JAMOSO01. Next base: position 6,091 of record JAMOSO010000044.1, on the reverse strand, counting down.
TTTAGCTTACCTGATAATTATTCGGTAGTTTATAATGATTTATTAAATTTGCAAAAAGAAAGTCAAAATAATGCAAAAATAGGTCAAAAAAAACAAGACAAAAAACAAAATATTAATGCTCAATTAGTTAATTCTAAAAAAACATTTGTTCATCAAGAAAGTATCCGTGTACCAGTGGATAGATTAAGCCATATTATTAATTTAATTGGCGAAACAGTCATATCCCAATCGCAGGTTACCCTGTCGGTAACTAATAAAATAGAAAAATTGGATAATATTCATAAAGAAATCAACACAACTAATAATTTATTAAAGGAGTTGCAAGAGTACGCTTTAAAATTGCGTATGGTAACTCTTGCTCCAATTTTTCAAAAAATGAAACGCTTGGTTTATGATTTATCTAGCAAATTAGATAAGCAAGTAAATTTTATAACCACGGGCGAAGATACCGAAATTGATAAATCTATTGTAGAAAAAATTAGTGATCCTCTGATGCATATTATGCGTAATGCAATGGATCACGGTTTGGAAACCCAAGAAGAACGCCTTAATACGGGTAAGGACAAACAAGGCACAATTACCTTATCTGCTTATCACAGCGCTGATAGTGTTGTGATAGAAATTAAAGATGATGGTAGGGGGCTAGATACCAAAAAGATATTGGCTAAAGCGGTAGAAAAAGGCATTGTTGATGCTGGTAAAAATTATTCGCAAGAAGAAATTTTTGATTTTCTTTTTTTGCCAGGGTTTTCTACGGCAGCTAAGGTAACTGATGTATCTGGGCGTGGCGTAGGTATGGATGTTGTAAAAAGATCTATAGAATCTCTTAGTGGCACTTTAAAAACATCTTCAACATTAGGGCACGGAAGTACCTTTACAATAATACTGCCTTTAACAATGGCAATAACAGACGGTATGGTGATAGCTCTTGGTGAAAATCGTTTTATTATCCCAATACTTAGCATTGTGGAATCTTTTGATATTGAACATCACGCTATTACCTCACTTTTGGGCAAGGGTAAAACGGTAAAATTGCGCGGTAAAATATATCCTTATTTACCATTAAGCGAATTTACCCAAACAGAGGGGAAAATAGAAACCATAATTTTGATTGAAGACCAATTAGGTTCTCAATTTGCACTTGGTGTAACAGGAATTGTGGGTGAACAGCAGGTTTTAGTTAAAAATTTAGGCTTGCCACATGGCTTATTAACAGAAGGTGTAAGCGGGGGAATAATTATGGGTGATGGCAGGGTTAGGTTAATACTTGATATAACGGCTATACATAAATGGATGAAACAAAACTAACAAGAAAGGATTGTTATGAGCGAAACAAACGACAACGACAGCAATAATTCCATTGCGTTGGGAGGGCAATATATGAGCTTTATATTGGGCAAACAAACATTTGCCATTCCCATACTTACGGTAAAAGAGATTATATCTTTAATGTCAATAACCCCAATACCGCGTATTCCGTCTGATTATCGCGGGGTTATTAATCTAAGGGGAACTATTATTCCCGTTGTAGATTTACGCATTAGATTTGGTATGGATGCAAAACCAGATGATAACGATATGGGCATTATTGTTATTTATCTGGAAGAAGAAACTAGGACTATTGAGTTGGGAGTTATTATTGATGATGTTCAAGAGGTCTTAGATATTGCCCAAGATGATATAGGCCCTGTGCCAGAGTTTGGCGAAAGTGTCGAAACAGAGTTTTTACTTGGTCTATATCAAAAAGGTGAAGAGGTTATTTCTCTTTTAGATATAGAAAAGGCTTTGTCAATTAAAGAAATTGAAAATATTTCAAAAATAAATCAAAAAACAAATAAATAGGAGAAGTTATGTTTTTTTCAAATAATGCAAAAAAAGAGGAATTACTTAAAGAAATCAAAACAGTAGCCAAACAGGTAGGAAGTGGCAATCTTGATGTACGTATTAGTGAAAGCAAATTTGATAATATCGATGCGCAAATAGCTAACGAAATCAACAATATGGTAGAGTCTATTTCAAAGCCGCTTAAAAATGCCGCACAAGTCATGGCAGATATATCATCAGGTAATATGTCTAACAAAGCTTCAGATTCTTTTGAAGGTATTTTTGGAAACTTAAATAGTAATATTAATAAAGCGTTAGATTTGGTGGTGTCTCATCAAGAATATACAGAGAATGTTTTAAAGAGTATAGCAGCACCCATGTTTGTGACAGACAAAGATTTATTGGTAGTTTCTATGAATGAAGCGATGGAGCAAGTTACAGGATTTAGAAAAGAAGAAGTTGTAGGTAAAATGCGATGTGATCAGTTATGTAATACATCTGTTTGTAATACAGAAAATTGTACTATTAAAAAATCTTTTATTACAAAAAATCCTACACTTGCTGAAATAGTAGCAACCAAAAGAAATGGTGATAAAATACCTGTATTTGCGGCTTGTTCTGCTATGTTTGATAAAGCTGGAAACGTTATTGGTGGTATGGAGGTCTTAACTGATCAAACAGAGCAAAAAGAAACCGTAGAGATACTGGCTAATTTAATTAAATTAGCACAAAATGGTGATCTTGATAAAAGAGCAGATCTTGGTAACTCCACTGGAGATTATCGTGCTTTGAGGGAAGGGTTTAATAAAATGTTAGACAGTGTGGCTACGCCTTTAAAAGATATAGGCACTATTTTAAATTTTGCAGCTCAAAAAGATTTAACTAAATTAGTGGTTAATCAATATAGTGGCGATTATGAAATTTTAAAACAAAATGTAAATGTGTTGATAAATAATCTTAAGGAAGCCCTTTCACAAGTTACAGGATCAGTTATTCAAATAACATCAGCTAGTCAGCAAATTGCTGCCGGCAGTCAATCTTTGGCTCAGGGTGCTAATGAGCAAGCTAGCTCCTTAGAAGAAACCACCGCTAGTTTAGAAGAGATGAACTCAATGGTTAAGCAAAATGCGGATAATACTGCTCAGGCAAGGGTGTTGGCAGAGGAGGCTAATAAAAATACTTTGGCAGGCGAAAAACAAGTGGCAGAGATGGTTGCTAATATGGAAGCTATTAAAAAAGCATCTGATGAAACAGCTGAGATTGTAAAAAATATTGATGATATTGCCAAGCAAACCAATCTATTGGCGCTTAATGCTGCGGTTGAAGCAGCGCGGGCAGGCGAAGCTGGTAGAGGTTTTGCCGTTGTTGCCGAAGAAGTTAGAAACCTTGCAGGACGCAGTGCCGAAGCCGCCAAAGAAACTGCGGCATTAATTAAAGGTTCTGCTGAAAAAGCAGACGCTGGTGTCAATGTGTCCAATTTGGCGGCAGAGGCTTTAACTGTAATTAAAGAATCGGTTGGTAAGGTTGATTCTATTATTCAAGAAATTGCCACAGCATCAGGGGAACAAGCTAAGGGCATAGATCAGATTAATGTTGCTATGGTTGAGTTGGATAAGGTTACTCAGGCAACTGCGGCAAATTCTGAAGAATCGGCATCCGTATCTGAAGAGCTAAGTGCTCAAACAGAAGAATTACAAGCTTTAATGGAAACTTTTATTATTGACGTAGGCAATGGACGTTCTGAAAAAACTATTGCAGCACCAAGGCAACAAAAAGCTATTTCTGCCTCAGCACCAGTTAAACCTGTGCAAGTATCACAGCCTAAGGCAATAGAGCATAAACAAGAAGATGTAATTCCAATGGATGAAGATACCCTTCGTGAATTCTAAAGATGGACAAGCTTACAATCGTCGTAATGACGATTGTAAGCATATTTTTTTACCGGCTTCATTAAAGGTTTTTAAAAAAGGTGAGCCTGTTTCAACAGTGGTAACCTTTGGTATTTGTGTTACTTTTTGGAGTGCCAAGGCATCATTTGTGGGGGTGTCGCATTTTACCCAACCTGCAATTTATGAGTCAACTAAGGCAACTGCCAAGTATGGTAACGTCGCCTTGCCGTTTATTATAAATAATTTAAGCCAATCCTTTGAGATGGATTTATTTGATGTACATATAATTGGTGGTGCTAAATTAGATGATAAAGATGCCCGAGGAGAAGCAAATATAAAGATAACCAAAAAAATTTTAGATAAATATAAAATTGCTTATACGTCAGAAGACTGCGGAGGGCTATATGGTAGAAAAATTATTTTTGATACAAAAAGTGGTGATATTTTTATTAAAAAAACTAAAGTTCTAAGGGAAAGTGATTGGGTATGAATAAAAACGAATTTAATATTTTAAGGGATAGAATTTACGCCAATACGGGGATAAAGTTAGAAGATAAGAAAAAAACATTGCTTGAAACAAGGTTGGCAAAACGGTTGAGAATTTTAAATTTAAATAATTTTAGTGAATATATTGATTATTTAGATAATGCCACAACCTTAGAAGAGTGGAATAACCTAGTTGAAGAAGTCTCGACAAATACGACACATTTTTTTAGAGAAGAAGCCCATTTTGAAATTTTAAAAGATTATTTAAAGCAAGAAGTGTTAAGCGGTAATAAAAAAATAAGAATGTGGTGTGGAGCAGCGTCTTCAGGGCAAGAACCTTGGTCGTTGATGATAACGGCTAGGCGTGCTGGTATAAGCCATAGTTTTGATTTTAAACTTTTATCGACTGATATAAATAGAACTGTATTAGAGCAAGGACGTAAAGGTGTTTATAACAGTAAAGAAATTTCATCGTTGCCAGTGGAGTTTAAAACAAAATATTTTAGCAATAATGGTGATTTTTATACCATTAAGCAAAGTCTTAAACCGCAGGCGTATTTTGCATGTATGAATTTAAAAAAATCACCTTATTTAATGAGCGGTCCATTTGATGTGATTTTTATTAGAAATGTAATGATATATTTTGATAACTCTTTACGTACAGTTATTGTTAAAGAGTGTAAAAGGTTATTAAAACAAGGAGGTTTATTGTTTGTTGGTCATGCGGAATCTTTGGTGGCACAGTTGGTTGATGGCTTTGAAAAAGTAGCCCCATCGGTATTTAGGAAGCTATAAAAATGAGCAAGAACCTCGTGGTGGGTATAGGCGAAGCATTGGTGACGGGTGATGATTGTGCCATTATTGTTACCCATGCGTTAGGTTCTTGTGTGGGAATTGCCGCCTATGATAGTAAATGTAGGGTGGGAGGTATTTTGCATTATATGCTACCAACATTGCCTAATAAAAAAGTTACTTATGAGGAATCTTGGAAGTACGGTGAAGAGGCAATACCTAATTTTTTTAAACTGCTTTATAAAAAAGGTGCTACAAAAGATAGTTTAAGGATTGTGATGGCAGGTGGTAGTGAATTATTGGGTACAACATCATTACCCATTGGTAGACGCAATGTTGTAATTGCCGAAAGACTTTTTAAAAAGAATAATGTTTTTATTGCCAATGAAGATACAGGAGGGGCAAAACCGCGTACTTTATATCTTGAAATGGCAAGCGGTAGGGTGTGGACAACTACGGCAGGTGTGGCAAAGGATTTATAAGGAGTAAAATGGCGTATTCAATATTGATAGTAGATGATTCGGCCTTGATAAGAAATGCTTTAAAAATAGCATTTGAAAAAACAAATTTACCAATTCAAAATTTATATATTGCAGTAAACGGCCATCAGGCGTTAGATGTAATAAATAATAATTGGGTGGATATAATTTTTACAGATTTGCATATGCCCAAGATGACTGGGTTTGAGCTTATTGAAAAAATTAAAAATAATCAGTTGTTTAGTGATATTCCAGCGGTGATTTTGTCTTCGGAAAGAAGCAAAGTAAAACTTGGAAAGCTTAAAGAGTTGGGTATAGAAGGGGTTATTCAAAAACCTTTTAAGGAATTTGAATTAAAAGAAATTGTTATAAAATTAGCAGGAGATTGGGAATATGAACATAGCCGAGAATTATCAAAAGATAACTCAGACAATTCTAGCGACTTTTGAGGAGACAACTCTTCTTTTTTGTGATGAATTAATCGATAGTGAAATCCCTTCAACAGCCGAAGGTATGGTTGGTTCTGAAGTACCTTTTACTTTGCAGGATAAATCTTATAAATTTGGGGTAATTGGCAATAGTGGGGTTTTTGTAAAGTATTTGGAAAGCTCCCCCGGATTG